>JANMTF010000340.1:0-1507 GCA_031390175.1 Polaromonas sp.
TTGCTTGCTCATGGCCAGCGTGGCGGGGTGCAGGCGCGTGCCGGAGCCGCCTGCCAGGATGATGCCTTTGCGGTGTGTCATGAGATATTTAATTAAATTTCCGCCAACATGCGGTTGACGCCCACTGTCCAGTGGGGAGGGTGAAGTTCAAAGGCTGATTTTAACTTGGTGCAGTCCAGCCGCGAGTTCAATGGCCGCTGGGCGGCGGTTTTGTACTCAGAACTGGGGATAGGTTTGAGCTGCGCGTCGACGAGTTTGAGCGCCATGCCCTGCTCGCGCACCTGGGCAAACAGATGCTGTGCGTAGCCGAACCAAGAGGTTTCCCCGGCTGCACTGAGGTGGTAGAGCCCGCCCAATGCATCGCGGTGGGCCCAGCGGGTGAGTGCTTGGGCCGTCACGTCTGCCAGCAGGTCGGCTCCGGTAGGTGCGCCAATCTGGTCATTGATCACGCTCAATGTCTCACGGTCTTGCGCCAGGCGCAGCATGGTTTTGGCAAAGTTGCCACCGCGCGCGGCATACACCCAACTGGTGCGAAAGATCAGGTGGTGCGCGCCGCTTTGGGCAATGGCTTGCTCACCTGCCAGTTTGCTGGCCCCATACACGCTCAGAGGGTCAGTGGCATCCGTCTCATTCCATGGGGCGCTGCCGCCACCGTTGAACACGTAGTCGGTCGAGTAATGCACCAGCTTAGCCCCCACCTTCGCAGCCGCCAGCGCCATCGCTCCAGGTGCCTCCGCATTGACTGTGGTGGCATTGGCTTGATCAGACTCGGCTTTGTCCACCGCCGTATAGGCCGCTGCATTGACGATCACATCGGGCCTGACTGACAGCACGGTTTGCGCCACGCCATTCGGATTGAGCAGGTCGCCGCAATACTCGGTGCTGTGCCGGTCTAACGCAATCACTTCGCCCAGAGGGGCCAAGCTGCGTTGCAACTCCCAGCCGACTTGCCCGTTTTTTCCAAAAAGCAGTATTTTCATGCGGCGCGTTGGTTGTAGTTGGTCTGCACCCATTCGCGATAAGCCCCGCTTTGCACTTGGGCCACCCAGTCTGCATGGTTCAAATACCATTGCACGGTTTTGCGAATGCCGCTGTCGAAGGTCTCTACCGGTTTCCAGCCCAGTTCTTTGTGGATCTTGGTGGCGTCAATGGCGTAGCGCCGGTCGTGGCCTGGGCGGTCGGTGACGTAGCTGATTTGGCTGGTGTATCGGGTGCCATCGGCTTTGGGGCGCAGCTCGTCGAGCAGGGCGCAGATGGTTTTAACGATCTCGATGTTGGGCTTTTCGTTCCAGCCGCCGACGTTGTAGGTCTCGCCCGGTGTGCCGGCTTCCAGCACGCGGCGGATGGCGCTGCAGTGGTCGCTGACATACAGCCAATCGCGGATCTGCATGCCGTCGCCGTACACGGGGAGGGGTTTGCCAGCCAGCGCGTTGACGATCATCAACGGGATGAGTTTTTCGGGGAAGTGGTAGGGGCCGTAGTTGTTGCTGCAGTTGGTGGTGAGCAC
>JANMTF010000384.1:0-5165 GCA_031390175.1 Polaromonas sp.
CGACTTCTCCACCGCGCCCACGCAAAAGCCCGCCAGGTCGTATTCACCCGCCGGGTACATGCCAGGCATCTCTGCCGTTTCGCCGCCTATCAGCGCGCAGCCACTCAGCTCGCAACCCTTGGCAATGCCGCCCACCACGGCCACGGCGGTGTCTACATCCAGCTTGCCGCATGCAAAGTAGTCTAAAAAGAACAGCGGCTCTGCGCCTTGCACCAGCACGTCGTTCACGCTCATGGCCACCAGGTCAATGCCCACGGTGTCGTGCATATTCCATTCAAAGGCCAGTTTCAGCTTGGTGCCTACGCCGTCGGTGCCGCTCACCAGCACCGGCTCTTTGTAGCGTTTGGGCACCTCAAACAGCGCGCCAAAGCCGCCAATACCGGCCAAAACGCCTTCGCGCATGGTTTTTTTAGCCAGCGGTTTGATGCGCTCTACCAGTGCGTCGCCCGCCACAATATCGACCCCCGCGTCTTTGTACGAGAGAGGTTTGGGGGTGTTAGGGCTGGAATTGCTCATGATTTAATAGCGTGTTGCGCGTGTGGAGTGCTTGAGGGGCGCTTAAAGCGGCGGAAAAGCAGGGCATTGCCCCGTAGAATTGACGTAATTCTAGGCGCTTGCGCCCATTTCACAGTATGCAATTTACTTCCGCACAAAAAACTGCCGCCGCATGGGCCGCCATTGCCATGGGTTTGGTGCTCTTGGTATGGCTGCTGGGCTCCGTGCTCACGCCCTTTGTGGTGGCCGCCGTGCTGGCCTACGCGCTGACGCCGCTGGTCGATAAGCTGGACGGCCTGCTGGGCGGCAAGGTGCCCCGGGTGCTGGCGGTCGTGCTGGTAGAGGTGGTGTTTGTTCTGACGCTGTTGGCCGTGCTGCTGCTGATCGTGCCCATCTTGGCCAAAGAAATCCCCCTGCTGCGTGAGCAACTACCCATCTTGGTGGACAAGCTCAACGCATGGGCATCGCCACTCTTGGCCAGTATCGGCATCAAGTTCACATTGGATGCGGCCAGCGTCAAGGCTTTTGTCATCAAGTATCTCAACACCAACGCCGAAGATACATTGTCTTCGCTGCTCTCTTCCCTCAGGCTGGGCGGTGGCTTGGCGCTGTATGTGATTGGCAATTTGGTATTGATCCCCGTCGCTTTGTTTTATCTGCTGATGGACTGGAAGCGCTTGGTGGGCTTGGCCAAAGAACTGGTGCCGCGCGGCATGCAAGGGCGTTTTGCCAGCTTTACTGGCGAGTCTGACCAAGTGCTAGGCCAGTACCTGCGCGGGCAGTTGCTGGTGATGGTGATTTTGGCCACCTACTACAGCATTGGCTTGGCGTTGTTTGGGTTGGATTTGGCGCTGCCGATTGGCGTGTTTACCGGGCTGGCCATGTTTGTGCCCTATGTGGGTTTTGGCATCGGGCTGATACTGGCTGTGCTGGCCGGGCTGCTGCAGTTTGCGTCTATCAAAGCGCTGGTGATGGTGGCGGTGGTGTACGGTTCGGGTCAGATCATTGAAGGCTTTTTCCTCACGCCGCGCCTGGTGGGAGAGCGCATTGGCCTGCACCCGCTGGCCGTCATCTTTATGCTGCTGGCCTTCGGGCAGTTGTTTGGCTTCGTCGGCGTATTCATCGCGCTACCTGCCAGCGCCGTGCTGCTGGTCGCCGCGCGCCGCGTGCGCGCGGGCTACCTGGCCTCGGACTTGTACAAAGGCTAGGGCGCACCATGCAGCAAATGGCGCTAGACATTGGGCTCAAGCCCGTGGCCAGTCTGGAGAGCTTTTTGACCGGGCCCAACCAGGCCGCGCTAGAACACCTCAAGCTCTGGGCCAGCAGCACCCTGCGCTCGCCGGTGCCTACCTACCTGTGGGGCGAAGCGGCCAGCGGCAAAACCCACTTACTCAAAGCCGTGCGCGAGGCATTGCGCGGGCAGGGCGCTAATGTCGGCTGGATCGACGCGCAAGTGCACGAGCCGCTCGAGTTCAATCCCGCCTGGAGCGCCGTCATTCTGGACGACGTGCACCTGTACACGGCCGTGCAGCAGCACGCCGCCTTCAACTGGTTTATCAACGCCCAAACCGAGCAGCGCTGGGTGCTGGCTGCGGGCACGCTACCCCCAGCAGACCTGCAGCTACGTGACGATCTGCGCACCCGCCTGGGCTGGGGCCACGTCTACGCCCTGCACGTACTTACAGAGCCAGAGCGTCGCGCCGTGCTAAGGCGCGAAGCCGACGCACGCGGCGTGTTTTTAAGCGACGAAGTCATGGACTTCATGCTCAAGCGCTTTAGCCGCGATTTGGGGTCGTTGATGCTGCTGTTGCAGCAGTTGGATGGCTATGCGCTGAGTACCAAGCGGGCGATTACGATCCCCCTCATTAAGAGCATGTTGGAGAGTGCTTAGAAGCACTGGTCGCGACATGTTTACCTGGGTTGCGACAAATTCACGACAAAATTGCGACATAATGGCGACGTAATAGCGTCGTAATACTGTCGCGATTCAGCGTGATCGAAAAAAACGCCTGGCGACACATCTGCTCAATCAAAGGTGCACCATGTCCCGCGCAACATCTGTTGAAGATCTCAAACGCATAGAGTCCAGCGTTGCCGCTCATCCACAGGGCATAGGTATCGCTGCTTTGGAAGCAGCGATGGCAGATAGCAGCGCACCGCTACTGCACCGCCGCACTTTGCAGCGTCGGCTGGAGGCCTTGGTGCTGGCGCAGCGCGTGATCACCCAAGGCGCTGGCATGGCACGGGTGTATGTGGCCGTGCAAGGTGTCGATACCAGCGCAGACACAGCCAGTACCGAACCCTATGTGCCACTAAGTCCCGAAGGTGCCAGTATCCGAAACCAGGTGCGCAGGCCGCTCATGCACCGCCGCCCCGTAGGCTACCAGCGTGAATTTTTGGAAAGCTACCAACCGGGCAGCAGCTACTACCTGAGCCAGGCGCTGCGCGAGCAACTGCACGAGATGGGCCGCACGGCCAGCGGCGTGCGCCCCGCCGGCACCCATGCCCGCGAAATACTCAACCGGCTGCTGGTGGACTTGTCTTGGGCATCTTCCAAGCTAGAGGGCAACACCTACAGCCGCCTGGACACCCAAAACCTGATCGAGCTGGGCGTGGTAGCCCAAGGAAAAGATGCGCAAGAAACGCAGATGATCCTTAACCACAAAGCCGCTATAGAGATGCTGGTGGAGGACATTGACCACGTAGGCTTTGATGCCCACACCTTTCAAAACCTGCACGCCTTGCTGTCGCAAAACCTGCTGCCAGACGAGAGCGCCTGCGGCCGCCTGCGCAGACGACCCGTGGATATTTCGGGCACGGTGTTTTTCCCGCTGGCCATGCCCCAAGTGCTGGAGGACTGCTTTCGCCTGCTGCTGCAAAAAGCCAGCGCCATTACCGACCCGTTTGAGCAGGCGTTCTTTTTGATGGTGCACGTGCCCTACCTGCAAGCTTTTGAAGATGTCAACAAACGCGTCTCACGCATTGGTGCCAACATCTCGTTGCTGCAACACAACCTGTGCCCACTGTCCTTTATCGACGTGCCAGAGCGCGCCTATATCGAAGGCACCCTGGGTGTGTATGAGCTCAACCAAACCGAGCTGCTGCGAGACGTGTTCGTCTGGGCCTACGAGCGCTCATGCCAGCGCTACCTGGCCATCACCCAAACCATGGCCGAGCCCGACCCGCTCAAAATCCGCTACCGCGAAGCCATCATCGGGGCCGTACAAGCCATCGTCAAAGGCCCCCTGCGTCCCATACCCGCCACGCTGCGCCGCTTGGCCAAACAATGGGCCACGCCAGCCGATCAAGCGGCTTTCGCCCAGATTGTGAAAGAGGCTATAGACCAACTGCACGAAGGCAGCGTAGCCCGCTTCCGTTTGCGCCGTGCAGAGTTTGTAGATTGGAAACGGCGGCTGGGCGGGGTTTAAGGTGGTGTAGTGTGGTGCACATTAGGCACACAAGATATAATCCGCCTGTGGACAGAGTAAAACCCATTCGATGGAATACCGATAAAAACCTAGCGCTGCAAAGCGAGCGCGGCGTTTCGTTTGAAGAGGTCTTGGCCTCGATTGAAAACGGTGGGTTATTGGCAACGCTGGCGCACCCTAATACGAAGCGCTATGAGAATCAAAAACTGTGGGTGGTTCGGATGCGCGGCTACGCTTACTTGGTGCCTTTTGTAGAAACCGAAGAAGAAGTTTTCTTGAAAACTATTATTCCCAGTCGCAAAGCGACGAAGCAATTCTTGCAAGGAGCAGATGATGCCTAAGCCTTCTAAAACGTCTAAAAAACCTGTTTCAGGCGATGTGGATGAAACCAATTTGCTGGCTTCATTCGATGCGGGGCAATGGCAGCCGGTCAAGCCCCAAGAGAGCGAAAATCTGCGCTACAGGCAGATGGCCACCAGTGCCTTGGCTAAAAACCGTCGTGTGAATATCCGCATTTCAGCGATGGACCTGGAAGGCATGCAAGCGCGCGCGGCCGAAGAAGGCTTGCCCTACCAAACACTGATCGCCAGCGTGTTGCATAAGTATGCTTCGGGGCGATTGGTAGACTCAAGGTCTTAATCAAGTCAACGCATGAACCTCGCCCTTTTCGACCTAGACCACACCTTGCTGCCCATCGACAGCGACCACGCTTGGGGGGATTTCAGCATCTCCATTGGCTGGCGCGACGCAGATGAATTTAAGCGTGCTAACGACGCGTTTTATGACGATTACAAGGCGGGTACTCTCGACCCCAATGCGTATTTGCGTTTTGCTACAGAAGCCATTCGCACCAAAGGCGCTGCACAATCTATAGCTGCTCACGCGCAATACATGGCGACAGTGATCGAAAACGCTGTAAAAAAACCAGCGCTCGACCTGCTGGCACAGCACCGCGCCGCAGGCGATACGTTGGTGCTAGTGACGGCTACCAATGAATTCGTCACTGCCCCCATAGCCCAGCGCCTGGGCTTTGCGCATTTAATCGCCGTGGAGCTGGAAAAAGGCGCGGATAATTGGTACACCGGCGCCAGTCGTGGCACCCTGAGCTTTCGGGAAGGCAAAGTGACCCGCGTGACGCAGTGGTTGGCCGCGCAGGGCAAGACGTGGGATGATGTGGCCCACAGCACCTTCTACAGCGACAGCATGAACGATCTGCCGCTGTTGGAAAAAGTCGACACCCCA
>JANMTF010000385.1:0-2961 GCA_031390175.1 Polaromonas sp.
AGGTGCGCGCGGTGGACGTGATGCACAGCGACTGGGACTGCACGCTGGAGCAGCCCAGTGAAGCGGGAACTGCAGCGCACCATGCCAAGCACCAACCCGCCATCCGCCTAGGCCTGCGGCTGGTCTCCGGTCTCAAGCAAGCGGTGGCCGAGCGCATCGTGTTGGCGCGCAGCAAAAATCTGTTTAGCAGCACGCAAGACTTGGCTTTGCAGGCCGGGCTGGATGCAGGCGACTTGAAAGCCCTGGCCAGTGCCGACGCGCTGGCCAGCCTGTCTGGCCACCGCCGCCAGCAGGTATGGGAAGCCTCGGCTTTGCATGCCGCGCCCGCGCTGCTCAAAGAAGCCCCCATCGACGAAGACTTTTTAGAACTGCAAGCTGCATCCGAGGGCGAAGAAGTGGTGTTCGACTACGCGGCACTGGGCGTGACTTTGCGCAGGCACCCGGTAGAGCTGCTGCGCCCGGTACTGGCAAGGCAGCGGTTTAGCACCGCAGCGCAACTGCACGACTTGGCCAGCGGCAAACCCGCCCGCGCCTGCGGCCTGGTCACCATGCGCCAGCAGCCCGGCTCCGCCAAAGGCGTGGTCTTCGTCACGCTGGAAGACGAGACCGGCACCGTCAATGTGATCGTGTGGAAAAGCGTGAAAGAAAAACAGCGCGCACCGCTCTTGCAGTCCAAGCTGCTGGCGGTGTATGGGCAGTGGCAGCGCGAAGGCGAGGTGCGGCACCTGGTAGCCCAGTACCTGGTCGACCAGAGCCATCTGCTGGGCAATCTGGCCACTGTCAGCAGAGACTTTCGATAACGCAGGCACTACAAACTCAGGATCTTCCCCCGCAATGTTATTAAGAGCTGCAGGCCTAAATGGCGGCTAATTGTCTTAACAGCTGCGGTAGTGCAGTGTTGACCGTATCCCAGACAACATCCAGATTGATATCAAAGTAACCATGCGCGATACGGTTGCGCATTCCTCGCATGCCGCGCCATGGAATTTCAGGATGGCTATTGGCAAAATCAGCATGATTTTCCATGATCTTGGTAGCCGCTTCACCGCAAATAATGATGCTCATAGTAACGGCTTGCTGGGTACGCTTGTCTTCGAGAAAATCGTCTTTTTCCAGACCCTCCACATAAGTACAGGCATCGGTCGCAGCCTGCCTCATGTGGTCCAGGTAGTCTTCAAGGCGATTTTCAATCATATCGATTGAGCTTGTGCAACGACCTGAGCGCGAAATTTGACAGGCAAATCGCCTGGCGTGAGTAGATCAACGCGCACGCCCAATAGGGTTTGAAGCTCCTCTTGAAGATCCCCAAGATCAAACAAGGTTGCACCCGGCAACGCATCTACCAAAATATCCAGGTCACTGCCATCGCGGTCAGTTCCCGATAAAGCAGACCCGAAGATACGTGGATTTGAAGCGCTAAAGCGTCCCACAATGCTTCTGACGGCCTCGCGTTTAGCTTCAAGGGCTAGGGATGGTTTCATGAGCTTAGATTAGCATAAAACGGTAAGCCAAGGTCCACTGCAATTGCGCCTGCCGAAATTATGCTGCCCCAAGACAAAGCAGCGCGCGGGCGAGGTACAGTACTTGGCGGCGCAGTACCGGTTAGACATGAGCCACCTGCTAGGCAGACTGACCACCACCAGCAGAGATTTTCGATAACTCAATTACTACAAAATTAGGAGCTGCTCGCGCAATATTCTATTGGGCTAGAAGCCTATTTTGCATACAAAGCAAACCCCACAGCAAGTTAACCGTCCTTAGCGCGCACTACACGTCCGCGTGCGCATACGCGCGGCGCGGCACTGCTTGTCGTTGTATACGGGAACAGATCGGCGGTACACCTAGGGAGGCGGGAAAACCCGAATCTGCTGACTAAGCGGCCCTGACCTCTCGCATTAAGTTCGGATGCTTATCCAACACCCGTAACAACTTTACCAACGCAAGAGGTGGTTTGGTCTTGCCGTTTTCATAGCGAGAAAAAGCATTCACCCCTCCGCCAAATATCTCAGCCGCTTCTTTTTGGTCAAGGTCGAGTTTCTTGCGCACACTGGCAATAAAGGCGGGATCGACAATCGCAGCATTCACCTGCTTGTTAAACGCCAGCATCAAATCCATGACGCGTTTGGTCTCCCCTGCGTCGGTGATGGATTCATCGCAAGCGGTGCAGAAGTCAGCCGTCACGGCGGGAATCACTGTTGATTCACCTTTGTAGGTGTACGCAATATCACGCGTGTCATGAACGAGTTTAGCGGCTCCGCAGGCTGGGCATTTCATAGTCATTGCTCCTTAAAAGAAACGATCAACACATCATCGACCACAGTTAACTTGATGTACAAATCAATGTTGCCTGCGTCCGTGGTTACGCACGGCCTGTACACATCCTGCCAAATCGTGTGGTCAGCATGGGTAGTCATGCTTTTATAAAAATCATCGGTGGTCAACAACTGAAGCACCGCAAGCATGCCCTCAAAATCCAAGCCGAGGGCAGCAGCCCCCCATTCTTGCTACATTGGTGGCACGTACCTGTTCAAGCTCAACGAGCGCTTTCACCCTTGGTAGTTTGCAATGTGGAGTGCCTTTTTCCATAGGCAAATTATAACCTAATTGGTTAGTTAAATCAACCCTGATTTAGCGCACCAATCCTCCCGCTGTTGGCTCACTCATCCAACAAGGCTGCGACTTGTTTCAATCCAGTTTGGTAGGGTTCATATTGCCGCTTGCCCAGCATTGCTTTGTAAATATTATGGTAATTAGGATTCTTGGCCAGTTTAGCCACAATCAAGGCTGTGTACCAAAAATCCATACGAGTATTCAAGGAGCCCGAAGGGCGGGGGACAGCCGCGGAGCTGTACACACCAAGTGCCAGAGCGTGCACAGGACAGGAGCTAACACCCTATCGGTTTTTAGCCACCCGCCACGCAGCAAAGTCAGTGCGGGCCTGCTCGTCGGTAGCGGGGTACA
>JANMTF010000409.1:0-5917 GCA_031390175.1 Polaromonas sp.
CGTGGTTTGATCGGTTTTCGCAACGAGTTTTTGAACATGACGCGCGGCACCGGTTTGGCCAGCAACATCTTTGACAGCTACGACCTGTTCAAAGGCGACATCCCCGGCCGTAAAAACGGCGTGCTGATCAGCATGGACGACGGCGAGATCGTGACCTACTCGCTAGGCAAGCTCGACGACCGTGGCCGCATGATTGTGAAAGCCGGTGACCCGGTATACGAAGGCATGATCGTCGGCATCCACAACCGCGACAACGATTTGATCGTCAACGCCGTGCGCCAAAAACAGCTCACCAACTTCCGCGTGTCGGGCAAAGAAGACGCGATCAAGATCACGCCCCCGATTATTTTGACGCTGGAGACCGCGGTGGAATTCTTGGAAGACGACGAGTTGGTGGAAATCACGCCCAAGTCGATTCGCCTGCGCAAGCGCCATTTGAAAGAGCATGAGCGCAAGAAGGCGCGTCACGACTCGTAAGATCAAGACGGGGACTTTTTGAACGCAGAGGGCGCGAAGGTTTCGCAAAGTGCGCAAAAGAAGTCCAAGAAAAAGAACAGCCAAAATTTGAAAATAGTTTTGGCTGTTTTGCATTGATTTCCGGTATTTTCGGTTTTATTTTTGTATTCTCTTTTTTGCGTTCTCTGCGTAACCTTCGCGCACTCTGCGTTCAAAATTCCCCGCATTTTCCCCTGTATTCCCCTCTGCTAGACAAACATGAAGCTCACTCACTCTAAAGCCGTCTTGATCATGCTGGCAGTAACCCTGATGTGGTCTATCGCTGGCGTGGTCACGCGCCAGTTAGAGCATGCCAAGAGTTTTGAAGTGACTTTTTGGCGCAGCTTTTTCACCGCCATTTCCTTGCTTATCATTCTGCCGATTTGGCAAGGCAAAGACGTATTTCGCAAGATGCACTGGCACAGCCGGGCGTTTTGGATTTCTGGCGTGTGCTGGAGCGTGATGTTCACGGCCTTCATGCTGGCGCTCACGCTCACCAGTGTGGGCAATGTGCTGGTGACGATGGCTGTGGGCCCTTTGTTTACCGCCTTAATGGCGCGGTTTTTTATAGGCCACCGCTTGCCCACACGCACATGGGTGGCCATAGGCGTTGCCGGGGCAGGCATTGCCTATATGTTTGGGGCGCAGATGAATATGGGCGCGCCCGGGGCCTTGCTGGGCTGCCTGGTGGCCCTGCTGGTGCCCATCGCGGCGGCAACGCACTGGACGGTGGTGCAGCGCGGTCACATGCGGGGCGACGATATTGACCTAGTGCCCTGCGTCTTGGTGGGCGCGGTGATCTCATCTTTGGCGACGCTGCCTTTATCGTTTCCCTTCGTAGCCACTGGCAAAGACGTGGCTTGGCTGGGTATGCTGGGCTTGGTGCAGTTGGCGATTCCGTGTACGTTGAGCGTGATTTGCGCGCGGGTGCTCAAAGCGCCTGAGGTGTCGCTACTGGCCTTGCTGGAAGTGATTTTTGGCATTGCGCTGGCTTGGCTGGGCGCGAATGAGGTGCCCGGCCCCACGGTGCTGCTGGGCGGCGCGCTGGTGATCGGCGCGTTACTGGTCAATGAAATACTGGGTTGGAGAGAAAAAGCATGAACACTGCTGAGCAACACGTCATCATCGAAACGCGCGGCTGCGCGGGATTGATTACCCTGAACCGCCCCAAGGCTTTGAACGCTTTGTCTTTGCCGATGATCAGGCAAATCACTGCGGCGCTGCTTGAGTGGAAAGCGCAACCAGCGATCAAGTTGGTAGCTATACGCGGCATGGGCAAGAACCCGGCGCATGCTACAGACAGCACGGCACCAGCCTTCACGCCCTTTGGCAGTTTTTGCGCAGGCGGTGATATTCGTTATTTTCACCAAGCCATCTTTGCGGGTGACCCGTCGTTGGAAGACTTTTTTACGGAAGAGTACCAGCTCAACCATTTGATCCACACCTACCCCAAACCGTACATCGCTTTCATGGATGGCATCGTCTTTGGTGGCGGCATGGGCATCAGCCAGGGCGCCAGCCACCGCGTCGTCACCGAGCGCACCAAGATGGCCATGCCAGAGACGGGTATTGGTCTGTTCCCTGATGTGGGCGGGGGCTACTTTTTAAGCCGCTGTCCTGGCCGAGTGGGCGAGTATCTGGCGTTGACGGGGCAAATGATGGGCGGTCGTGATGCGGTGGCTGGCCATCTGGCAGATACCGTCGTGGACAGCGCAGTATTGGCTGACCTGTGGGCGGCATTACCTGCACTGGAGGACGTTAGCAAAGGCTCTGTCAGTCAATTATTTACTACTCAAAATGTAGCTGCTCCCGCAATATTTCATTTGGCTACAGGCGAAAATAGTTTAAAAATAGATGCTATTTTTGCTAAAGACTCGGTGCCAGACATCATCAACGCGCTGGAGCTGGATGCCTCGCTGTGGGCCACCGAAACCTCAGCCACGCTGCGCAAACGCTCACCCCTCATGCTGCACGTTGTGTTAGAGCTTATTCGCCGCGCCCGCAACATGAGCCTGGCCGACGACCTGCGCATGGAGCGCGACATGGTGCGCCACTGCTTCCATACCCGGCACCTTGGCCGCACAGGTGCTGCGAGTGAAACGGTGGAAGGCATTCGCGCACTGGCAGTAGACAAAGACCACACACCGAAGTGGAACCCCGCGCGGATTGAGGACGTCACAACCGAGATGGTGCAGCCGTTTTTTGTGAGTCCCTGGCCCTCGAATATGCACCCGTTACGAGGCTTGGTTTAAGGGAGTGTCAACACCTCGGCCAAGCGGCAGTTGAACGTGTATGTGATGAAAAATTTGGAGAAAGGCGCGGGGATCAACCTAAGATCGCTACGTGCCTGATCGCGTGTTTTCGCAGAATTTTTGCAGCACAAATTCTTCAACTGGCGCTCGCCAACCAAGGCAATATCCTAAACCTTCAAGCCCGCTTCAAGTTCTTCATCGCCCGCTCCACCTCGCGTTTGCCTTCGCGCTCGTGGATCACATCGCGTTTGTCGTGCTCGGCCTTGCCTTTGGCCAAGGCAATCTCACATTTGATAAAACCGTTTTTCCAGTGCAAATTGATCGGCACCAGGGTGTAGCCCTTTTGCTCGATCTTGCCCGTGAGGCGCTTGATCTCGTCTTTCTTCATCAACAGCTTTTTGGTGCGTACATTGTCGGGGTTGACGTGGGTGGAGGCGGTGTTGAGCGGGTTGATCTGGCAGCCCATCAAAAACAGCTCGCCGTCTCGCGCCAGCACATAACCGTCGGTCAGCTGCACTTTGCCGCTGCGCACGGCTTTGACCTCCCAGCCGTCCAGCACCATGCCGCACTCGTGGCGTTCTTCAAAAAAGTAGTTGTAGGCAGCTTTTTTGTTGTCAGCTATGCGCGAATCGCCTTGGGCGGATTTCTTTTTGGTGGACGATTCAGGCTTATTTGTCATATCAATAGGTAAGGCTGCGCAGCCCAAATACAATTGGGCTGCAAAACCGTATTTTAAGAACTCTTAACGCTTGTCGCCGCCCCTTCTGTGAAAACTGTCAATAAGTCTGTCCTCATTTGGTACAGCGCTGGCCAAATGTTCGATTTGGTCACTGATGTACCCAGTTACCCTAAATTTTTACCTTGGTGCGACGGTGCCAACCTGCTTCAGCAAACTACCGCAGGAGCGATGGCCGAGGTCAGTATTAACTTTGGCG
The DNA here is from genome assembly GCA_031390175.1 of Polaromonas sp. GTDB lineage: Bacteria > Pseudomonadota > Gammaproteobacteria > Burkholderiales > Burkholderiaceae_C > JAAFIP01. Next base: position 3,683 of record JANMTF010000409.1, read on the forward strand.
GCCTGCGGCAAGGGTTTAGCACGCGCAACACCCACGTGCTTGAGGACTCAGGCCAGCGATTGGTCAAAATGCAGTTGGTCAAAGGCCCGTTCTCGTCATTGCACGGCAGCTGGAAATTCACGCCTGTGGGCGAACCCACTCAAAACGCCTGCCGGGTAGAGTTGCAGTTGCATTACGGTTTTAGCAGCCCAGCCTTGGCCGCAGTGGTGGGCCCTGTATTTGACAAAATCGCCTCAAGCTTGGTGGACGCATTCGTCAAGCGGGCTGAGCAGGTGTATGGCTAAGGCCGTCGCTCAACCGGCTGCCGATGTGGTGACCCACAATGCTACATCCCTGCGCATTACCGTGTGCTACTCGCCCGCAGCGCGCGTGGTGCACACGCTGGAGCTGGCGCTGCCTGCGGGTGCCTGCGTGTGCGATGCCGTGGCCCTGTGCGCTGGCGACGCGCGCTTTGCGCCCGCCGTGCAGCCCAAAGCCAGCGTAGCGCTGCATTACGCCATATGGGGCACCAAAGCCACGGCCGAGCAGGCCTTGCATGACCTGGACCGGCTAGAGCTGTGCCGCCCTCTGCGCGTAGACCCCAAGGTGGCGCGGCGTGAGCGCTTTGCCAAGCAAGGCGCGCGTACCTCGGGGCTGTTTGCTACCCGCAGACCGGGCGCAAAGCCGGGTTATTGAGATTGGTACATAAAAATGGCACTACATATTTAGTAGCTGCTCCCGCTACATTCTATTGGGCTGCAGCCCTAAATCACGCATAAAAAAAGGGCCTTGAAGGCCCTTTCTGTGTACTGTACAAGCCTTTTACTTGCACTCGGTAGCTATCACGCCGTCTATGCGCTTGGATTCAGATGCGCGGTCGGTATCGCTCATGATCTCGCGTTCGCCTTTGGCGTTGGTCGTGGCGATACGAATGCCCGAACCGAAGGTGGCTTTGGCCTTTTTAGCTCGCTCGCAGTTTTCAGCTTGCTGGCCTGCAAACTTGTCTGCCTCGGCTTTTTTCTTGGCAGCTTCGGCAGCCTCAGCTTCTTTCTTTTTCTTCTCCAGCTCGGTGTCTTTGCCTGTGGGTTTAGGCCCGCTGGCGCTGGCTTTAGGCGCAGAGGCTGCCCCTGCGGGTGCAGAAGCGGCTGCCTCAGGCTCTGCCGCTTTGGCTACTGCAGCAGTTTGTGGCTTAGCGCCGCCTGGGCGCTTAAAAATGCTTTTGTCCGGCACCTCAGACGAAGGGCCCTGGTCGCTGAAGATGCGGCGGCCATCTTTGTCGGTCCAGCCCCACTGGGCGTGGGCGGTAGAGGCTAGCCCCATACCCAAGGCCGCAAACAGGCAGACAATTTTCAACAGAGATGTAACTTTAGTTTTCATGGCAATAGTGTAGCGTGGTGCGTCGCGCGCTGGACTGAGAAAATAGCGGTTTTCCCGCCGCTGGGAACTGTAAAGACACCGTTGGTCGCATGCCTACAGCGATTACAACGCACCAAGGCGCGCTAGGGTTTACACCATTTGGCCTATACAGCGCGGGTACAATCGTTCTTTTGGAGCTTCCACTATGCGCCTGCTTGGCAAAGCATTGACGTTTGACGACGTTTTACTCGTACCCGCTTTCTCCGAAGTCCTGCCCAAGGACACCTCTCTTGCGACCCGTTTGTCGCGCAACATCACACTGAATCTACCCCTCGTCTCGGCCGCCATGGACACCGTGACCGAGTCCCGCCTGGCGATCGCCATGGCGCAAGAAGGCGGCATGGGCATTGTGCATAAAAACCTCAGCGCCAAAGAGCAGGCGGCGCAGGTGCGCAAAGTCAAGCGTCATGAGTCGGGTGTGCTGCGCGACCCGGTGGTGATACCGTCGGACTTTAAAGTGCACCAAGTGATCGAGCTGTCAGAGCAGCTCGGCGTCAGCGGCTTTCCGGTGGTGGACGGCGGCAAAGTGGTGGGCATTATCACCGCCCGCGACCTGCGCTTTGAAACCCGCATGGACGCATTGGTCAAAGACATCATGACACCGCGCGAACGCCTGATTACTGTGCCGGTAGGCGCATCGCTGCAAGATGCCAAAGGCTTGATGAACAAACACCGTCTGGAGCGCGTATTGGTGGTGAACGATGCGTTCGAGCTCAAAGGCCTGGTCACGGTGAAAGACATCACCAAGCAAACCAGCTTTCCCAACGCCGCCCGCGACGAGCAAGGCAAGCTGCGCGTAGGCGCGGCCGTAGGCGTAGGCGAGGGCACCGAAGAGCGCGT
>JANMTF010000273.1:0-4137 GCA_031390175.1 Polaromonas sp.
AAGTATTCTTGGCAGGCTTGCTCGGAATGGAACCAGTCAAGAAACTGAACCCAAGTCGTGGGGTAATCTGTTCCCCCGATGGGGGTTGTATTGGATGCGGCCATCTGGCTATTTTGCCATTTGTGGAGCTAAAGGGATACCTCATATTTATATGCAGTAAAATCTATGCTTCTAGCGCCCTCACCTACCGATAAAAAGCCATGACAACTGAACAACATGTTGACCTTTTTGAGTCCGTGCAAGTGCGCTCGCATTGGAACGCGGTAGAGGAGAAATGGTACTTCTCGGTGGTGGATGTAGTGCTGGTTCTTACGGGCTCTGCGCGCCCGCGCAAGTATTGGAGCGATCTGAAAGCCAAGCTGAGTAAAGAGGGCAGCGAAGTGTCCGAGAAAATCGGACAGTTGAAAATGCGCTCGGGTGACGGCAAAGAACGAGACACCGACGCAGCCGACGTGCAAACCCTGCTGCGCCTGATCCAGTCCATCCCCTCGCCCAAAGCCGAGCCCTTCAAGCAGTGGCTGGCGAAAGTGGGCTACGAGCGCATGCAAGAAATTGCTGACCCGGCCCAAAGCCTAGACCGTGCCCGCGAGAACTGGCAACAATTGGGACGCAGCGAAAACTGGATACAGCAGCGCATGACGGGGCAGGAAACCCGCAACAAACTGACCGACTATTGGCAAACCCACGGGGTTGAGAAAGCGAATGAGTTTGCCCTGCTCACTAACATCATCCACCAAGAATGGACAGGGGTGAGCGTTAAACAGCACAAGGCGCTGAAAAGCCTAAAAACCCAAAACCTGCGCGACCACATGAGTGAGGCAGAGCTGATTTTTACCGCGCTGGCCGAGCTATCGACCCGGCAGATTGCGCAAAACAAAACCGCGCAAGGCCTGCAAGAAAATACCAACGCAGGCGTGGCGGGCGGACGCGTTGCCAAGCGCGCCAAAGACGATTTGGAGCAGCAAACAGGGCAAAAAGTGGTGACGGGCAGCAACTTTTTGCCGCCACCCAAGAAGCCAGTCCGTGCGATTGAGTTGACAAAGAAAACACTTGCCAATCCGAAAGGACGTAAGCGTTGAGCACAGTGTAGCGGTACGGACGGGCTATTTGGAGCAATGCAGGTAACACTACACGCTACGTATTTAGTAGCTTATATGCCCTAGCGACAGAGCCTATCAGCCCTGCAAACCCTTTACTAGCGCTAGGATTTGCTGCTTCATCCCCGGCAAATCGTTACGTATCGTTGTCCATACAATTTCATGGTCTACCGAAAAATAAGCGCTCAATACGTTCAATCGCCTGCAAGATATGGTCCAGGTAGTCATTGACCCTTAAGCCTTTTTTGCTCATACAGGCACGGCCTCTGCCAATACTGTGCTGCGGAATTTTGCTGGCAAGGCCCTGGGGGTGAGTACATCCACGGTTACGCCTAGCAGGCGCTCCAGCTCCACCTGAATACCCGCCACATCCATTAGCGTGGTGTCCTCTGTCGGGTCAATCAAAATATCCAAATCGCTCTGCTCGGTATCGTCACCATGAACGACCGATCCAAACACGCGCGCGTTGCTGCCGCGATGTGTAGCGACGATATGCCGAATGGCGGCGCGGTGGGCGTGCAATGCAGTTGATGGCTTCATGCTGTTTCTTCAAAATAAGCATATTTTGCAGTTTAGCGGAAATGGGCGAAGGTATTCGCCACAGCGGGCGCGGGCCACGCCTGCGCCTTGGGCGGTCTGCCACATCTTTTCACGCCGTCCCACTCTGTCGCGCCCACGGCCTGCGGCTGGCTCCCCGCGCCCAGGCCGTGCAGGCTGCTGTAGACCTGTTGGATTGACAGCCACGGGTGTGGGCTGCTGCGCCGCTCGCACAGCGCCGACCGGGGGGCTGCGGATGTCAACGAAGGATGGAGGCTGGGGCTGGGGCTGGGGTTGGGGCTAGGGCTAGGGCTAGGGCAATGAGTTTGCTATGCTTTTAATAGCTGTTTACGCAATTATTTATTGGGCTACAGCCTGATTTGTATCTAAAAAGTAGGTCGAATCTGCCTACCGTGACGCACCCAGCATGGCGCTTGCGCAAAATATCGTTCAATCGGCTTTGGTAGCCGTTGCCTTGGCTTTTGAGCTATTCCAGCACGTCGGCATCACCCCGCACGGTAAGCTGCTGTTGGATGGGCGGGTATTACTTACCGCGCTCTGAGCCGTGCCAGTCTTTGCGCTGCGACTCTGGCAGGTCAGGTTAGATAAGTCTGCGCAATTGGGCGCAAAAGCGTATAATATTTTATACATTAAGTGTTATGAACAAAGATAAAGAGATCAGTTGGGTAGGCTCCTCGTACGACGATTTGCTGGCTTTCCCCGCCGAGCCACGCTCAGAGGCGGGGTTTCAGCTGGGCAAGGTGCAGGCCGGGCTGGAGCCGACGGACTGGAAGCCATTTGACGAGGTGGGTGCGGGCACGAGGGAGATTCGCATCAAGGAGGCCAGCGGCATCTACCGCGTGATAAAAAAAGACGCAGGCGACCAGCAAGCAGGACAAAGCCATTGCCGAAGCGCGCTACCGCGCTGTGGCTAACCTAGAGAGGGCAAAGAAATGAAAATCGATACCGAAGTGCGCCATATCACCAAGCCGGGCGCAAACCTGTTCTTAGAGCTGGGATTTCCGCCTGAAGAGGCCAAGCGCTTGCATGCAGCATCGCGTAAGCAGATCAACGACACGCTGCTCCTGAAGCAGCAACTGATGGACGAGCTGGCCACTTGGATAGCCGAGCATCATCTGAAACAGGCAGAGGCCGCCCAGATTTTGATGGTCTCGCGCCCGCGTGTGTCAGACGTGGTGAATAAGAAAACAGCCAAGTTCACTATTGATACGCTGGTGGGTATGCTTAGCCTGGTGGGCAAGCCAGTGAAGCTGGTGGCGGGTTGATAGTGGCATTGTAAGTACTATTATTTTAAGAGCTGCTTACGCATTATTTTATTGGGCTACAGCTTGATTTTCATCTAAAAGCTAGGTCGCATCTACCTAGCGCAGAGCGCCCAGCATGGCGCTTGCGCAAAAATATCGTTCAGCCGGCTTTGGTAGCCACTGCCTCGGCTTTTGAGCCATTCCAGCACGTCGGCATCACCTCGCACCGTAAGATGCTGTTGGATGGGCAGGTATTACTTGCGTCGCTTTTCGCACCGAATCAGGTACTTTGTTGATTAACCATGCAAAGGCTGCGCCGTCAGTTTGACTCCCAAAGCTTTGCACACCCGTGCAATCGTGTCAAAGCGTGGTTGCGCGTCGGCGCGCAAGGCTTTGTACAGCGCCTCGCGGCCAATGCCTGCGTCTTGTGCAATTTGGGCCATGCCCCGTGCGCGCGCAATGTCGCCCAGCGCCGCGGCCAACAGACCGGGGCTGCCGTCTTCCAGCATATCGGTGAGGTAGTCTGCAATAGACTGCTCGTCATCCAGATATTTTGCAGGGTCGAATGGGGTGGTTTTAACGGTCATGGTTGTTTGCCTTTCATAGTTTGCGCGGCTTTAAGTTGCGCGGCTTTCAAAATGGATGCCAGCTCGATGGTGCGGTCAATATCTTTTTGCTGGTTGGACTTGTCACCCCCGCCTAGCGCCACCACCAGAACGCTGTCCATTTGCGTAACGTAGATGCGATAGCCTGCGCCAAAATGCTCTCTAAGCTCGGTCACGCTGGGGCTACGGCTTTGCAATCGCCCCACAAACCCGTGGCCAGCTTGGCTAAACTAGACACCATGCGAATGCGCGTTCGTTTGTCCAGTGACTGAACCCAGGTTTCAAAAATTTCGGTAGTTTCTATCTGGTACATTGCCGCAATTGTATTCGATCGAATACTTTTGTCAATGGACGCTAGGCCGCTCATTTCAACTCTGGCGCGCCCACTGCCTGTAGCCGGTGAATTTGTAGATTGAGCGGCCAAAGCGTACCGTTGGCGCATGCTGGATACGACTTTTATCACTATCAGTCCCCACATTTTGGGCGGCACGTCTGTGTTTGCGGGCACGCGCGTGCCGGTGCGGATTTTGTTTGAACACATCGAAACGGGCGAGACGCTGGCAGAGTTTTTGGATGAGTTTCCGTCTGTGTCGCGCGAGTTGGCGCAGGGTGTGTTGCAAGAGGCCAAGCAGG
>JANMTF010000276.1:0-11403 GCA_031390175.1 Polaromonas sp.
CGCAACGCCATAACGAAATTTTGCTCTGACCCCCTTTGCGTAGCTTCCGGCGCGTGAGGTCTTCCCCTTCCCCTCAGCGAGCGAGGAGTTCCAAGCACAGACCCCGCCACTCGCGCCAGAGCCAGCAAGGAGGGGTTTGCAGGCTATTGCGACGCCCCGGCTGGCGGACAGGCGGTTCCGACCGCCCGTAGGTGCCCGCAAACGCCCAGCTGCCCCCGCAGGCATCTGTACACCCATTTCAACGCGCTACACATAAAGGAGCTGCTCCCGCATTATTCTATTGGGCTGCAGAGCGATTTGTATCTCAAAAAGGCCTGAAAATCGTATTTTTCAGCCCCTTTTTGTGGCGCGAAGGCCGTTGACGAGCCTGGGAGGTACACTAAATTATGCGAATTTGTGTACCTTGCCAAATCGTAGGCCTCTCACGGCGTTTTTTGATGATTTCGTAGTGAAACATCCTTGCATTAGATAATTTTGCAGTGAAAAACTCGGTATTTTTGCTTTTATAGAGTGATGCTAATTATGCGTACTTATCAAAAGTCACCTCAGCCAAGCAGCGTTCGTTGCAGCGAACTGCCGCCCTGCAAAACTCCGTGCTCGCGCGAGGTGTGTGCAATGGGCTCCTCGCTCGCAAAAAAATGGGGGAGACCTCGCGCGCCGGAGACTACGCAAAACGTTCACCACGCTGGCAAGATCAGGTCGGTGGTGCACTTAGCGCAGCGGCACTAGCAGGAGGATAGGGGTAGAGAAGGACTTTCATCCTCCCCTCCCTCCGAACCGTGCTTGCGGTTCTCCCGCACACGGCTCTCCAGTTAGTGGTTTCCTCATCAGGATTGGCTCGCGCTCTGATGGGCTGCTTCCATGGTGAACAGTCCCAAGTTTGCGAAGTATACATTTGGCCATCGCCTCTGATCATTCAGGCACCTACCCATTGACGGACGCTTTTGCTGCTTGCGCAGAACCGCACGCAGTCGCCTGCGCACGAAGCCGTCCAGACCCGGGAATGTGGTTCGATAGGCGTGCTTGAAATAGCCATACCAGCCCCTGATCATCGGTGTGAGATCGGCAATGATCGTGGCCATGCTGACGCCTCGTGAGCGCCGTGTCTTGGCCCGTATCTTGTCTTTGAACCCTTGCAGGCTCTTGTTTCTCACCCACCTCCTGCCTGCTTCAAACCGGTAGCCCAGAAACTCGAATCCTTGTCCTGCTACTAAACAATCCCCTACATGGGTCTTGTCCGGGTGCAGACTCAGTCCGTTTTCTTCTACCCACGCTTTGACCTCCTCCAGTGCCGCCTGCGCTTGTGGCGCTGCCCGGCACAGGATGACGAAGTCGTCGGCGTAGCGCACCATTTTGTAGCCCAGCTTTGTCATTGTCTCGTCCAGGGGGTGTAGGTACAGGTTGGCCAGCAACGGGCTGATGACCGCCCCTTGCGGGGTGCCTGCTGTCGGTGTCCACCTCTCCAAGTCCCGGACGATGTCTTGATGCAGCCAGCTACCCAGCAGCTCCAGCAGTTTGCCATCGCTGATGTGCGCCTCGATTCTGGTTTTAAGCAAGTCATGCGGGATGCTGTCGAAATACCCCTTGAGGTCGGCATCCACCACATGGGTGTAGCCTGCCTTGAGGTAGGCATCGACTTGCCGCAGCGCATCTTTGCAACTTTTGCCGGGTCGAAATCCGTAACTGCTGGCTAGAAACTCGTTCTCAAAGATCGGCTCAATCACCCTTTTGACCGCCGTTTGGACGATCCTGTCTTTGACGGTGGGTATCCCCAAGGGGCGCGTTTTGCCGCCTGCTTTGGGTATGTCCACGCGCCGGACAGCTTGGGCTTGGTACTCTCCTTGTTCGAGCTGTTGGGCCAGTTCGTTCAGATACGCCTGTTCATTGGCCGCAAATCTTTGCACGCTTTGCCGGTCTATGCCCGCCGCGCCCTTGTTGGCCTTGACTTGTTGCCAAGCGGCTTGCAGGGTGCTGGGGCGGTAGACCTTGTCGATCAAACTAAACCATTTGCTTCCTTTGACACCGTTGCCCAGTGCCGCCAACATACGCTCTGTCCAGATAGCACGATCCACCCGCGCCCATTGGTTTGGGGTGGATTCAGTTTGTTTAGCCATTGCTGGCACTGTCACTGATTTGCTCATGCGTTCATACTTTCTGTCCTTTGCGTCTCCACTTTCCTGCCACCCTTTCCTGACGCGGCGTTCCTACTCCGCGCTTTTCAGGCAACCGCCCACAAGGTTTAGGCACCAGGGGCGAACCCCGCTTTAAACATCCGTTTCCGGACCGTTTGGCCTTGCCCTGCTCTTGCCGCCCATCGGTACTACGATGGCTCTGACTCCTGCCAAGCGTCACCTCGCTTTGCAGGTCTCCCCGTTTATCTCGCTACGCATTCCCAACGTTCCGCCTCCAACCACGTCATGCAACCCCGGTATCGCTTTACACGCCAAACCCAGCGTACCGGGCGAGTTTCGGGCTTCGCCATACAACTGCAGGCTCGCCGTCACACACCGCCGAATCGAGTTCGCTTTTGCTGCGGACCGCCAGTTCGTCTCCAGTTGCTCCCCACCCCGCTTCGCAGCGACGCAGTTACCTTCGACTACAGGGCCTTGGCTTACCCTGACACGGACTTTCACCGTGCTAACGTAGCGCCTTCACGGGCGCACAGGAGTTGGCCTTAGGCCAACACGGGGGACAGCCGCGGAGCTAAGTGCACCGCCGACCTGATCCTGTACAAAACAAAAAAACGCAGAGCAAGTACAAAACCAGCCCATCAAGGAAACCAGTGAATCAAGTAAACCAGCCCATCAAGGCAACCGCGTGTACTGCGCAGCCAGCTCCATGAAGGCATTCAACTGCGGATCCATCTGCGTCTCTTCCTGCAAAATAGCCGCCACCTGAGGGGCCAAGCGTGCCGCCAAGCGGGCATCTAAAAACAGCAGACGAGAACGGCGGGCCAGCACGTCTTCTACCGTGCGAGCATATTCATAGCGCGCTGCAAAACGCACCATCGATTCGAGCAAACCGCTCACCCCCGCACCGCCCAATTCGTGCTTGGCACCCGGCAGGCTTTGCACGGTGGCGGCCTCGCTGCCGTACAGATGCAAGCCAGGTGGGGCGCTCACGCGGGTGCTGGTGGGTTGCGCGCCTACCAAAGGCAGGTGCACTGTCACGCCGCCTTTTTTGGCTTCCAGCAACTGGGCATCAAATGCGTGGGTCATCACATCTTCAGCCATGGCTCGGTAGGTGGTCCATTTGCCGCCGGTCACCGTCAGCAGGCCCGACTTGCTGACCAAAATAGTGTGCTCGCGGCTCAGGGCCTTGGTGTTACCGCCATCGTCGTCTTGCGGCTTGACCAAGGGGCGCAGGCCTACCCAAATGGATTTCACGTCGCTGCGCTGCGGCGCGCGGGTGAAGTACTTGGCGGCCTCGCTCAATATAAATTGCACTTCTTCGGCAAAGGGCGTGGGCTCGCGGTCTAAATCATTGCGCGGCGTGTCGGTGGTGCCCAAGATGACTTTGCCCAGCCAGGGCACGGCAAACAGCACCCGGCCATCCTGCGTTTTGGGTACCAGCAGGGCGTGATCCCCTGGGAAAAACTCGCGGTCCACCACAATGTGTACGCCCTGACTGGGGGCCACCATGGCCTTGACCGGGCGCTGCATGCTGGCACCGTCTTGCTGGCGAAACTCGTCTACCCACACGCCGGCAGCATTGATAACGCAGCGCGCTTTGATGGTGTAAGTGGCCTGTGTTTCTCGGTCTTGCACAGTGAGGCCGGTGACTTTGCCGCCTTCGTGGGTAAGCTGCTTGGCGGCGCAGTAGTTGACCAGCAGCGCGCCTTGGCGCACGGCGGTTTTGGCCAAGGCCAGGGCCAGGCGCGCATCGTCAAACTGGCCGTCCCAGTATTTCACTCCGCCGGTCAGGCCTGCGGGCTTGACGGTGGGCAAGAGCGCCAACGTGCTGCGCTTGCCTAAAAATTCGGTAGCGCCTATGCCCGCTTTGCCCGCCAGCAGGTCGTACATCTTCAAACCCATGCCGTAGAAGGGTGCCTCCCACCAACGGTAGGACGGCATGACAAAGGGCAGGGGCTGGGCCAAGTGCGGCGCGTTGGACAGCAAAGTAGTGCGCTCGTGCAAGGCCTCGCGCACCAGGCTGATATTGCCTTGCGCCAGGTAGCGCACACCGCCGTGCACCAGCTTGGTGGCGCGTGACGAGGTGCCCTTGGCAAAGTCGTGGCTTTCAAACAGCACCACGCTGAAGCCGCGTGCAGCCGCGTCCAGCGCCACACCCAGGCCCGTCGCACCGCCGCCGATGATGGCCACGTCGTAGGTGTGCGCCTGCGCCAGCTGCGCCATCAAAGCGGCGCGCTGTGTGGGGTGAGAGGGTGTATGAAGGGCCATGGGAGAAAATTCTGAGGGCAACGAAATCCCCGGAGACAGCGCGTGGTGCGCTGGAAAACTAAACCCTGTGGTGAGTGACCGTGCGAAGACTGTCTTCGCACGGCCCTCAAGTTAACGGCACCTGAGTATGCCTCAGTGCGCCTGCGTAATCCGTCTCACGTACTACGCATGAACTAAGCAAGCAAGCGCTTAGCGCGTCTTGCCGTTCTTCCACGCATCCAGCAGCGTGTCGTAGGCAATGGTTTCGCCCTTGGGCTTCTCGTTGGCCAGCTTCTTCCATGGTGCACCGTTGTCGGTGAGGTACTTCGCTGGGTCACCCTTGGGGTTCATCTTGGGTGCGCAATTGGCCATGCCTGCGCGCTCCAGGCGGGTCATCACGTCGTCCATTTCATTGGCCAAGTTGTCCATAGCGGCCTGTGGTGTTTTCTCACCCGTCACGGCTACCGCTACGTTCTTCCACCATAGCTGCGCCAGCTTGGGATAGTCAGGCACGTTGGTGCCAGTAGGTGTCCAGGCTACACGCGCAGGGCTGCGGTAGAACTCCACCAAACCGCCCAGCTTGGGTGCCATGTCGGTCATGGCTTTGGACTGGATGTCAGACTCGCGGATGGGGGTCAAGCCCATGATGGTTTTCTTCAGCGAGGTGGTTTTAGCCGTCACAAACTGTGCGTACAGCCACGCAGCAGCGACTTTGTCAGGGTTATGGTCTTTAAAGAAAGTCCATGAGCCTACGTCTTGGTAGCCGTTTTGCATGCCTTGCTTCCAGTACGGGCCGTTGGGGCCAGGGGCCATGCGCCACTTGGGGGTGCCGTCGGCATTGACCACCGGCAGGCCGGGCTTGATCATGTCGGCCGTGAACGCGGTGTACCAAAAGATCTGCTGGGCAATCTGGCCTTGGGCAGGCACGGGGCCAGCCTCGCCAAAGGTCATGCCGATGGCTTCTTTAGGTGAGTACTTCTTCATCCAGTCGATGTACTTGGTCAGTGCATACACGGCTGCAGGCGAGTTGGTAGCACCGCCGCGCGACACGGATGCACCTTGCGGGTTGCAGCCGTCGGCCGAGGTGCGAATGCCCCATTCATCTACCGGTTTGCCGTTAGGAATGCCAATGTCGGCCGTGCCAGCCATCGACAGCCAGGCATCGGTAAAGCGCCAGCCCAGGGATGGGTCTTTCTTGCCGTAGTCCATGTGGCCATAAATCGGCTTGCCGTCGATGTTCTTCACGTCATTGGTGAAGAAGGCGGCAATGTCTTCGTACGCGCTCCAGTTGAGCGGCACGCCCAGGTCGTAGCCGTATTTTTTCTTGAACTGCTCTTTCAGCTCAGGCTTGGCAAACAAATCGGCGCGGAACCAGTACAGGTTGGCAAACTGCTGGTCAGGCAGTTGGTACATTTTGCCGTCCGGCGCGGTGGTAAAGCTGGTGCCAATAAAGTCTTTGATGTCGATGCCGGGGTTAGTCCACTCTTTGCCTGCGCCGGTCATGTAATCGGTCAGGTTCAAAATCTTGCCGTAGCGGTAGTGGGTACCGATCAAGTCCGAGTCACTGATCCAGCCGTCATAGATCGACTGGCCCGACTGCATGGAGGTTTGCAGTTTTTCCACCACGTCACCCTCTTGGATCAGATCATGCTTGACCTTGATGCCGGTGATCTCCTCGAAAGCCTTGGCCATGGTCTTGCTTTCGTACTCATGGGTGGTGATGGTTTCTGACACCACGGCAATCTCGTTCACGCCTTTGGCCTTGAGCTTGCCTGCCGCTTCAGTGAACCACTTGAGCTCAGCGGTTTGCTGCTCTTTGGACAGGGTAGAAGGCTGGAACTCGTTGTCGATCCACTTCTTGGCGGCATCGGCCATGGGGGACGCAGCTGCTGCGGCTGGTGCGGCCGACGCTGCCGGTGCAGCCGCCGGTGCCTTGGCAGCGGGTGCGGCAGGCTCTTCTTTTTTCCCGCAGGCCGAGAGCGCCAGCACGACGGCGGCGGTCAACGCGGTATAGCGTAGTTTCTTCATCGGTTATCTCCTCAGTACGTTGCTTCCCCAAAAGCAGTGGGGTGACCGCGGCCCTGGGGAAGCGAGGGGCCGGATTACCTGGAAAACTTCTTCTAGCCGCGTCGCATGATGAACGCCAACAACACCATGGATATGGCGAAACTGATCCAGATGCTGGGGTCAGCCGCCAAGCCAAACCAGACAGCCATCTTGCCGCTCAGGCCAATAAAAATCAGGTTCACATACGCTGCCGACAAGAGGCCAATAAAAAGCCTGTCGCCGCGCGTAGTTTCCAAAGGCAGGAAGCCTTTGCGCAGCGTCGTGGGGGATTTGATCTCCCACATGGTCATGCCTACGAGTGTCAGCACGATACAGGTAAAAAAAACTGCTACAGGCAGTGTCCAAGCCATCCAGGCAAACATAAGGATCTCCTGCTACACGCGGCCCATCGCAAACCCTTTGGCGATGTAGTTGCGTACAAACCAAATCACAATCGCGCCGGGCACAATCGTCAGCACACCAGCCGCTGCCAAGGTAGCCCAGTCCATGCCCGAGGCCGACACGGTGCGCGTCATGGTGGCCACAATCGGCTTGGCGTTCACACTGGTCAAGGTGCGGGCCAAGAGCAGCTCTACCCAGCTGAACATAAAGCAGAAGAAGGCAGCGACGCCGACGCCCGCTTTGATGAGGGGCAGAAAAATAGTAACGAAAAACCGGGGGAAGGAGTAGCCGTCGATATAAGCCGTCTCGTCAATCTCGCGCGGAATGCCACTCATAAACCCTTCCAGTATCCATACCGCCAACGGCACGTTAAACAGCAAGTGCGCCAGCGCTACAGCCAAATGCGTGTCCATCAATCCCACCGTGGTGTAGAGCTGAAAAAACGGTAGCAAAAACACCGCAGGCGGGGTCATGCGGTTGGTCAGCAACCAAAAGAACACATGCTTGTCACCCAAAAAGCTGTAGCGCGAGAAGGCGTAGGCGGCGGGCAGAGCCACCGTGAGGGAGATCACGGTGTTAATCGCCACATAAATCAGGCTGTTGATGTAACCCGAATACCAAGACGGGTCGGTCAAGATTGTCCTGTAATTAGCCCAGGTAAAGTTCTGCGGAAACAGGGTGAAGTTGGCCACAATCTCGCTGTTCGTCTTGAATGACATGTTCACCATCCAGTAGATGGGCAGCAAAGCGAAGATGATGTAGGCGATGAGAAAAATGCTGCGTTTTTGAAACTTGGGTTTATGCATGGTTGCCCTCCTTCTCAGCCGTGCCCACACGCTGCATCCAGTTGTACAAAATAAAGCACAGCAGCAAGATGATCAGGAAGTAAATCAACGAGAAAGCCGCTGCGGGGCCCAGGTCAAACTGGCCTACTGCTTTTTGCGTGAGGAACTGCGACAGGAAGGTAGTGGAGTTGCCCGGCCCGCCGCCCGTCAACACAAAGGGCTCGGTATAGATCATGAAGCTGTCCATAAAGCGCAGCAGCACGGCGATCATCAGCACGCCGCGCATTTTGGGCAACTGCACATACCAAAACACGGCAAATTTGGAAGCCCCGTCGATGCTGGCGGCTTGGTAATACGCATCGGGAATCGAGCGCAATCCCGCATAGCCCAGTAAAGCCACCAAAGGGGTCCAGTGCCACACATCCATCAGCAACACCGTGAGCCAGGCGTGGGTGGCGTTGCCGGTGTAGCTGTAGTTAATGCCCATGCCCTGCAATGCCGCGCCCATCAAACCAATGTCGGCCCGGCCAAAGATCTGCCAGATGGTGCCCACCACGTTCCACGGAATCAACAGCGACAGCGCGACGATGACCAAAGTGGCCGATGACTTCCAGCCCTGCGCAGGCATAGACAAGGCCAACAGAATGCCCAGCGGCAGCTCGATAGCCAGCACGGACAGTGAGAAAGTGAGCTGGCGCCACAGCGCGCCGTGCAGCTCTTCATCGCGCATCACTTTGGCAAACCACTCGGTGCCCACAAACACCCGCCGCTCGGGCGAGATGATGTCTTGCACCGAGTAGTTCACCACTGTCATCAGCGGCAAGATGGCGGAGAATGCGACGCACAGCAGCACCGGCAAGATAAGAAACCAGGCCTTTTGGTTGACCGATTTGGTGGTGGTGCTCATGCCACGATCTCCTCGTTTTTGTACATGCAGGTGTGCTCGCCCAGCACGCGCAGCCACACGGTATCGCCCTGTTTCCACTGCGCTGCGTCCGCTGGCAGGCGCGCCTTGACGGTCTGGCCGCCAATGCCGGCACTCAAAATGATATGCGTGCCCACGTCTTGCACTTGCGACACGGTCATTGGCAGCGCGCCTGCAGCGTTTTCAGATGCGAGCGAGAGGTATTCGGGCCGTATGCCCAGCTTGATGTCGCCATTGGGCATCTCTTTGCCGGCGGGCAATGCCAGTCGCCTGCCAGCGATGTGCAGCGTGTCCATCTCCACTTGGCCGGGCAAAAAGTTCATGCCCGGCGAGCCAATGAAGTGGCCCACAAAGGTATGGCTGGGGCGCTCAAACAACTCTGCTGCGCTGCCCATTTGCACGGCGCGGCCACGGGTCATCACCACCACCTGGTCGGCAAAGGTCAGGGCCTCTACCTGGTCATGCGTTACGTAGATCAAAGTGAGTTTCAGCTCATGGTGAATTTGCTTGAGCTTGCGGCGCAACTGCCACTTGAGGTGCGGGTCGATCACGGTAAGCGGTTCGTCAAACAGCACGGCGGATACATCATTGCGCACCAGGCCACGGCCCAGTGATATTTTTTGCTTGGCATCGGCGGCCAGGCCTGCGGCGCGCTGGTTGAGCTGGCCGCTCATCTCCAGCATCTCGGCTATCACGCCCACCCGTTGGGTGATTTGCTCTTTGGGCATTTTGCGGTTGCGCAGCGGGAAGGCCAAATTCTCAAACACCGTCATGGTGTCGTAGATCACCGGGAACTGGAACACCTGGGCAATGTTGCGCTCTTGCGGCGTGGCGCGGGTGACGTCTTTGCCGTCAAAGCGCACGCTGCCTTGGGACGGCGCAACCAAGCCCGACATGATGTTGAGCATGGTGGTTTTGCCGCAGCCAGAGGGGCCGAGCAGGGCGTAGGCACCACCGTCTTCAAAGGTCATTTTCAAGGGCAGCAGCGCATAGTCGCTGTCCTGCATGGGGTTCTTTTTGTAGGCGTGGGCCAAATCAAGTTCAATGCGTGCCATGCTAGCGCCCTCCGCCGCGCACAGGGGCCTGCACCAGCAGACCACGGGCATCGAACAAATAGACGTGCAGGGGATTGAAATAAAAGGACACCGCCTCGCCCAAATCAAAATGGTGCACGCCACTGAGCTGGGCTACCAGCTCGCCTATGGGCGTTGACGCGTGCACAAAAGTGTCGGAGCCCGAAATTTCTGCCAGCTCTACTTTGCCCGCCAGCGCGATGTCGCCCAGCTTGGCGGCCACGCTGATGGCACTGGCGCGCAGGCCCACGGTGAGCTGCCGCGACGCCGAAGCCGAGGCGGGCAAAGCCATCGCCAGCAAGGGGCCACCTTGCAACTGCACGCCTCCAGCGCCCACATGGGCCTCAAGCAAATTCATCGGCGGGTCGCTGAACGCGCGGGCCACACGCAAAGAGCTGGGTTTGTGAAATACCTCGGCGGTAGGGCCGTACTGCAGCAGCTCACCTGCGTCCATCACCGCCGTGTAGCCGCCCAACAGCAGTGCCTCACCCGGCTCGGTGGTGGCGTAGATCACGGTCGAGTCGCCGGCTGCAAACAAGGCACTCAGCTCGTCGCGCAGCTCTTCGCGCAGCTTGTAATCCAGGTTCACCAGCGGCTCGTCCAGCAGCATCAGGGGTGCGCCTTTGGCCAGAGCGCGGGCCAAGGCAACCCGCTGCTGTTGCCCGCCCGACAGCTCGGCCGGGTAGCGGTCTAAAAACATGTTGATGTGCAGTTTTTCGGCCAGCGCTTGCACGCGCTGGTCAATGTTTTTTTCGCCGCGCAACTTCAAGGGCGAGGCAATGTTGTCGCGTACTTTGAGGGATGGGTAATTGATAAATTGCTGGTACACCATGGCCACATCGCGCTGGCGCACGGGCATGCCCACCACATTGCTGCCATCTACCAGCACCCGCCCGGCCGAGGGCACATCCAGCCCGGCCATGATGCGCATGAGGCTGGTTTTGCCGGCCTGGGTCGCGCCCAGCAGCACCGTCACAGCGCCGCTGCGCGGTGCCAGGTCCATGTCGTACAGCCATGCCTGCGGCCCGACCTTTTTGCTGATCTTCTCCAAGCTCAACTGCATGGGCGCACCCTTATTTGGTTGTGCATAAAATCACAACGGTTACTTTCGATTTAGATTATTGTTGTTCGTTGCTATTCGTTTTAATCTCGGTGTTTACCCTAAAATCTTCGTTTTGTTTCGTTTTGATGCATTTATCGTAACTTTTAGGTCGAAAATGCGCCCATGAACCCCAATCCCAGACAAATGACATTGCTGACCGTGGTGCGCGCCCAAGGCGCGGTCACGGTTGAGCATCTGGCCGACAAACTGGGCGTGACCTTGCAAACCGTGCGCCGCGACGTGCAGCGCCTGGCCGACGAGGGGCTGCTGGCGCGCTTTCACGGTGGCGTGCGCGTGCCCAGTTCAACGGTGGAAAACATTGCGCATCAACAGCGCGAAAGCCTGAACGCGGAAGGCAAGTCGCGCATTGCGCGCACGGTTGCGGCCGCAGTTCCCAACGATTGCTCGCTGATTCTGAACATAGGCACCACCACCGAGGCCATTGCCAGGGCGCTGCGTCACCACACCGGGCTGCGGGTCATCACCAACAACCTGAATGTGGCCAGCATCCTCAGCACCAACCCGCAAAGCGAGGTGATCGTGGTCGGCGGCGTGGTGCGCGGGCGCGATCAGGGAATCGTCGGCGAAGCGGCGGTGGACTTCCTGCGGCAATTCAAGGTGGACATTGCCGTGATTGGCATTTCCGGCATTGAAGCCGACGGCTCATTGCGAGACTACGACTACCGCGAGG
>JANMTF010000052.1:0-2868 GCA_031390175.1 Polaromonas sp.
GTCCCAGCGGGCCAGCTCTTCGATCAAGGACACATGGTCGGTGCCCAGGTTAGAGAACACGTAGCTAATGCCCAGATCGGCTAAACCCTCCAGAAAATAATGGGCGCTGCTGTGGCTGGTGGGGCTGCTCATGCATTCGTCTCAAAGTAAAAGTGCTTGGTTTGCAAAAAGTCGTTCAGGCCCTCTGCACCGTGCAGTCGGCCATAGCCGCTGTCGCGGTAGCCACCCGTCTCGGCTTCGGCAAACAAGCGGTTATGGCTATTGGCCCACACCGTGCCGGTGCGCAGCTGGGCGGCGATGCGGCGTACCTTTTTGGCGTCTTGGCTCCATACGCTGGCTGCCAGGCCATAGCGGGTGGCGTTGGCGCGTTGCACAGCTTCGTCTTCGCTGCTAAAGCGCTCTAGCACCAAGAGCGGGCCAAACAATTCTTTTTGGATGAAGTCGGATGCCAGGTCTCGCACCTCGATCAGGCTGGGTTCGATAAATGCTCCCTTGGCCAGCGCGCCGCCGGGTATGCCGCCGCGCAGTAGCATTTTGTGCGAGGCGGCTGCGGTGTCCAGCAAAGCGTTGATGCGGTCACGGTTGGCCACATCAATCAGGCAGCCCATGTGCGATGTAGGGTCGTTACCAGGGCCGACCTTCACGGCTTTGAGCGCCTCAGTGAGCTTTTGCGCCACCAGGGCGTACACGCTGTCGTGTACCAGCACGCGGGCAATGGCGGTGCATTGCTGCCCGGCCATCACCATGCTGCCTGCGACGATGCCTGCGATGGTTTTGTCCATCTCGGCGTCGGCAAACACAATAGCCGGTGCCTTGCCGCCCAGCTCCAGCGACAGGCGCTTGAGCGTAGCTGCGGTGCTTTGCGCGATGCGCTTGCCTGTGGCAGAAGAGCCGGTGAAGCTGATGACCTCTACCTCGGGCGTGTCGCACAAATAGCGCGATACCTCGGAGCCCGATTCGATCACCGCGTTGACCACCCCCGCAGGCACGCGGGCATCGCTGCACAGGCATTCCAGCACCATGTTGTTGACTAGCGCGGTTTGGTGCGCTGGTTTGATGACGGCGGTGCAGCCTGCCGCCAGCGCGGGGGCGAGCGAGCGCACCAGCAAAGTGACGGGTGCATTCCACGGCAAGATGATGGCGCACACGCCTGCAGCCTCGCGGTCTAGCGACGAGTAGCAGCCGGGCTCGACCTCCAGCACGCGGCCAAACAGGTTGCGCGCCAGGCCCGCGTAGTAGCGCAGTTCGGATATGCCCGCCCCAATCTCGCCCAGTGCCTCGCGGCGCAGCTTGCCGTTGAGTGTGACCAACCAGTCGGCGATCTCTTCTTTGCGTGCCTCCAGGCGGGTAGCAAAGTCCAGCAGCACCTCGGCGCGCAGGCGCGGGCTGCGCCGCCAGGCCGTGTTCTCAAAGGCTTGGCGTGCGGCGTGGACTGCGGCTTGCGCCTCGGCCGCAGTGCCATCGGCAAATAGGGCCGCTACTTCGCCGGTGGCAGGGTTAAAGCACTGGCCGATGCGTTCGGTGCCGCTGGTGGTAGTAAGCCATTGGCCGTTGATAAGTTGTTTGGCAGTGAGCATGAGAGGGTGCGCGAAAGAGGGTGTTGATCTAAACCATGGCGGTTTAAGAATACATCGTTCATGCTATCGCTTACAGCAGTGCCTACAGGCTAGGGGATTCCCTTGACGCAACCCTCACATCGCTATGCCATTGAAGACAAAAGCTCACAACGCTCTATAAAAGTACGTACCGTTAGAGGCGCAATTGGTGTTAGGACAGGCGTGCGTGCACCCAGTGCGCAGCGGCCAGCAGGCGGTGGTCGTCACCATACGCTCCTACCAGTTGCAGTCCGATGGGCAGGCCATTGCGCCCGCGTGCAAAGGGCAGGTGGATGCAGGGCAGGCCTAGCAGTGTCCAGGTGCGGCAAAAGAGTGGATCGCCCGTGGTGCTTAGCGTCAAGGGCGGTGCTTCACCGATGCTGCTGGGGGCTAGTAGCACGTCAAAGTTGCTAAACAGCATGGTCGCTTGGTTGCGTGCGTTGGCTGTGGTTTGCAAGTTCTTAGCATGCGCCTCGCCGCTGATGCCCATGCCCTGGGCGAGCAGGGCTTGCAATGGGGCGCTGAGTTGGCTGTGGTGGTGCATGCGCTCATGGCTGAGGGAACGGGCGGTCTCATAGGCTTGCACGGCTTTTTGTACGTTGACCAAGTTGTCCAATCCTGTCGGCAGTGCCAGTGCGGTGCCAAAACCGTGCAGCGCATTCTCGGCCTGCGCCCAGGCCTGCTGGGTATCGCTGTCAGTTTGATCCCATTCGGGCGTTTTGCACATGCCTATGCGCGGTGCAGCAGTTTGCGTATAGGTGCTAGGGTCGGCCATGCGCATGTCACCCGTGAACGCCGCACCTAGAAGACCCACATCGCGCACGCTACGGCCAAAACCGCCAAGTGTGTCCAAGGTCTCCGACAGACTCTTCACCCCCGCTTTGGGTACCCGGTTATGGCTAGGCTTGTAGCCCACGATGCCACAAAACGCGGCGGGCCGAATCAGCGAGCCCGCCGTCTGCGTACCCAGTGCAAGGGGCAGCATGCAGTCGGCCACCGCAGCGGCCGACCCGCTGGACGAGCCACCGGGCGTGTGCGCCAAGTGATGCGGATTGCGCGTGATGCCGGGGAACATATTGGCCAGCTCGGTCGTCACTGTTTTACCCAGCAGCACCGCGCCCGCCTCGCGGCACAGCGCCACTGCTGCGGCATCCGCCTGCGGCTGGCAGCGCGCGTAAATGGGCGATCCGTAGGCGGTGGGCATATCAAAGGTGTCAAACAAATCCTTCACACCAAAAGGCAGCCCATGCAACAGGCCGCGCACCGCGCCTGC
>JANMTF010000061.1:0-13227 GCA_031390175.1 Polaromonas sp.
GGGCATGACGTAGTCCGTGGCCACGCCGATGACAAAGTCCACCAATTGACCGCCAACACCCTGGCCTTGCAAACTGGTATCGACAGCCAGCCGAGCGAGCTTGATGGCGGGGTAGTCTTTGTAGCGGAAGCCCTCAACGAGCGCGTGATCGCCAAATTGCTCGACAGATACGTGGGTACAAAGCGTGGTGGCGTAGGCTAAAACCTTGGCGCGGTCTTTTTCCACGATCACGAATGTACGCGCCAAATGCTCTTGGTGCAGTTTTTTGGCTTCTTTGCGAAGAAAGGTTTTGAGTGGGGTAAATGCGGGGTTGCCTAGGCTTAACCCATTGCAGCCATCGCCTTGCAGCAGTTCGCGAAGCTCGTAGCCCACAGACTAGGCGCTGTCTTTGGAAAGGCTACGGGTCGCCTTGAGTTTGATGGCAACAGAGCCTTTTTTGGCAAAAGCAGTGACCAGCTTATGACCATTTTGGGCAGCATCCACTGCGGCACGCGAAGCGCGCCCGTGGGTGAGCTTGCGCGTCAATGCCTTGGCTTCATCGCCAGTGACTTTAACGGAGCCGAGAAAATTGCTTAAAACTGCCATAACAGGATTTTAGCACCGGGCAAAAGCTATGGATCAGTATGCGATTTGCATTAATTCTGCTTGGAGCAGTTCACGACAAAGCAGACTGACTTCTAGATCTGATGCCAAGCCATGAGTTCGCGCAGCGCAGCAGTCGGCTTGGGCGGATTTGCGCAGGTGGCTACAAAGGCTTCAAACGCGGTTTGCGACAGTACGGTGCTGCCGTCGGCGAGATCGGTTTCATCCAGCATGCCGCGTACAACGGCGCAACTGGTATCCTCTTCAAAGTTGCTGCCGACATGGGGGTTGGGTTGATGGTGCGGCTTTAAAATACGTGTCATGTCAATCTCCCCCAAGGTAGTCTGCACAGGCTATTTTGTTGGCATGGGTTGCGGCCAATTGCAACTGAATCTGAGTCAATTTATTGAACTTAGATTGTATTAGAAACGATCCAACTGATGTCCACCATGACCCGTAAAGGCCAAGTCACCATACCGGCTGCGCTGCGGCAAAGCTTTGGCTTTCGCGAGGGCGCGGCGGTGGAGTTTTTCTCTGCGGGCACTTTTGTGGGCGTGCGGCCCAGCACGCAAGCGCCTACAAGCGGCTTTGGTATGGTCAAAGCCAAAGTGAGGCACTCCCCGGCAGATTTTGATGTGGCTAGTTTGCTAGCGTCGGTCTGATATCAAGATGCATAGCAAACAACTGTTTAAATATGCTGGCTAGGTAGGTTTTTTAATTATTTTTTTGCGGTGCAAACGCCCTCACCCCAGCCCTCTCCCGCCAGCGGGAGAGGGAGCAAGACCCGCTATGTCGATGGTGTGGAGCGTTACCTATGGCATTTCACATGGAGTGGCTTCTTCTATCTTCCTTCCATCCTCCCTCTATCTTCTTTTTATCTTCTTTTCATCTTCTTTTGCGCCCTCTGCGAAACCTTCGCGCCCTCTGCGTTCAAAAATCCCTGCTCCCCCCCCCGATAAGACACCTCAAGCCGTAGGCCTGAACAGATACTGCCCCGTAGCCTTGCCCATCACCTGGCCGTCTTGAAAGATCACCTGCCCGCGCAGGTAGGTTGCGTCTACCCGGGCTGACATTTCCAGACCTTCAAAGGGGGTGTAACCTTGGGTGGATGGGGAGTCTTTGGCGTGGACAGTCCAGGTTTTGGACGGGTCGACTAGGGCGATGTCAGCATCAAAGCCCACATCGATATCGCCCTTCTTGTTCAGTCCGTAGCGCTGCGCGGGGTTCCAGCTGGTGACGCGGGCCATGTGGTTGTAGCCCATGCCGCGCCGGGTGCCTTCGCTGACCAGGGCGGGCAGCAGGTATTCGGTGCCGCCGAAGCCGCTTTTGGCCATCCAGATGTTGCCGAAGTAGTGCTTGGGGATTTTCATCTCGTGGCGGCAGCAGGCGTGGTCGCTCACCACCCAGTCCAGCTCGCCCGCCAGCAGCGCGTCCCACAAAAATTCTACGTCTTCGCGCGGGCGAATCGGCGGGTTGACCTTGGCCAGCTCAGCGGCTTTGCTGTTGATGTCCAGCATCAAGTGGCCGATGGTGACCTCGCGTTTGAAGTCGATATGCGGGAAGGTCTCGGCCATCATCATCGCGGCTTGCACCGCCTTGCGTGAGCTGAGATGCAGCAGGTTGATATTGGTGAGCGCGGTCTCGTTGGCCAGGTAGCTGGCGATGAAAACGGCCAGGCCCTCGGAGTGCTGCGGGCGCGAGGCGCTGTAGGCGGCCAGGCCTGTGAGTGACTTGTCTTTCTCGACGATCTTGGTATACGCCGTCATGATCTCGGCGGTTTCGCAATGGAGGGAAAGCGATATTTGCTTGGCCAAGTGCGGCATCTGCTCGCGCGCAGCCTGCACGCCGCGCATGATGAACTCAAAGTGCGCGTAGTCGTAGCGCTCGTCTTCTTTGATCATCAAAAAATCTTTTTGCGTATTGCTGGCACCATGCAGGCCGTGCGAGCCGTAGAACATGAAAATCTTGAAGCTGGACACGCCGTACTTTTCAATCAGCTCGGGGATTTCTTTGATGTGCGTGCCGTCCATGGGCGCAAGGTGAAAGCCGTAATCCACATGGAACTTGTCCTTCGCCGTCTTGAGCACCTCGGGGTAAAACTTTTTGTACGGCCCG
This sequence comes from Polaromonas sp., assembly GCA_031390175.1. Classification (GTDB taxonomy): domain Bacteria; phylum Pseudomonadota; class Gammaproteobacteria; order Burkholderiales; family Burkholderiaceae_C; genus JAAFIP01. The sequence goes on from JANMTF010000061.1 coordinate 2,698, forward strand.
CCTTTGTTGAGGTAGTACTGCCCGGTGCGAAAGTAGTTCAAGCTGCTGGTCACGCCGCCCATCGCAGCGGCCTGGCTCTCAGTCACCGCGTCTTCGGCCAGTGGTGAGTAAATGCCGCTGTGCATGTGCGCATCGACCACGCCGGGGAAGGCCAGGCGGTTTTTGCCGTCGTGTACGGTTTTGGCACGGGCTACGTCGATGCCGGGCGCGACGAGGGCGAACTTGCCGTCTTTGATGGCGATGTCGCTGTCGTGTACTACGTTGCCGTGCGGTCTGACTACGCGGACGTTTTTGATGAGCAGGTCAAATTCTGGGGTTGCGGGTTTGGTTGCCATTTTGTTTTCCTTTGAGACTTTTGAGATTCATGAGGCCTGTTGGCACGACCTTGGCTGGTTATGCCCCGGCACTTGGGATGCTTGGCTCCGCGGCTGTCCCCCGGGGCGGCTTATGGCCGCCACCTCCTCCTTTATGCCGCTGCGCCAAGCATCCCAAGCGCCGGGGCAGTCAAGGGTGGTCACTAGCCGAGAGAATAGTCCCGCGATTATCCGTTTAATCGCCAACCACGTAAGCAAGACACTGTCGGTGGTGCGCTCAGCGCAGCGGCATAAAGGAGGAGGCAGCGGCCCTAGGCCGCAACGGGGGACAGCCGCGGAGCTGAGCGCACCGCCGACAGTGTCCCGCGCTACACAAGCCAAGCGAACGAAGAGCGGACTATGGTGAGCAATCATAGGAAAACACGTCAAGAGGTCGAACGGACTTTTTCCAGCCGCTGTTTCAGACTAGGCAAAAGACCACCCGCTTGCACCATCTCAAGCAAAAAGTCGGGGATAGGCTCACAATCCAGCGTAGATTTATCAGGTAAAACGACCTGTAGCCCTTTAAATGATAGCGTAAGCAGCTCCTGATTTCGTAGTAACTCAGCTTGCGGGCAAGTGAGCAACAGCAGCCCCACATTGAACGCATTGCGAAAATACAGGCCGCTGTAACTGGGCGCTATCACGGCGGCAATGCCTAGCTGCACCAGCACCTGCGCGGCCTGCTCGCGTGAGGAGCCGATGCCAAAGTTGGGGCCTGCGACGATCACGTCGCCTTTTTTTACCTCGTTGGCAAACTGCGGCAATACAGATTCCAAGCAGTGCTGTGCGATCACCTCAATGCCGTACTTCATAGCGTGCCCTGGGGCCAGCACGTCCGTGTCTATGTCTGCGCCCAGGTGCCAGATGCGGTGTTGGGTCAAGCCGTCCACCGCGCTCATACCAACACCTCACGCGGATCGGTAATTACACCGCGCAGCGCCGATGCGGCCACGGTGTAGGGCGAGGCCAAGTACACCTGCGCGGTGGCTGCACCCATGCGGCCTTTGAAGTTGCGCGCTGTGCTGGAGATGACGGTGCTGCCCTCGGGCACGCTGCCGCCGTAGCCTGCGCAGGCGCCGCAGGCGGTGGCGAAGAGTTGTGCGCCTGCGTTTTGCAATATTTGCATCACGCCTTCGCGCTCTGCGGCTTGCTGGTCTTGCACACTGGCGGGGGCCACCATGAGTTGCACACCCGCCGCTACCTTGTGGCCGCGCAGCACGCTGGCAGCGGCGCGCAGGTCTTCCAGCTTGGCTCCGGTGCAGGCACCGATGTAGGCCACCTGCACGGGTGTGCCTGCGTGCGTGGCTACGGCGTGGGTGTTGGCGGGGCTGTGCGGGGCGGCTATTTGGGGTGGCAGTGAGCTGGCATCAAAGTTGTGCCGCTCTACCTGCGCACCCGCATCGGTATGCCAATGGGAAACGTCTTGCTTGGCCACGCCCACCGTTTCCAGCCAGTCTTGCGTCACCGCATCGGGTGCTACCAGGCCGGTTTGCGCGCCCAGCTCGGCGCTCATATTGCACAGGGTCATGCGCTCTTGCATGGACAGGGCCTGCACGCCCGCGCCGCAAAACTCCACCGCTTGGTACTGGCCGCCGTTCATGCCAAAGCGGCCAATGGTGTGCAGCATCATGTCTTTGGCCGTCACGCCGCGTGCGAGTTGGCCGCTCCAGTGCATTTGGATGGTCTGCGGCGCGCGCAGCCATATCTCACCGGTGACGCACACGCCCAGCATTTCGGTGCTGCCCACGCCAAACATATAGGCACCAAACGCACCGCCGGTGGGCGAATGCGAGTCGCCACCCACACACAGCATGCCGGGGCGCAAGTGGCCTTTTTGTGGCAGCACCACATGGCAGATGCCCATGCTGTCGTACACATGCGGCAAGGCCTGGTCGCGCGCCCAGTCGCGGGCGATGCGCACAATCTTGCGGGACTCATCGTCTTGCTCGGGCACGTAGTGGTCCATCACCAGCACCACTTTGGATTTGTCCCAAATCTGCGCTTTCAATTCTTCCAGCATGGGTTTGAGGCGGCGCGGGCCGGACGAGTCGTGGAACATGGCCAAGTCCACCTGGCAGGTGACGATCTCGCCCACGGCTACATGGCTGCGCCCTGCTGCGCGGGCGATGAGCTTTTGCGCGAGAGTTTGGGGGAGCGATGGCAAACTCATATCTTATGGGTGTGGGCATGTTTAAGCCCCGTTATTTGATCTCCTGCTATTCTATGGTGCGATTCACCGATGCCCACTTGTGGCTAAAACCTACAGGTCGAGTACCAGCCGCCTTGTTTTTGATCGAGAGCAGCAGACGGTGATGTGCTTATTACTGGCTTTTTCGGTGTCGGTCTGCACTGAATCGCGGTGATCGGGCATACCTTCGATCACGTTGACCAGGCAAGTGCCGCAGACGCCCGACTGGCAGGACATGGGCACAGAGATGCCATGCGCCGCCAATTTCTCAGCGATACGCTCACCAGGTAGTACTTCAAACGATACCTGGCTGCGCGCAGCCACCACGGTGAACGGCGCGCCGTCTGTGTTGACCTCGGCACCGAAGCGCTCCAAGTGCACCGTGTCGGTTGACCAACCAGCACGCTCAGCGGCTGAGGCAACGAAGTCCATGAAACCATTAGGCCCGCACATATAAAGATGGCGCGAGCTCGCAGGCGATGCCAGTACCGCATCGATGTTGAGGCGTTGATGGTCCGGGCCGTCGTCCAGGTGCACGTACACTTGGCTGCCCAGGCGCTTGAGTTCGTCGATGAAGGCCAATCGCGATGCACTGCGGCCGCAATAGTGCAACTCAAACGAACACCCTGCCGCCGCCAGTGCGTAGGCCATCGACAAAATGGGCGTGATTCCGATACCACCGGCAAAAAGCACGCTGTGCCTAACGTCTAAGCGCAGTGGGAAGTTATTGCGTGGGTAGCCAATGTCGATCACCTGCCCGGCCTGGAAGTTGGCATGGATGGCCGCCGACCCGCCGCGTGATTTGGGGTCAAGCAGTATGCCCAGGCGGTAGCGCCCCTGCACCGCAGGATCGCCGGTGAGCGAATACTGGCGTAGCAGACTGCTGCTGGCGCGCACGTCGATATGGTCGCCGGCACCGAACGGCGGTAGCGGCTGACCATCAACGCTCTCCAGTTCGATAGACACAATGTCTTGCGCGACAACCTGCCGCGCTGCGATACGCGCCTGTAGCTGTCCCTGTGCCGTGGCCGCCGGGGAACTAGCCGTCGCCATACTTGAAGCGGCGGTGTCGACCTCCACCACTACCGGCAACGAGGCGTAGGCGCAAATGACATTGTTCATCGCCACTACCGGTTCACCGTCAAGCGCAATGCGTTTGACGCGCCGAGCCAGCGACTGCAGCAAACTCACCATTTCCAGCCGAGCCAAGTGCATGCCCATGCACATGTGTACGCCAGTACCAAAGCCCAGGTGGTCATGCACGTCACGGGTCACATCGAACCGGTCTGGATCAGCAAACTTGCGCTCATCGCGGTTGGCTGATGCAAACATGACGAGCACCCGCTTGCCCTGGGGAATTTTGACGCCGGCAATCTCGCTGTCTTCGGCGGTGTAGCGTGTGAAGGCTCGGATGGGGGTAGCCAACCGGACAACTTCTTCGACGGCGTTGGGGATCAGCTCGGGGCGCGCGCGTACCAAGTCCCATTGGTCGGGGTTGTCTGCAAACAGCCGGATGGCCTGTCCCGTGGCCGAGATCGTGGTGTCCAAGCTGGGGTTGATGTAGTCACGCATCAGCTGCGCACAGACCTCGTAAGGAATGCCGCGATCAGCACCTACCTTGAAAATGCGCTGCGCCCATCCGCCTGGTTTGAGTTTATCGGGGGTTCCGTATTCGTCCAGAAACGCTTTGAGGTCGCGCAGGCCATTGAAAGCAGCGCGCGCGCGCTCGTTGTTTGCCGGTCCAAACAGGTTGAAAGTGGCAGAGGCCCAGGTGAGCATCTTCTCTCGCCCCGCCTCGGGCAAGCCGACGAGTTCAGCCACGATAGTGACTGGAAGGTACTGTGCGAAGTCGCTCACAGCGTCGAATCGTCCCCGCGCTACAAGGGTGTCAATCAAGCCCTCAGCGGCAGCCTGGATGCGTGGTGTGATCGCCTCAAGTGAACCTGGTAGTAATGGCGCTGCCGTCACGGCGCGTGTTTGATCGTGGTCAGGCGGATCAGAGTTCAGTGTGCTGCCCGCGAGTAGCTGGTTGACTTTGTCGTTGAGTGAAACGCCGCGTGAACTGATAAAACGCATGGGCTGGCGCAGCACACTGGCTACCTCTGCGTAACGCGGCAAAGCATAGACATCGTGCTGTGCCATATAGACTACTGGCCCCATCTCGCGCAATTTCGCATACACGGTATGGGGGTCGAGTATCACCGCATCGGAATAAAAATCATCCTGGTACACGGGAGTTTGCATAGGAGAGTTCCTAAAGTTCAATGCCGCGACTCAGAGTCGCAGCCCGCAAAGGTTGAGTGCATCGCTGATGGCAAAGGCGCCCATACCCCCGTCCGGTGTGATTTCAGCGCCACGCAGCCAATTGCTGCCAGGCGAAAGCAAAAAGGCGGCAATAGCGGCGATTTCTTCGGGCTGACCAGGGCGGCCAGCGCGAGCCACGTTCTTGGCCATTTGGTCGCCAAAGGCCTTGGCAAAGTCATCCAGCAGGCCGGTGGCTACGGCCGCTGGGCACAGGGCATTGATGCGCATGTCGCGTGCGGTCATGACTTCAGACTCCGCAATACTCCAGACGATCATGGCCTCTTTGGAGAGGTTGTAGGCACGTACGTGGTCTATCTTTTCGTCGCGAATGAAGGCATCGAGATCTTTGCTTGGGTCGATGGAAAACAGCCGTTTGATTTGCTCGATGTTGTCGCGCCAGCGCGCACCGGCACGAGATGCCATGTTCACGATGGAGGCACCCGTGCTTAGTTTTGGAAGTATGGCCCGGGTGAAAGCACGTTGTGCAAAGAAGTTGACCGTAAGAATCAACGATTCACGCCCGGGCCGGGGCGAAAGCCCTGCGTTGTTGCACAGTCCAGTGAAAGGGCCTTGGGCCAGCACGACCACCGATTGGATCGCGACCAGGTCGGCCAGGTCGATGCGATGGAATGGAAAAGCGGCACCTTCGGGCGGCGTTACGTCAAAACCGGTGACACGTGCGCCAGCGGCAAGCAGTTGGCGAGCCAGTTCGGCACCGATTCCGGTCGCTACACCGGTGACGGCGAAGTGATGGTCTTGAAGTGTTTTCATGGTGTGTAGATATAAAACAGTTGGTTCGGCCCACGTTCAAAGCAGACAGCCAGCAGGCCCGCAAATCGAGTGATAACCCTGGAATGGGGTCACATACCCTCGTAGCCAGTGTCACGGTTGGCCTCATGCGTTTCAAATGACTGCACCAGCCGATGTGGCTATGCCCAGAGGCGGCGGTTTCTGGGCCTCTGGCACGTCGGCCTCCTGCCAGAAGCCGATCAAGATGCCCTGGCGTGCGCTCTTGCCAGTCAGTGTTTTCATCTGCTCTTCGCTGATGGCAGTGCGGTTGCGCAACTGGCCTGACCAGTCGAGCATCAAATCTTTCATACGCTCGCGCACGGCGGCCAAGCCTGGATCGCCGCCACAGTCGCGCAACTCTTGCGGGTCTTCTTGAAGGTCGTAAAGCATGGGCGCGAAACCCAGGCAATGGATGTATTTCCAACGCCCATCAAAAGCCATTGTCATGCGTGCTTCCAGTGCATCGCGACCCAGCGCCTGTGCCACGGGCAGACGCGCGTAGTCGCATTCGCTAAACACTGCGTCGCGCCATTTCACAGGCTTTGTACCGTGCAACCATGGTTGTAGCGAGTGGCCTTCCAGCAGATGGCGCGGCGGCTTGCCGCCAAGGGTTTCGATGAATGTAGGGATCAGGTCAATCGCGCCCACCAGCACGTCGCAAGCGGTGCCTCGCGTGGCGTTGGCTGCAGTGCCCGGATCGACGACGATCATCGGCAGTTTGGCGGCGGCGTCATGGAATAAATCTTTTTCGCCTAGCCAGTGGTCACCCAGGTAATCGCCGTGATCGGAGGTAAGCACGATCATCGTGTCATCAAGCCGCCCTTGCGTTTTCAGGAATGCCATAAGACGCCCAATCTCGTCGTCAACTTGGCGAATAAGACCCATGTAAGTCGGGATAGTATGACGACGCACCTCATCGCGAGAAAAGGTCTTTGCCACGCGTTGACGCATGAAGGCTGCGTAAATGGGATGTGGGCTTTCCCTTTCTACTTCGCTGCGTACCACTGCAGGCACGTCACCTGAGCCGTACAGACTGTGATAGGGCGCAGGCGCCATGAGCGGCCAGTGCGGTTTGATGTAAGACAGGTGCAGGCACCACGGCTTGTCACCCGCCTGTTCAATGGTCTGCATCGCCCGGCTTGTCATGTAAGCGGTCTCACTGTGCTGTGCCGGTACACGCGCAGGGCGGTGCGCATTCTCCATGAAGAATCCATTGAGAATGTGGCCGTCGTCGCCCTGCGCTGAATTGGCCCACTCCAGCCAGGGATTGCGTCCTTTCATGCCGTGCTCACGCAAGTACGCGTTGTAGCGCGATGGTCGTGCGGTGTAAAAGCCCAGCGGACCCTCGGGGTGCAGACCGTCATCACGCTCACCTGCGACAAAACCGCTCTCGGCCAGCGCCAGGCCCACGCCTTCGTCTGCGTTCAGGTGCAGGCGCGAGAGGCCGTTGACATCAGGCTGCATATGGGTCTTGCCCATCAGGAAGGTTTGCAATCCACGTTCGTGCATGTACTCGCCCAGTGTGTGCTGACCTAGCCCAAATGGGATGTCGTTCCAGGTTGCACCGTGGCTGCGTACGTGTCGCCCCGTATAGAAGCTGGCACGCGAGTTCCCGCAACTCGTGCCCTGTGCATACGCCCGGGTGAAGCGAACCCCGCGCGCCGCAAGTGCGTCGATATGTGATGTCTGCACCGGGCTGGCGCCATAGCATGAAAGATAGTCCCAGCGCAACTGGTCGACCATCAGGAACAGGATGTTGCGAACGCTCAAGAAAAAGCTCCCATCACAATCGAACCCACAGCATTCGTTTCAATTGGCAAAACATTTTGATAGCTTATAGAAAACTTGCCAATTCAAGCCAATGCCAAAATCAGTCTGCCCTAAAACCAGTTTTTTTGACCACCGGCGCCCAACGATTGGTATCGTCCATCATGGTCTTGTGTAAATCTGTCTCAGAGCCACCGCCAGTCTCCAGCCCCAGTGCGGCAAACTTTTCACGCACCTCAGGCATCGCCAAAACTTTGTTAATCGCTTTGTTGATTTCACTGATAGACGCTGCGGGTGTTTTTGCAGGAGCGTACATTGCAAACCATCCCTGACCCACGATATCTGGGTAGCCTTGTTCTTTGAATGTGGGAACATCAGGCATCACCTTGCTGCGCGTCGCACCTGAGGTTGCCAGTACCGTGACCTTTTTGGCTTTGGCGTTTTGCAACCATTCCAAAACCACGTCAATGCCTGCTGGTACATGATTTCCCAGAACTGCGGCTTGTAACGCCGCGCCACCGTTAAATGGGACATGGACCATCTCAACCGCGAGAGCGCTACCAATCATTTCGCCAAAGAAGTGCGGCAAACTTCCAGCTGCCGGGGAGCCAAAGTTTGCATTTTTGGGATTCGCCTTGATCCAAGCGGCATATTCTGCAAGATTTTTCACGGGCGTATCTGCAGGAACTGCGAGGCCGAAGCTGAAATCGCAAAGTCGAACCACAGGAGTGAAATCGGTTGCTGGGTTGTAGCTCAATTTATTGAACACCATGGGTGCGAGAACGGGAACCACAATCGGAGTCACCATCACTGTGTTGCCGTCAGGTGCTGAAGACTTGAGAACCTCAGCAGCCAGCCTCCCGCCAGCACCTGGACGGTTGTCTACAATGATCGGCCGCTTCAGTTCGTCTTTTAGTTTGTCCGACAAAATGCGAACGACGACATCAATGGATACACCAGCAGGAAATCCGACGATCACTCGAAGGGGTTTATCCGTCTGCGCAAAGACAGTGGAGGCCATCAGCGTTGACGCAGCTAAAGCGACGGTTGATAAAATTTGACGACGTTTCATGAGATGTCTCCTGGTAATAAATGAGAGTGAATAAAGATCGGTGCTTTGTGGCTCTACCGGTATCGTGAGGTATGAGTTTCCTGACATCGGCGCAAAGCGCAGTGGACAGTCAACCTTCAACTCGCAGGCCCGGTCAAGCGGCCATTTTTACCTAAACTTGGAAGCATCTTAGGGGCTACTGATCGATTCGGAAAGATGTTAAATTCAAACACTAGATAACTAGTTTATATTGGTATAAACCCGTTATTCAAGAGAAGACGGACTGGCGGGTGGTATTTTGCGACTCAAAAAAAACGTCATATGAAGCTGTCTTATATACAAGCCTTTGTTGCGGTGATCAAGGCCGGAAGCATCCATGCCGCAGCGCGGGATCTCGACTTGTCGCAACCGGCTTTGTCCAAGAGCCTTCGTGCATTGGAAGAAGAGCTGGCCGCGCCCTTATTGATCCGAAGTATCAACGGAGTAGAACCGACTGACTACGGCCGGATTTTTTACCAGCGCGCTCAGATCGTGATCGACGAACTGCGCAAGGCGCAAGAAGACGTTATGCAACTGCGAGGCAAGTTGGAGGGGAGCCTGACAGTAGCCATTGCGCCTGCCAGCACGATGCAGCTGGCACCCATGGTGTTCAAGGATTTCAGACGCAGATGCCCCGACGTTAAGTTGCACATTGTTGAAGGCATCTGGCCTTCAGTGGCAGAGCCCTTGCGCAACGGCACGGTAGACCTGGCCCTTAGCCCGGTGCTCGATGAAATATCGCGTTCTGAATTGGCTGTTGAAAAGCTCATCGACGTGCAGATGGCCGTCGTTGTGCGGCCAAGTCACCCCTTGGCTGCTGCTACGTCGCTTCGGGATCTGATTCAAGGCGATTGGTTGCACCAGGGTGCGGGCGGTTCTGCCAGTGTTTTAATCCGCCGTATCTTTGAAGATCAGCATCTGCCCGTACCGTTGGTCAGCGTGGAGAGTCGGTCGCTGACTGCAACCATCATGATGTTGCAGACGATGGATTTGATCGCAGTCATGCCTCGGGCAATGCTTGAGTCAGATGCCATGAGGGGCACGCTGGTGGCGCTGGATCTGAAAGAGCAATTTAGGGCGAATCAGTTGGGTTTGATCTACCGCGAAGATAGGCCGCTGACGCGCGTGGCCCAAGTCTTCGCTACCCTCACGCGGCAAGCCGCTGCGCACTTGGCCAAAGTAAGCGTGGACAAAATCTATGAGATGAAGAGTCTCTAAAATGTCCGTGCAAACGGGTCAAGTCCAACTCCAATAAAGACAGTCGAGCACCCTACTCCGGCTTGGCACCCGAATACCTGACCACCTCGCCCCAACGCTTGATCTCGCTTTGCACAAAGGCGGCAAACTCTTCGGGCGAATTACCTGCCATTTGCAGGCCCTCGCTCTCCAGGCGTTTGCGTACCTCGGGGCTGTTGATGGCCTGGCGCGCCACCTCGTTCATGCGGCGGGTCAGCTCAGTGCCCATGCGCGGCGGGGCGAACAGGCCAAACCAGGCGCTGGACTCAAAACCGGGCAACACTTCGGCGATAGTGGGCACGTCGGGCATGGCAGGCAGGCGCTGGGCACTGGTCACCGCCAGCGCGCGCAGCTTGCCCGCACGCACTTGCACCTGCGCGCCCACCATGGGCGCAAACATCAACTGCACCTGCCCGGCCATCACGTCTGCAATGGCGGGCGCGGTGCCACGGTAGGGGATGTTGACGATGAACAGGCCAGCACGCATTTTGAAGGCATCGCCTGCCATATGTAGTGACGAGCCAATGGCACCGATAGCAAAATTCAGCTTGCCGGGCTGCGCTTTGGCCATGGCAATCAGCTCCCGCACATCTTTGGCGGGAAAGCCGGGGTGCGCGACCAACATGGACGGGGCGGTCGCCACGAGGGTGAGGGGCGTGAAGTCTTTGACGGGGTCGAAAGGCAGGCTGGGATACAGTGTGGCGTTGACGGCGTGGCTGGTAAAACTCAGCAGCAGCGTGTTGCCATCGGGCACGGCCTTGGCCACCGCGTCAGCCGCTATGTTACCGCCGGCTCCGGGT
>JANMTF010000063.1:0-31284 GCA_031390175.1 Polaromonas sp.
CTAGCCGCGTAGTCCGTCTCATCCGTCACCGTGATATGCGCCGTCAGCCCCTGCGCTTCAAACCAGGTTTTCAGCTCGCCGTGCAGCACGATGACGGGTTTGCCGCTGGGCTCTTTGGCTATCTCGCAGTGCCGCCACGTCATGGGCATGCGCATGCCCAGGCCTATGGCTTTGCTGAAAGCTTCTTTGGCGCTGAAGCGGGTGGCCAGGTAGCGCATGCCGCGCTCGGGCCAGCGCTCGCTGCGCATTTGCCAAGTGGCCAGCTCACCCTCGCTGAGTATCTTTTGCGCGAATCGCTCGCCATGCCGCTCCACGCTGGCGCGGATGCGGCGGACGTCGCACACGTCGGTGCCTATGCCGTAGATCATGGCATGGCCCCCACGCTTGCTACTGCGTGTGCTGCGCTGCCCCCCAAGGGGGCCTTCGCGCCTTGGGGCTGCCCGGCGGCGCTCATTCCACAAAGGCCTTGTCGATGCACGCCTGGTAGGCCTGCACCGTGGCCGTGTAGCCCAGCTCTAGCGCATCTGCGACGAAAGCATGGCCGATGGAGACTTCTTCTACACCCGGTACTGCTTGCAAAAAGGCGCTGAGGCTATCGCGGTTTAAATCGTGCCCAGCGTTGATGCCTAGCCCGACGGCGCGGGCAGCCTGCGCGGTGGCGGTAAAGCCTGCCAGCACTTGCGCGGCGCGCGGCGTGCCCCAGCTGCTGGCCCAGGTCTCGGTGTACAGCTCTACCCGGTCTGCGCCGATGGCTTTGGCGGCTGCCATTTGCTCGGGAATCGGATCCATAAACAGGCTGACGCGCACGCCCAGGGCGTGGCATTCGTCGATCAAAGGTTTGAGCCGCGCAGCGTCTTGCGGGAAGGCCCAACCGTGGTCGCTGGTGGCCTGGGTCTCAGAGTCGGGGACGAAGGTGGCTTGGTGGGGCCGCATGCCTAGTTTGGAAAGCGCGCGGACGAAGTCCATCAGATTTTGAAACGGATTGCCTTCAATGTTGTACTCACGCGCGGGCCACAGGCGCATGAGCTCGGCGATGTCAAACACATCTTGCTTGCGGATATGCCGCTCGTCGGGGCGCGGGTGCACGGTGATCCCTGCGGCGCCGGCCTTCAGGCACAGCTCGGCCGCGCGGGTGACGCTGGGGATCTCCAGGTGCCGCGTGTTGCGCAGGTGCGCTACTTTGTTCACATTGACCGATAGCGCTGTTTTAGCCGTCATATGGATGCCATTTAGGGCTCTAGCCCCTTTGAATATTGCGGGAGAAGCTACTAAATAAGTAGCGCTTACAAGCAGGCTACAGCGCCTGCACGTCCATCATCATCTGGCGCGTGCGCAGTGTTTTGCCGCCTGAGTGGTAGTGTAGCAAGCTGCGCAGCTGGTTTTTAAGTGCGGCTTTGTCTTGCGCGCCCAAAGCGGCGCACACCGTGCGGGTGGCATGCAGGGGCGCTGCGTCGTCTAGCGCCGTTTGCAAGGCCAGCCAGTGCTGCGCGGAGAGGCTGGGGCGCTCGTGGCGGCTGTCTTGGCCGTTGCCCTGCCGATACGGTTGCCCATGGCCTGGGCCATAGTCGTCCGCTTCGTGCACAGCGCGCAGGCCTGCTTCGGGCATCAGGGTGTAGGCCGCCTCTGGCTGCAGGGGTTGCAGCGTCAGGCTGGCTGCGTCTAGCGAAGGCAGCAGGCCAATCTCGCGCAGCACAATCAGCTCAAAAGCGCGTAGCGCACTGTCTACCTGCGCCGGGTCGCGCAGTAGCTGGGTAACTTGGGCGTAGGCGTCAAACAGGCTCTCATGCGGGTCGTCACGGGCCAGCAGCTTCAAGATGAGCTCGTTGACGTAGTAGCCCGAGAGCAGCGCGTCGCCGCCGGGCATGGTAAGGCCCCCCATCCACTCTGCGCCTTTGAGCGTACCCACCTCGGCATCGCCACTGAAGGCGATGTGCAAGGGCTGCAGCGGCAGCAAGATGGGCCGAAACTGGGAGCTGGGGCGTTTGGCCCCTTTGGCTACCAAGGCGATGCGGCCGTGGTGCCGGGTGAACACCTCCAGAATCAGGCTGGACTCGCTCCAGTCGTATCTGTGGAGCACGAAGGCGGGTTCATGCGCTACTTTTTTCATAGCTTGTTGCGCATTATTCTATTGGTCTGGAGGGCAAAAGTACTATGCAAACGTGGTTTCGTACCGGCGAGAGAGCGTATGCCAATCGCCCTCATGCTGGAGTACCAGAAATCGGTCGATTGGCATACGCTCTCTCGCTTGTACACATGGTCGCGCTCTACCGGTAGTCGCCGAGCAGTCTGACAGAAAACTACGGGTAGCGCGCTACCTTGGTCGCTGCACGGTTGGGCATTTATCAGGCGACCGATTTCTGGTACTCCAGTATGAGGGCGGACGATAAATGCCCAACCGTGCGTACGAGACGACGTATCCCCACCACGCGTACGAGACACCCCATCCCCGCCGCACATACAAGACACACTATCCCCGAGCAACATAGAACGAGCGAATCAAAAATTCACTCATACCCATACGACTTAAGGTGCGCCGCATTGTCTGCCCACCCACCGCGTACCTTCACCCACAGCTGCAAAAACACCTTGGCATCCATCAGCCGCTCCAGCTCGATGCGTGCCTCCATGCCAATGCGCTTGAGGCGCTCACCGCCCTCGCCGATCACCATGGCTTTGTGGCCGTCGCGCTCCACCACAATCGTGGCGGCAATTCGCACCAAACGGTTGGACGTTTTACCCGGCTCTTCGGAAAACTGGTCCACCACCACCGTGCTGGTGTAAGGCAACTCGTCCCCCGTGAGGCGGAACAACTTTTCGCGCACCATCTCGGCGGCCATGAATTTTTCGCTGCGGTCGGTCAGCTCGTCTTCGCCGTAGATCCAGGGCTGCTCGGGCAGGTATTTTTCGCACACCGCCAGCAGGCGCTCAATGTCGCGCGCGTTTTTGGCCGACATGGGGATGATCTCGGCGTAGTTGTACTGCTCTTGCATGGCTTGCAGCCAGGGCGCTATCTCGGCGCGGCGGTGGTAGGTGTCAAACTTGTTGGCGATCAAAATCACCTTGGCGTTTTGTCCCAACAGCTTGAGCACCTTGCCGTCTGCGGGCGTAAAACTGCCCGCCTCAACCACCAGCAACACCAAGTCCACACCGCTCACGGTGCCACTGACGGTTTTGTTCAGTGACTTGTTTAAAGCGTTGCCATGGATGGTTTGAAAACCCGGTGTATCGGCAAACACGCACTGCGTAACGCCTTCGGTGCGAATGCCTAAAATGCGGTGCCGCGTGGTTTGCGCCTTGCGCGAGGTGATGCTGATTTTTTGACCTACCAGGGCGTTGAGCAGGGTGGACTTGCCGACGTTGGGTTTGCCCACGATGGCGATCAGGCCGCAGCGCTGGGGGCCTTGGGCCGCTGGCGCAGAGGCCAGACCTGGCTGTGCGTCTGCGCTCTCCGCTTGATCCTCGTCTTGCACACCTACGGCGCCCAATGCAGCCGTGGCTTCAGCAGCTTTCACCGTTTTGGTTTTCTTGAAAAAGTTATCAATCTCAGATGTGTCTACCACTGGTGCTGCGGCTACTTTAGGGACCGCGGGTTTAGCTGCGGACTTGGCTGCGGCTTTTGTCGCGGTCTTAGGCTCCGGCGCAGCTGTAGTTGCATCTGTAGTTGCATCTGTAGTTGCAGGTGCAGTTTTAACCACTTTAGCGGTTTTCAATGACACAGGGTCAGGAGTTTTAGCGACCTTGGGGACCAAGGTTTTCGGTTTGGGTGAAGTGGCCATGGCGTTAAGGTAGTTAGGTCAACAAATAGAAAAAGTCAAAATGGGGCGCGGCACAAGCGTCAAGCACTCAGGTTGCAGGCGGGCGAATCACAAAACCGTTTTGACCACAACATATTGTGCCAACCAGGTTGCAGCACGCCAAGTAGGTCGGTCAACAGCCTTATTAAGCGGCATTAAGCCGCTTTACGCAAACTCACCAGCAGCGCAGTTGCTGCCGCCTGCTCAGCCACGCGCCGTGAACCGCCCAGGCCGCGCTCGCTGCGGCCCAACTCAGTGATCAGGCACTCCACCTCAAAAGTCTGTTTGTGCGCTGCGCCTGTGGTGCCCACTACCGTGTAGGCAGGCAGGTTCATTTTGCGGCCTTGCAGCCATTCTTGGAGTTCGGTTTTGGCGTCTTTGGCGGCCGCTTCCATTTGCGGGTTGATCTGCACCTTCTCGTACAGGCGGCGCACCAAGGTGGCGGCTACCTCAAAGCCAGCGTCAATATACACAGCACCTATCAAAGCTTCTAGCGCGTCGGCCAAGATAGACGGGCGCTTGGCACCGCCAGAGCGCAGCTCGCCCTCGCCCAGGCGAATCATGCCGGGCAGCCCCAGCTCCAGCGCAAGTTGGTGCAATGTTTCTTGTTTCACCAGGTTAGCCCGCACGCGGGACAGTTCGCCTTCGGGCAAGGTTTCCAGCGCTTGGTAGAGCAGGCCTGAGACGGCCAGGTTCAGCACCGAGTCGCCTAAAAACTCCAGGCGCTCGTTATGGTCGGCGCTGAAGCTGCGGTGGGTGAGCGCTTGCGCCAGCAGCTTGGCGCTGGTGAACTGGTGCCCAATGCGCTGCTGGAGCGCACTGTGCGAGCTGGTAGATGGGCTGTCCAAAGACTTGTGTTACGCAGGTTGAGGAATTTACTTGGCCGTGCTACCCGCATACTTCAGCAGCAGATAAGCCGGGCCACCCAAATGAATTTCTTTGTTATACGCGAAGGCCACCACCACTTTGTCGCCAACCTTGGAGATGTCCAGGTCTCTGCCAGTAACGGCTTTGAAGTCGTCGACCGCGGAAGCAGAATCGAAAATACGGCGGACATCAGGCGGCGTTGTGCCCTCAATAGCCGCCTTGTTGGCAGCTTTTTTGATAGCTTGAAATTCGATCAGCGTAGGCGCAACTTGCGCGCCAACGACACCGGCAAACGCCAGCACGATGCCCACAAACAGCAGGCCCATAAACGAGATACCACGTTGCTTCGATTTCATAGTTCCATCCTGAAATAAGTTATTGAAACGCGCCGATGCGTTTGAGGTTACCAAAATTCATCCAAACAAAAAAGGCTTTGCCAACAATATTTTTCTCGGGCACAAAACCCCAATAACGCGAATCGAGTGAATTATCTCGGTTATCGCCCATCATAAAGTAATGGCCCTCGGGCACCTTGCACACCACGCCATCAGCGCTGTAGCGGCAATTTTCTTTGAAAGCAAAAGGGTCGGTACCAGGCACAAACGCGGGACGGTCTTCGTCGTTGAGCAAGCGGTGCTTGACCTCGCCCTTGTCAGATGCCACTATTTCTTCAAAGTGCTTGCTGTAGCGCAGGGTATCGGGGTCAAAAAAGTCTGGCAGCAGGTCTTTTGACAGGGGCTTGCCGTTGATGGTGAGTTTTTTATTCAGGTAGCTCACCTCGTCGCCCGGCACGCCGATCACCCGCTTGATGTAGTCAAAACTCGGCTTGGGTGGGTAACGAAACACCATCACGTCGCCACGCTGCGGATTGTTGATTTCGATGATTTTTTTGTTGATCACCGGCAGGCGCACGCCGTAGGTAAATTTGTTCACCAAAATCAAATCCCCCACCCAAAGGGTAGGAATCATCGAGCCTGAGGGAATTTTAAAAGGCTCAAACAAAAAAGAGCGCAGCAAAAACACAATCACAATCACCGGGAACAGCCCCGCGGTCCAGTCCAGCCACCAAGGCTGCATCAGCAGCTTGCCCTGCGCCTCTTGCATCTCGTTGGCGTGTATCTCCGCCTTGGCAATGCCCATTTTGGCCAGCTCGGCCTGACGCTGCGTGCTTTGCTCGGCCAAGGCGGTAGCGGCCTTTTCGCGCTGGGGCAAAAAATAAAAGCGCTCAGCCAACCAGTAGGCACCCGTTACCGCAGTAGCCAAAAACAGCAGCAAGGCAAAGTTGCCTTCCAGGTAGCCAAAGTACCACGAGCCGGCGTAGCCCACGAAAATAGCCAACACCGCGCTGGTCAGCGCGGGCATTACATTCAACATCAGTCTTCCACCTTAATCTTCAACCTGGAGGATGGCTAAAAACGCCTCTTGCGGCACTTCGACAGAGCCGATTTGCTTCATGCGTTTTTTACCGGCTTTTTGCTTCTCTAAGAGCTTCTTCTTGCGGGTAATGTCGCCGCCATAGCATTTGGCCAGCACGTTTTTGCGCAAGGCCTTGATTGTCTCACGCGCAATGATGTTGGCGCCAATGGCCGCCTGGATGGCGACGTCATACATCTGGCGGCTGATGATCTCGCGCATCTTGGCCACCACCGCGCGGCCCCGGTAGATCGACTGGGCGCGGTGCACGATGATAGACAGGGCATCGACCTTCTCGCCGTTAAGCAAAATATCCACCTTCACCACATCCGAGGCGCGGTATTCTTTGAACTCGTAGTCCATCGACGCGTAGCCGCGACTGACCGATTTGAGCTTGTCAAAAAAGTCCAGCACAATCTCGCCCAGCGGCATCTCGTACGTGAGCACCACCTGGCGGCCTTTATAGGCCATGTTCAGTTGTATGCCGCGCTTTTGGTTGGCCAGCGTCATCACGGCGCCTACATACTCCTGCGGCATATACAGATGCACCGTGACGATAGGCTCACGAATCTCGGCAATCGCACTGACCTCAGGCATCTTGGAGGGGTTTTCCACCATCAAGGTTTTAGGTTCTTTGCCACCCGTCAGCACTTCGTACACCACGCTGGGTGCGGTAGTGATCAGGTCTTGGTCAAACTCGCGCTCCAGGCGCTCTTGCACAATCTCCATGTGCAGCAGGCCCAGAAAGCCACAGCGAAAACCAAAGCCCAGCGCCTGGCTGACCTCAGGCTCAAAGCGCAGTGAGCTGTCGTTGAGTTGCAGCTTGGTCAGCGCGTCGCGCAGCGCATCGTATTGGTTAGCCTCGGTGGGGTACAGGCCCGCAAACACCTGGGGCTGGATTTCTTTAAAGCCCGGTAGCGGCTCGGTAGCCGATGCCGCAGCACCGCCCGTGCCCAGCACCACTTTGGTAACCGTATCGCCCACCTTGGCAGCGTTGAGCTCTTTGATACCGGCAATAATGTAACCCACCTCGCCCGCTTCCAGCGACTGGCGCGGCTGGTTAGCGGGGGTGAAGACGCCCACGCTGTCAGCGTTGTACTGCAAGCCGTTGGCCATGAGCTTGAAGCGGTCACCTTTGGCCAGACGGCCGTCGACCACGCGCACCAGCATCACCACGCCTACATAGGTGTCAAACCAACTGTCCACAATCATCGCGCGCAACGGGCCATTCGGGTTTCCACGCGGCGCAGGGAATTTATGGACGATGGTTTCCAAAATTTCGTCCACACCCATGCCGGTTTTGGCCGAACATGGAATGGCATCGCTCGCATCGATGCCAATGACTTCTTCAATTTCCAGTTTGGCGGCTTCTGGATCGGCGCTGGCCAAATCCATTTTGTTCAGCACCGCCGTGACTTCTACACCCAGCTCAATCGCGGTATAGCAGTTGGCAACGGTTTGTGCTTCCACGCCTTGCGATGCATCGACGACGAGTAACGCGCCCTCGCATGCAGACAGACTGCGCGAGACTTCGTAGCTGAAGTCCACATGGCCCGGCGTATCGATCAAATTAAGGTTGTATATCTCGCCATTTTTGGCTTTGTATTGCAGCGCGGCGGTCTGCGCTTTGATAGTTATCCCACGCTCCTTCTCGATGTCCATCGAGTCGAGCACTTGCGCGCTCATGTCACGATCTTCAAGGCCACCACAGCGGGAGATGAGGCGATCGGCCAGCGTAGATTTGCCGTGGTCGATGTGCGCAATGATCGAAAAGTTTCTGATGTGATTCATCAACGAAGTTCTTAAACAAATTCAATAAGTGCTTGATCTACAAGGTGTTGTCACCTCGAAAAATAAATGCACAAGAAAAAGGGGCGCGTCCTATAAAGTGACGCGCCCCGAAACCAACAATCTTTGGCAACTGCGATAGTTGGACTTTCATTGTAGGCAAAAAGCGCGTCTGGCACACGAAAAAAAGATGAAATTTTAGTCGTTGCCGCCTAGCAACAAGATTTTATACACAAGTTATCCACAATAACTGTGGGTCACTTGGGGGCTAACATGTGGGTGAGCTGTGGATCAACGGTGGACAGCCTGTGGGTGTCTCACATCGTGGATTATTTAGCCTGCTTTATGTCAAAAATCTGCTGTGCTAACCCGCTTATTCTAGCAAATTGCCTTGTTCGATGCAAGATAGTGTGTGCACACTAACTTTAAAAGATGCTTTTGCGACGGAAAATAAAAGAGTGACTAGTTGTATTTAGGCTATTGCCCTACCGTTGAGGCGGGCTTTTAGACCAATTGCATTGCGACTTGCAGGACCTTCGAAAAAAGCGCACGATTAGCTTTGACTAATGGAGGTCACCATGCGTATGCAGTCCCGGCACATTTATTCCTCGTCTTTTAGCCGTGTAGTGCTTCAGGGTTGCTTGGCCCTCTTAGTCTCTGTAGGCATCTGGTCATCCGGCCAAGCCGCCTCTGCACCACCAAGCGTCAGTGCAGCGCTTAGCACTCAAGAGACGATGGACGCACTTACCCGTGCAAGCCAAGCTGTAGTAGGCGTGCATGTACTGGCGGCCAACGGCGCTCGCTCACTTGAAACGCTGGGCCAGCGGCGTATAGGCTCAGGTGTAGTGATAGGAGCGGACGGCTTGGTGCTTACCATTGGCTACCTGATGTTGGAGGCTCAGACGATCGAGATCATCACGCAAGACAAAAAAACTATTCCGGCGCGTGCAGTAGCCTACGATATTGCCACCGGCTTTGGCTTGATCATGCCGCTGACACCCTTGCGCGGCATAGCGCCTGTTGCGCTGGGTAGCTTTGGCGACAGCAAACCAGGTGACGCGCTGATGGCGGGCATTGGTGCGCAGCCGGGCAAAGATGCCGACGTGAGCATGACGCAACTGATCAGCAAACGGGCTTTCACTGGCTATTGGGAGTACCACATAGACTCAGCCCTCTTTACCAGTCCACCGGTACAAAACCATTCCGGTGTGCCTTTGTTTAACCAGCGTGGCGAGCTTCTCGGTATTGGCAGCTTGTTTATGCAAGACGCCATGGGCTCCATTGCCGCCACTACGCCGCGCCTGCCGGGCAATATGTTTGTGCCAATCGATTTACTCAAGCCGATCATGCAGGAGTTGACGCAAACTGGCAGTACCAAGCTGTCCAAGAGGCCATGGTTAGGCCTGACATCGCGCGAGCTGGAAGGCCGTGTCCAGATCATGCGGGTCAATAAAGAAAGCCCCGCGCAAGTAGCGGGCTTGCAACCCGGCGACGTGGTGCTGGCCATTGACGATGCGAAGGTAGCGACCCTGGAAGCCTTTTACAAAAAGCTATGGGATCGTGCGACACCGGATGCAGAGGTGAAGTTGACCGTGCAGCAAGGCGCGGAGGTCAAAACCATCTTTTTGAAAGCCGTGGACCGCATGAGCACTTTGCGCAAAGCCACAGGAATTTGAAATACACCGGGTTCAAGCACCCAGCGCTTTGGACACCTCAGCACGCAAATCAAGCGCCCAAGCGCGT
The DNA here is from genome assembly GCA_031390175.1 of Polaromonas sp. GTDB lineage: Bacteria > Pseudomonadota > Gammaproteobacteria > Burkholderiales > Burkholderiaceae_C > JAAFIP01. Next base: position 9,606 of record JANMTF010000063.1, read on the forward strand.
CTTTCGCGGCCCCGGGCGTGCTGCAGCTCTGAAAAATTCACCATCGCCTTGACTGGAGGCGACGCCAGCAACCGCCATACCGAGCTGATCAAGGTATCGTCGTCTACATAAGCCGGTACCAAACTTAGCGCGCCTGTCCCAGCATCCAGGTAACGCAAGGCCACCGTTTGGACGGGTGCATGGGCCGAGATAGCTGCCTGCACCAAATTGGCATGAAAGGGCAACACCGTGGTGCCGTCGCTGGTGGTACCCTCGGGGAACACAGCGATAATGCTGGCCGTGTGCACAGGCGTGCCGGCTGGGGCTTCGCGCAAAGCCTCGGCAATATGATGCACCACGCGCAGCGCGTCGCGGCGCGAGGCGCGCTCGATGTACAAGGTACCGGCGTTTGTCGCCAGCCAGCCAATCAGGGGCCAGTACTTCACATCGGCTTTGGAGACGAAGCGTACCGGCTGCACAGCCAGCATCACCAGAATATCCAACCATGAGATATGGTTGGCCACCACCAACAGCGGACCGGTGGTGACCGCGCTGCCGGTGGTGCGCACCTGCACGCCCAAGATGCGCAGAAAACCATTCGCCCACTGGGCGATATGCTGGGCCTTTTGCTGCGCTGTGGCTTTGCCAAAAAAGCGGGTAATGGTGAGCATGCCGCTTAACAAATGCGCCACACAACGCGCGGCCTTGAAGAAAGCCGTTGCATGGGCGTGGAGACGTGATGGCATGGTTTTTTTAACGCTTAATCAGGCATTAGCCCAATAAAATAGTGCGGGAGCAGCTATGAAATAAATAGTATTTGTACCCTGTCAACCGGGCCTCGCTTAGCGCTCAAAAGCCACGTGACCGGACACCACCGTGCAGCGCACGCGCCCTTGCAGTGGCGTGCCGCCCATATCGTGTGCAAAAGGCGTGTGCTTGCCTTGGCTTTGCAGCGCCGCATCGCTGACGCTCCACATCTCGCTTGGGTCAAACACACATACATCGGCGACACCACCGGCTACCAATTGCCCCAAGCTGGCTTGCAAAGTACCTAGCGACGCACCCAACACCGTGGCGGGTGCGCAGGTAATTTTGGCAAGCGTTTGGGACAGGCTTTGGCCGCTGGCTTCGCCCCATTTCATGGCCAGGCTAAGCAGCAGCTCCAGGCCGGTCGCCCCCGGCTCGGCCTCGGCAAAGGGCAGATTTTTAGCGTCAGCCTCTACCGGGTTGTGGTCGCTGACCAGCACGTCGATGGTGCCGTCTTGCAGGGCAGCGCGCAGGGCGTCGCGGTCGCGCTGCTGGCGCAGCGGCGGACTCAGGCGGGCGCGGCTGTCAAAGTAGCCAATGTCTGCGTCGGTCAGGTGCAGCGAGTTGATGCTCACATCACAAGTCACCCGCAGGCCGTCGGCTTTGGCAGCGCGCACCAGCTCTACGCCCGCAGCACTGCTGATGCGGCACAGATGCACTCGGGGGCCCTCGGTGCCCGGCGGGGTGCCGCTGCGTTGCGTGCCACCGCCTAACGCCCGCATCAACTCAAAAATAGTGTGCAGCGCTATGGTCTCAGCCGCTACCGACACCCCTGCCAAACCTAGCCGCGTGGCTAGCGCGCCGCTAGCGGCTACGCCCTTGCCCAGGTGCAGCTCTTGCGGGCGCAGCCACACGGTGTAGCCAAAGGTGGCAGCGTATTGCAGGGCGCGTTGCAGTACCTGCGTGTTGGCCAGTGGCACCTCGGCCTGGCCAAAGCCAATGCACCCGGCCTCGGTCAGCTCGGCCATCTCGGTCAGCGTCTCGCCTTGCAGATTGCGCGTGAGTGCGCCCAGTGGGAAGACGCGCGAGCGGTGCAGCTTTTCAGCGCGAAACTTCAGCATTTCTACCAAGCCCGGCTCGTCCAGCACAGGGTCGGTATCAGGCGGGCACACCAGGGAGGTGACACCGCCTGCCACCGCCGCACCCAGCTCGCTCTCCAGCATACCCTCGTGCTCGTAGCCCGGCTCGCGCAGGCGGGCGCACAGGTCTATCAGGCCGGGGGCGACGATGCAGCCCGTGGCATCAATGGTTTTGCTGGGCGCAAAGTCTGGTGCAATATTTTTGATAGCCAGAATGCGCCCTGCTGCAATGGCGATATCGGCGATCTCGTCCAAGCCTGTAGCGGGGTTGATAACGCGGCCACCTTTGATCAGTATTTTCATTGTGTGTGCCTCAAGCCTCATTCCCAGCGACAATGCCCATCACCGCCATGCGCACCGCGATGCCAAAGGTCACCTGCGGCAAGATCACGCTTTGCTTGCCGTCTACCACGGCAGAGTCAATCTCTACGCCCCGGTTAATCGGGCCAGGGTGCATGACGATGGCGTCGGGGTTGGCCAGTTGCAGCTTCTCGGGCGTGAGGCCAAAGCTTTTGAAATACTCTTGGCTTGAAGGCAGCAGCGCACCGCTCATGCGCTCGCTTTGCAAGCGCAGCATGATGATGACGTCGGCGCCTTTGATGCCCTCTTCCAGCGTATGGCACACCCGCACACCCATCTGGCCCAGGTCGCTGGGCACCAGAGTTTTGGGGCCTACGGCGCGCACCTCGGCACAGCCTAAAGTGGTCAGGGCGTGGATGTCGGAGCGTGCCACGCGCGAGTGCAGCACGTCGCCCACGATGGCCACGGTCAGGTTAGCAAAATCGCCTTTGTAATGGCGAATGGTGTACATGTCCAGCAGGCCTTGGGTGGGGTGGGCGTGGCGGCCGTCTCCGGCGTTGACCACGTGCACATGGGGCGCGACATGCTGGGCTATGAGATAGGGCGCGCCAGACTCGCCGTGCCGCACGACGAAAATATCTGCAGCCATGGCGCTCAAGTTAGCGATGGTGTCGAGCAGCGACTCGCCTTTGCTGGCCGATGAGCGGGCGATGTCCAGGTTAATCACATCAGCGGAGAGGCGCGTGGCGGCAATCTCAAAGGTGGTGCGGGTGCGGGTGGAGTTTTCAAAAAACAGGTTGAACACCGACTTGCCGCGCAGCAGGGGCACCTTTTTGACCTCTCGGTCGCTCACACTGACAAAGTTGGCTGCGGTGTCCAGGATGTGGGTGAGGATGGCTTTGGACAGCCCTTCGGTGGAGAGCAGGTGAATGAGCTCGCCGTTTTTATTGAGCTGGGGGTTGCGTTTGTAGAGCATTGTGGATTTGCCTCTTGGTTTGCTTTTTATGATGTCTCAGCGCTATGTACTTCAAGGCTGAGCCTGCCGCCCTCACTGCGCGCCAGTGCGAGCGATTGCTCTGCGGGCAGCGTGATCCGGGCTGCCGCAAAGCTGGCCTCGATGGGTAGCTGCCTGCCGCCACGGTCCACCAGCACGGCCAGTTGCACTCTGGCCGGGCGGCCGTAGTCAAACAGCTCGTTGACCACGGCGCGAATGGTGCGGCCAGTGTAGAGCACGTCGTCCAGCAAAATAATATCAGCCCCGTTCACATCAAATGGAATTTGCGTTTGCGCACTGCTGGACAGGCCGCGTTGGGCAAAGTCGTCGCGATGCATGGCCGACGAAATGATGCCTGGCCTGCCAGCCAGGCCCAGGTCTTTATGCAAGGCATCGGCTAGCCATGCTCCACCGGAGGTGATACCCACCAACTGCGTGTCTGCACCGCGCAGGCCGCGCACACCTTTGAGCAGCTCGGCATACAGCGCCTGTGCATCTAAAAACAATTGACTCATGGAATGTCCCTTAGAAATTGCTCCAAAATGATACGCGCAGATTCAGCATCCAAATCTTTAGCCCCCTGCGCTGCCGCCTCCACGCTGCTGTAGCGCTCGTCCACCTCATGCACCGGCAGGCTAAAGCGCCCGGCCAGTTGGCGGGCAAAGCGCTTGGCGCGCCCGGTCATCTCGTGCGGGTTGCCGTCCGGATGGTGCGGCACGCCTACCACCAACGCATGGGGTTGCCATTCTTTGATCAACGCGGCGATGGGCGCAAAGCGGGCGTCGCCCTCGGCTTTGACGGTTTTAATGGCTTGGGCGCAACGCGTGAGGCGGTTGCCTACGGCGACCCCAGTGCGCTGGGTGCCAAAGTCAAACGCCAAAAAAGACTGCTGAGAAGCGGGGACTGAAACGGGGTCGGGTACAGGAAAAGGGGCGGCCATAGCAACAGAGCCGCTCATGCACGCCCCGCCGTCGGGGAGATCATCCACTCTTGCAGGCCCAGCAAACTGAGTGCTTTGGCATAGCGCTGCTCCACAGGGGTGTCAAAAATGACGGAGGCATCGGCCTCCACGGTGAGCCAAGTGTTCTCTGCCAGCTCGCTCTCCAACTGCCCCTCGCCCCAGGAGGAGTAGCCCAGCGAGATCAGCACCTTGCGCGGGCCTGCGCCACTGGAGAGCGCTTCGAGCACGTCTTTGGAGGTGGTCATCTCCAGGCCGCCAGGAATCATCATGGATGAGGCGTAAAACGACGCTGTGGGGTCGTGCTCTAAGTGCACCACAGGTGTACCGCCATCGTGCGGGGTCAACGGCACGGCCTTCATATCGACAAAAGTCACGCTGTGGGCGGTTTGCTGCTCGTGCAGCACAAAACCGCGCTCGGTATGCACGGGGCCGCCTTCGTACACAGGCAGCTCGATCAAATCTTCGCGGCGCAAAGGCAGGTCCACTTTGGCAAACAGGGTAGGCAGTTTCAGATCGCTGGGTTTGTTGATTACCAAGCCCAAAGCGCCGCGTTCGGTGTGTTCGCACAGGTAAATAACCGATTTGGCAAACGTAGCGTCCACCAAGGAGGGCATCGCGATCAAGAAGTGATGGGTGAGGTTGATAGGATGCGACTCTGTGGACATAAGAGCAATTTTACGCGCTCCTTGCCCACAGGCTTGGCGGGAAACCACCATGGGGCGCAGTAAACAAGGTAATTATTTGCCCTTGGGCTGCGCGTAACAAGATCCATGCTGCTTGCGAAACTCGCGCGGATCGACAATCGTACCCTCCGCCCACAGGCCACGCTTGGCTGCGCGGGCGCTGCGCTCCTGCACGGCGTAGGGTCCGGGGTCGTTGCGGTAGTGGTAGCTCCAGGCGTGGCCTTGCTCCACCATCCAGGCGCCCAGGTCATCACCGTCCATTCGTACATGGGCGATCAGGCGGCCGTAGTCGTCGCGGGCGCGGGTGCTGATCATCACGGTCTGATTCAGCGCTTTGGTTTTGAGTGCTTTGGCAGCCTGGGGCCCCCAGTCTTGGCAGGATTCTGGCGCGTCCAGACCTTGGAAGCGCACTTTGATAGGGGCACCTCCTTGCGGTAAGCGCACCCAAAGGGTATCGCCATCGCTCACCCGGGTAACGACACCGGAGAGTATTTTGGCGCAGGCTGTGCTGCTGATGAGCACGGTGCACAGCACAAGGGTGATGTGGGTTTTAAGATTGGGCACGTGGCTTGTCATGCGTGAAGGGTTTTTTGGCGGTCAGGTGGTGATCTTAACTGGCGTACCCAGTCCTTTTTCGTATCAACCGCTTCGGGCAGGCACAGCTTTCTAAAGCCCCAGTGAACCCGTAGGCCTGCGCTAAACAGGGGACTCAAACCTTCGGTGGCGCTGGACACAGGCCGCTGACCGACTGTGGCAGAACGCGAGCGGCTCCAGCCGCCTGTCCGGGCCTGTTTTCCAGTTTGAGTATGCTACATATACAGTAGCTTCTCCCGCATAAATCTAAAGGGCTGCAGCCTGATTGATACCTTAAAAACAGCCTAGAACAGCAGTTTTTGAGGTTTTTTCGGATGTTGCGAGCTTTCAAAAACTGCCTGAGGTACATAAATTCGCATAATTTTATGTGATTAATCATTTTTATCTTTTTTTTAGCCTAAATATGTGAATTATTTAACTAAAAATCTATCATGTTTTATGTGATAGTAAAATATTATAATATTTATGACTGCCACGACATGCTGCGTTGCAGCAAATTACTGGCTGTATATGATTTGCCCAATTTGCAGACAATATGCGCAGCCAGGTGCCCGAGCTGGGCGAGTACGCCAAGTGTGAGCGCCCACCCCTTTTCGGCATGGCCCTGAAACGCGACGTGGCCTACCACCGCATCCACCACGGCCACCCTGCGGCGCCATCTTAGCGATAATCTTTGTATGCAAATCGACTCTACGCCGTTACAAAATACCGACCCCCAGCTTTCCATTCCAATCATGGAATCCACGGATCCATCGCCGCAACAGGAAACTCCCGCTCTGTCCCTGCGCGGCTGGTTTAGTCTTGGTCAACGGGTCGCTTTCTTTCGCCCCATTGACATCAGCAACAAAAAAATCTCGGCACCCCAGTTTGCGCTGCTGATCATCGTTTTGATGTTTATCGATTTGGCTACATCGCGCTGGGAGATTGCAGGTGCCGCGAAATTCAATCTCTATTCGTGGATGGGCCCATGGATCAGTCTAGCCGTTATGGCCATCTATACATGGTGGGTCATCCAAACGCAAGCGCACAACAAAACTGTCGTGGCGCAAACCGAGGCTACAGCCCAGCACAGGCCACCCGTGCATCTGGGCACGTTTTTAGCGGTGGGCAACGCGGCATCCATTCCTGTGGCGTTTATCAGCGGGTTGTTTGCCATTTTGAGCGCACGCAGTGCAGACGCCACGCCTGGGGTTTGGGTTCAATGGGTGGTTTTTATAGCTTGGTGGGGTGTGCTGGCCTGGTTCATTGGCATTAGTTACTGGGTGTGCAGGCAGTTCCAGCTTCACCCGCGCTCGATTGCGTTGATCGTGATCGGCAGTACGGCCATGTCACTGGGTACCAGCTACTTGTTTCCACATCGCCCTTTCCAAGTTGACTATGCTGAATCGCAAGACAAAGCGCCTGTCTACATGCAGTTGGATCAGCAACTGTTTGAACACCAGTCTGCGCTGCTGCAAAAAAATATGGACCACATCGCGACCCGCCGCGACGGCACACGTAACTTGTATGCGGTGGTGTTTGCGCCCTACGCGTCTGAAAATGTCTTCTTGAATGAAGCAAAGATGGTGTCGTCAGTTCTCAATGAGCGTTTTGATACCAAAGACCGTCTGGTGCAATTGGTCAACCACAAAACCACCACCGCTACGGTTGCGTGGGCTACCCCCTTGAATCTGGAGCGGACCATCAGCGCACTGGCCAACAAAATGGACAAGAACGAGGATGTCCTGTTGCTCTACCTCACCTCGCATGGTGCCAACGACTTCAAACTGGCCGCCAGCCATTGGCCTTTGGAGGTGGCCGCTTTAACACCCACGATGCTGACCCAGATGCTGGATGCTGCAGGTATTCGCCACCGCGTGGTGATTGTTTCGGCCTGCTACGCAGGCGGCTGGCTGCCAGCACTGAGCAATGACTACAGCCTGGTCATGACGGCAGCGGACGCAACCCACACGTCGTATGGCTGTGGGTATAAATCTGAATTGACCTATTTTGGCCGAGCGTTATTTGACGAACAGCTGCGCAACACGTTTTCATTTGAGGAGGCTTTCCAAAAAGCCGTGCCAGTCATAAAACAGCGAGAAAATGACGCAGGCAAGCCCGATGGTTTCTCCAACCCGCAGATGAGTATCGGGTCAAAAGCCAAAACCGCCTTGGAGGAATTGACTTTGCGCCTGCAAACTTCTGTCAAGTAACCCAACTATTCGAAGATGTTCAATGATGACTCTCACGAGAGGCAACTCAAGACGCGTGGAAGGTTGACTGATTGATTGAAAGGGCCCACAGGGTCTCCCATTTCCCATGTTCTGCGCCAGCATCGAAGTGCCACAAAGTGATCAGACTCCATTCCATCTGAATTCTCCACGTGGCACGTCTACCGTGCTACATCATCTGCACTAGTCGTGTCTTAGGCCCGAGGCAGGTCACACGACGGGAGGATATGGGGTCTGAATTGAGATTGGTTTAAATAACCAATTAGGTTATAATTTAAGCATGGAAAAGAGCACTCCGCATTGCAAACTACCAAGGGTGAAAGCGCTTATCGAACTTGAGCAGGTTCGTGCGACCAACGTGGCAAGAATGGGCGCTGCTGCACTGGGCTTGGATTTTGAGGGCATGATTGCGGTGCTCCAGTTGCTGACCACCGATGATTTTTATAAAAGTATGACCACCCATGCTGATCACACGGTTTGGCAGGATGTGTACCGGCCTTGCGTAACTACGGACGTGGGCAACATAGATTTGTACATCAAGCTAACCGTCATCGATGATGTGTTAATCGTTTCTTTTAAGGAGCAATGACTATGAAATGCCCAGTCTGCGGAGCCGCCAAACTCATTCATGACACCCGCGATATGGCCTACACCTACAAAGGTGAATCCACGGTGATTCCTGCCGTGACGGCCGACTATTGCACAGCCTGCGATGAGTCCATCACCGGTGCAAGCGAGACCAAGCGCGTCATGGACTTGATGCTGGCGTTTAACAAACAGGTAAATGCCGCCATTGTGGATCCGGCCTATATTGCATCTGTGCGCAAAAAACTCGATCTTGACCAAAAAGAAGCGGCTGAAATATTTGGAGGCGGGGTGAATGCCTTTTCTCGCTATGAAAACGGCAAGACAAAACCACCTCTTGCATTGATAAAGCTTCTGCGGGTGTTGGACAAGCATCCGAACTTAATGCGCGAGGTGAGGGCCGCTTAGTCGGCTGGGTGGTTACACTGCGCCCTCGTTCGGAGAAAAAGTACTGAGTCACGACAAACTCAGCACCACCCCATCAAGCCCGCTTCAAACTATGGTTCTTCAGCGGCAAGTCGCGAATCCGCTTACCCGTAGCCGCAAAAATCGCATTCAGCACGGCAGGCGCAGCCACGGCAATCGTCGGCTCGCCCACACCGCCCCAGAAGCCACCTGATGGCATCACGATGCTCTCTACGGCGGGCATATTGGACATGCGGATCGTGTCGTAGGTGCTGAAGTTGTCTTGCTCCATCTTGCCGTCTTTCACCGTGCATTCCTGGAAGAAGGCGGCGGACAGGCCGTAGGCAAACGAGCCTTCGATCTGCGCTTCGATCTGCTGCGGGTTCACCGCATGGCCGCTGTCGGTGGCTGCCACTATGCGGTGCACTTTGACGATGCCGTCGTTGCTGACCGACACCTCGGCGCACGCCGCCACGTAGCTGGCAAAACCGTGGGTTTGCGCCAGGCCTCTGAACACGCCGGGCGCGGCTGGTTTGCCCCAGCTCGCTTTGTCGGCCACGGCGTTGAGCACGGCCAGCGCTTTGGGCATATTGGTTAGCAGTTTGCGACGCAACTCCAATGGGTCTTGCTTGGTTTCAAAGGCAACTTCGTCGAGAAAGCATTCCACGTAAATCGCGTTTTGGTTCAAGTTGACACCACGCCAAAAACCCACCGGCACATTCGGGTTGCGAATGGCGTGCTCTATCAGCAAATTCGGGATGGTGTAGGTGAACTGCGCCTCGGGGCTGGGCGGGTTCAGGCCCTGGAAGGCCACGGGGTCTTTGAAGTTGACGATGTTCAGCGGTGCCACCTGCGACAAGATGGACTGCCCGGCGATGCGCATGTGCAGCGCGGTGAGGTTGCCCTGCGCGTCCAGCCCGGCTGTCATCTTGCACTGGGAGGTGGGGTGGAACTTGCCGTGCAGCATGTCTTCCTCGCGCGAGTAGATCAGCTTGATGGGTACGCCCGGCATTTCTTTGGCAATCGCCACGGCTTGGCGCACATAGTCGGTCATGCCGCGCCTGCCAAAGCCGCCGCCCAGGTGAATTTTGTAGACATCGCATTGCGACTGCGGCAGGCCTGCGGCCTCTGCCGTGGCTGACAATGCCGCCTCGCCGTTTTGCGTGGGGGCCCATACCTCGCAGCGCTGCGGGGTGTAGCGTGCGGTGGCGTTCATGGTCTCCATGCAGGCGTGGTTTTGGTGCGGGTAGCTGTAGATGGCTTCGATCTTTTTGGCAGCGTTTGCCATGGCGGTTTTGATGTCGCCGTTTTGGTTGCCCATCGCCGCCTCGGGCGCGTCCAGCGCGGCGCGCATCACCTTGGCAAACTCGGCGCTGCTGTGCTTGGTGTGCTCGCCGTTGTCCCATTCAATCGGCAGAGCATTGAGGGCTGATTGAGCGCGCCACCATGTGTCGGCAATCACGGCTACCGCGGTGTCGCCCACCTTCACTACTTTTTTGACACCGGGCTTGTTGGCAATCGCCGCAGCGTCAAACGATTTGACCTTGCCGCCAAACACGGGGCAGTCTTTGATGGCGGCGTTGAGCATGCCGGGGAGTTTTAAGTCCATGCCGTAGATTTGTGCGCCAGTGGTTTTCTCTACCGTGTCCAGCCGCGCCATGCGCTTGCCAGCCAGCTTCCAGTCTTTGGGGTCTTTCAGCGCCACTTTGTCCAGCGCGGGCGCGGCCAGCTTGCCAGCGGCATCGGCCACTTTGCCATAGCTTACCGTGCGGCCCGTGGGCGTGTGGGTGATGATGCTGTTGGCCGCACTGCACTCGGCTGCGGGCACTTTCCATGCATCTGCTGCGGCTTGCACCAGCATCATGCGCGCGGCTGCCCCGCCCTTGCGCACATACTCGTTGCTCTGGCGAATGCCTTGGCTGCCGCCCGTGCCAAAGTTGCCCCATACGCGGTTGCGTGCCAGGTTTTGCCCAGGTGTGGGATATTCGGCACTGACTTTGGCCCAGTTGGCGTCCAGCTCTTCGGCCACCAGCTGCGACAGGCCGGTGAGCGTGCCCTGCCCCATCTCGGAGCGGGCGATGCGGATGATGATGCTGTCGTCAGGCTTGACCACCACCCAGGCATTGACTTCGCTGGGCATGGTTTGCGCATTCGCATCGCTACCCCACGGAATCGTGAATGCGAAGGTCAGGCCGCCAGCGGCTACAGCAGAGGTGCCCAGAAAGCGGCGGCGCGATACGCCTTTGTTTTTTGCATTGCTTTTGCTGGAAGGTGCCACAGTTTGAATAGGCTCTGGCTGAACGCAGGAGAGAAGATCGATATGTTGGTTCATGTCGTGCTCCTTAAGTGGTGGTGCCATCGGCATGTTGAATATTCAGGGCCGCCGATTTGGTGTCGCCCCCGTTAGCCACTACTTTGATAGCGGCGCGAATGCGGTTGTAGGTGCCGCAGCGGCAGATGTTGGTGATGGCTGCGTCAATATCTGCATCGGTGGGTTTCGGTTTTTCTTTCAGCAAGGCCACTGTGGCCATGATCATGCCGCTTTGGCAAAACCCGCACTGCGGCACGTCCAGCGCCGCCCAGGCTTTTTGCACCGGGTGCGAGCCATTGGGGGACAGCCCCTCAATGGTCATGATTTTTTCGTTAGAGCCCACGGTGGACGCAGGCCGCACGCAAGAGCGCGTAGGCACGCCGTCGATATGCACCGTGCAGGCACCGCAGGCGGCGATGCCGCAGCCGTACTTGGAACCCGTCAGGCCAAGCTGCTCGCGCAGCACCCACAAAAGCGGTGTGTCGGCCTCAGCCTCAAAAGTGCGCACCGCGCCGTTGACGTTAAGTTGTGGCATGAAAACTCTCCTTACAGATAGGCCATAAATGCAATGCCGCATCCTACGTCAAATAGTGAATTTCTGCTAGCTACTGTCTCCGCAGTGACCGAGTGCACTGCAGCGATGGAGATCAGCCTCAGGTCTTTACACGCCAGACACCAAATGAGGTACGCCTTTTGGGCCACTGCTTCGTTAAATACTCCTGTAGTTTCACTCAAGGAGTTTTATGAAACGTCTGATCCTCTCCCTGTCCCTACTGGCCAGCACGCTGGCTGTCATGAGCCCTGCACAGGCAGTGGGCCGCATCGCCGATGTGGACGTGGTGGAGCGGCACACGGGCCGTGCGCTGGCCGTGCATTTCCACCGTGGCGAGTATTGGGTGGAGGGCAGGCCGGGCGTGCCTTACGCGGTACGTGTGCGCAACGCCACCGGCGAGCGCTTGCTGGCCGTGATGTCGGTGGACGGGGTCAATGTGCTGTCGGGTGAGACAGCGGCGATCACGCAAAGCGGTTATGTGTTTGAGCCTGGCCGCCAGTCAGACATCGCAGGCTGGCGCAAGAGCAATACCGAAATTGCGGCGTTTGAATTTACCGCCTCCCCACATTCGTATGCTGAGCGCACGGGGCGGCCAGCGGACGTAGGCGTGATTGGTGTGGCGCTGTTTCGTGAGCGCCCAGCACCCCTGCTAGTGCCACAACCTGCACCATGGCCTGCCACCCACGGCCGCAAAGAGCGCTACCAAGAGAAATCTGGCGGCGCAGCGCCCGACCAAGGCAAAGCCGAGATGCACAACGACAGCTACCAAGGCGCTCCCCAAGCGCGGGCACAGGGTGCGCCCAAGTTGGGTACGGGCCATGGTGGGCGGGAAACATCGGTAGTAAGCAACACCAGCTTTGAGCGCGCCAGCAGCGCACCGGTGGAGGTGATTCGCATTCGCTACGACAGCCATGAGAACCTGGTAGGCATGGGCGTACTACGCGACTGGCGCAGCCCGCGCCACGACACACGGCCTCACCCCTTCCCCGAGTCTCGCGTAGGCCAGGGCTATGTGCCCGACCCACCCCATTGGAGATAAGTGGGCTCATCCTGCGTGGCAGCAAATGGGGTGGCAAATGGGGTCAGATCAAAATTCAGGACGCCCCACTGTTCGGCGCGTGCAACGCCATTACGAAATTTTGCTCTGACCCCTTTTGCGTCGTTTCCGGCGCGTCGGGTCGTTCTCTCCCCCCTTCGGCGCACGAAGAGTGACCTGCACTGACCTCGCGGCTCGCACCAGAGCGCATGCCATGGGGGTTTTACCGGACGGCAAGTCGCTGCAATGGACGCTGCTGGGGTGAGGAGACTTTTAATAAGTACCCATCATTGCATCACTTTATAAAAAGTGAAAATACCGATGGTTTCACCATTTAATTAATAACTGACGGAATATTTCACTACTAAACGATCAAAACATGACGTGAATTTCCGACATTAGGGCAAGGTACACAAATTCGCATAATTTAGTGTACCTCGCAGGCTCGTCAACAGCCTTCACGCCACGAAAAAGCGCGGAAAAACACGATTTTGAGGCCTTTTTAAGATATTCATCTCTCTGCAGCCCAATAGTATCATGCGGGAGCAGCTCCTGTATGTGTAGCACACTGAAATGCCTGTGTTCGTTTCAAGCTTCATCACATTCAAACAGGAGGTGCGTGATGAAGACAGCATTGGTTGTGTGCGTTTTGGCGGCTGCGGCCACTTGGGGCACTAGCGCATTGGCCATTGGACGTTTGGCAGACGCCACCGAGACGCACCGCAGCACGGGCGCTACGCTGGCGGTGCATTACCACCGCGGTGAATACTGGGTGGCCGGCGTGCCGGGGGCGAAATATGCGATTGATCTTCGCAATGCGTGGGGCGCGCGCGTGCTGGCCGTAGCTCCGGTAGACGGGGTCAACGTGGTAAGCGGCGAGACGGCCAACACGGCGCAGACGGGCTAGGTGGCTGGTGCCTGGCAGCGCTACGGCATTACGGGCTGGCGCAAAGGCAATGACGCGGTGGCCGCGTTTGAATTTACTGCCTCGCCCCGCAGTTACGCCGAGCGCACAGGCCGCCCACGCAATGTGGGCGTGATAGGCGTGGCGCTGTTTCGGAAGCGTGCAGCGCCTGTGGTGTCGCCGGTGTACCCACACCATTCGCGGCGTGACAGGTATTCAGAGTCCTACGCAGAGTCGTCTGCGCTATGCCCGTAGCAAGCTCAAAACCTTGTTAGCGCAATTTGCCGAGGCAAATGTGTGACGCAAGACAAAACGCGCCTGCATCACCAGACGCCCTGCTGGCGCGCTACCATGCCGCCCACGCTGCGCTGGATGCGCCGCAAGCCAGCGGCCCATCTGCGCAAGCGCGCGCCCACATTTTGGACTACGCTGCCAAGGTAGCTACAGCATGTCACCTTGAGCACACGCCCAAGCCAAGGGTTTGGATGCCATGGTGAGCTTGCTGCTGGAGCTGGGCGCAAAGTAATTGCCTGTTTTTTTTGAACTAACTATTAAGACGTACATCCAACTAGTCCAACTAACTTTGGAGACATGTATGAAGCAATCTATTTTTCGCACAACTTTGGTGGCTGGTGCTGCTGTGATCCTTTCCGCTTGCACAGGCATGCAGGGCGGCGGTGGCGCGCCAGCGGCCAGCGCAGGCAGTGGGCCGATGTCATTTTTTGTTACCAGTGTAGGGGCAGGCAATGGTGCTGACTTGGGCGGCATAGCCGGTGCCGACAGGCATTGCCAAACCCTGGCAACCACGGCCAGCGCGGGCAGCCGCACCTGGCGCGCTTATTTAAGCGTACAGGCCAAAGACGGCGCGGCTAATGTCAACGCCCGCGACCGCATTGGCAAGGGGCCGTGGCACAACGCCAAGGGCGTGATGGTGGCGCGCGATGTAGACCACTTGCACAGCGCCAGCAACGGCATCACCAAAGCCAACGCAGTGTCTGAAAAGGGCCAAGTGATCTCTGGCCGTGGCGACACCCCGAATCGGCACGACATTTTGACCGGCACCCGCGCTGATGGCACCGCCTTTGCAGGTGGCGACCCTGACATGACCTGCGGCAACTGGACGCGCAGCGGCGCGGAAGGCGTAGCCGTGGTAGGCCACCATGACCGCGCAGGCCCCACGTCAGATGCTTGGGCAACCTCATGGAACTCATCGCACCAGTCGCGCGGCGGTTGCAGCCAGACGGCCCTGAAAGGCACGGGCGGCGATGGGCTGCTGTATTGCTTTGCAGCGCAGTGATGCAGTGATTTCAGTGCAAGCGGGCGGTCGATTCGAGTTCACTGCGCAGCAGATGCCGGGGCCACCGTGCTGGTCATTGTGAGGGGCGGGGGTGGTTGTGCAATCAACCCCGGCCCAATCACTTGCTCGTCCATCCCCAAGCTGACGATGCCGCCGCCCAGTGCCCAGTCGCTGTAGCGCCAGTCGCCGTCCACCTTGATCACATCCTCTGGCGCGCTGAGTTCTTTCACAGGCACGTTCTTCAGTGCAGCGGCCATGAAGTCGATCCACACAGGCAGCGCCAGTGAAGCACCTGAGGCGTGGCTGCCCAGGCTGCGCGGCTTGTCATAGCCCAGCCACACGACGGCCACCAGGCCAGGCTGAAAGCCTGCGAACCAGGCGTCCAGCACGTCGTTGGTCGTACCCGTCTTGCCGTACAAGTCGGGGCGTTTCAATACGGCTTGGGCGCGGGCGGCCGTGCCTGCCCGGGTGACATCTTGCAGCAAGGTATTGGTGACAAACGCGTTGCGCTCGCTCGTCACACGCAAGGTGTCCACAGGTTTGTAGGTGGGTGCTTTGAAAACCACTTGCCCTTTACTATCGGTAATGCTGCGGATCAGCGTGGTGGGCAACAGGTAACCTCCGTTGGCCAGTACGCCGTAGGCGCTGGCCAGTTGCAGCGGCGTGGTCTCACCGGTACCTAGAGCCAGCGTGAGGTTGTCAGGCTGGCGTGCTACGTCAAAGCCAAAGCGTGCCGTCCACTGGCGCATGGCGGGTGCCCCGAGCAACTGCACCAGCCGGATGGTGACCAGATTTTTAGACCGCACCAACGCCTCGCGCACGGTCACGGGACCGTCGGTGCTGCCATCAGAATTACCGGGGTCCCAGTTGCCCACGTGGGTGAGCGGCATGTCGTTGACCAGGGTCTCAGGCAACACGCCGTGGTCCAGTGCGGCGGCGTAGATAAAAGGCTTGAAGCTGGAACCTGGTTGACGCCAACCCTGCGTGACGTGGTTGAACTGGTTTTGCGCAAAGTCAAAACCGCCTACCAAGGCACGCACCTCGCCTGTGGCGGGGCTGAGCGCCACCGTGGCACCTTCGGCCTGCGGCCACTGCGTGAGCAACCATCCCTTGCTTTGTTTGAACACCCGCACGATCGAGCCGCGCTGAATGGCCAGAGCTTTGGCCGCCTTGGGGCCCAAGCCTGCTTGCACCAGGCGCAGGCCCAGCTTGTCGATTTTGATGACTTCACCAGATACCAGCACGGCGGTCACGGCCTGGGGGCTGGCCGCCGTCACGATGGCGGCGCGCAGATCGTCGTCATCGTCAACACCGTCCAGGGCCTGGGCCATGGCGGGGTCGTTGTCAAGCCATGGGCTGGGCAGATTTTCGCTGTCCTCTGGGCCGCGCCACGGTTGGCGCTGCGCGTGCTCCATGAGGGTGCGGCGCAGGGCCTGGTAGGCGGCTTGTTGCTCGGCGGCCACCAGCGTGGTGACCACGTCAAAGCCTTGGGTATAGGCCTTCTCGCCGAACTGGGCAAACACCTGTTGGCGAGCCATCTCGGCCACATACTCGGCGTGTATGTCTGTGCTGCTGGCATTGCGCACTACCAATTTTTCCTCCTTGGCTGCCGCGAACTGCGCATCGTCCAGCACACCTTGCTTGTGCATACGTGCCAGCACAATGCGCTGGCGTGCCTGTGCGCGCTCTGGGTTGCTCAGGGGGTTTACGTGGTGCGGGTTTTGCGGCAGGCCCGCCAGCATGGCGCACTCTGCCGGGCTTAAGGCGGCCAGAGTTTTACCAAAGTAGGTTTGCGCTGCGGCTTCAAAACCATAGGCGCGCGACCCCAGGTAAATCTCGTTCATATAGAGTTCGAGCACCTGGTCTTTGCCCAGCGCAGACTCAATGCGCAGCGACAGCAGGGCCTCCTTGAACTTGCGCGAGACGGTGCGCTCGCGGGTGAGCAAGAAAGTGCGCGCCACTTGCTGCGTGATGGTGGAGCCGCCCTGCAAGCGGCGCACTGTGCCGCCCGACACGATGGACACCACCGCCCGCACCACGCTGATGGGGTCGATGCCGCGGTGCTCGTAAAAGCGCGCGTCCTCCACAGCGATCAGGCTGTCTTTCATGAGCTTGGGGATTTGGTCAATACGCTGGTAGACGCGCCGCTCGCTGCCAAAGCCCCCTATTTGCACGCCATCCGCAGTGAACACCCGCAGTGCCTGCTTGGGCTGGTAGTGGGTGAGGGTGTCCAGGCCGGGCAGTTGCGGGGTGACCACCAGCGTGGCCACACCCAATGCCAGCACGCCCATAAGCACCAGCGCAGCCAGCGTTTTGGCCAGACGCATGGGCCAGGGCGCGGAGAACAGACGTTTGAACATAGAAGATAAAGGTGGCAAGGTCCTGCGAGATGCGGGACTTGTTGGAAAGAATGCCGCGATTATCTACACAACATGGACTCACCCACGCACAAACACCGTGACCAGTGGCACGCTGCCGACCTGGCGACTCCAGTGGCCGTGCACTTGGGCGTCAAAGCTGGCACCGGCTGGCAAGGTGTCGATCGAATAGAAATGCTCGCCCGGTGCAAACACGCGGGAGCTGCCGTCTTGCAGGCCAATCTCCATATAGCCACTGAGGATGAACACCCACTGCGGCGTGACGGAGCAATGGAACTGGCTGCGAAAACCCACCGGGCTGTGGCGCAGTTGCAGGCCACCGGAAGGCATCACGGCTGACAGCATCGCTTGGGGGCTGCCTTCGGTGAATGCTAGCGGCTCTTCGCGGAATTTGGCGCGGCCGTCGGTGTCGGTAAAGAGGGTGGTTTTGGTGAAAGTGGTCATGGGTGGTTGGCTCGGTGAGGGTTTAATGCGGGGAATTTTTGAACGCAGAGGGCGCGAAGGCTGCGCAGAGGGCGCAGAGGGCGCAGAAGGCATACCAAAGGGGGAAATGGAAAGAAAACTCAAAGAGAATTTTTTTTCTTTACAACGGTAGTGCCGGATCAAATGCGATCAGGACTTTGAGTGACTGGCTTTTGTCGCCTGCCAGTTTAAACGCCTCCACTGCGCTGTCAAAGGGCAGGATGCGGGTGATGACGGGTTTGCCGTTGATGAGGCCTTGGTTCAAGAAGGTGACTGCATTGGCAAACTCGGGATGAAAGCGGAAGGTGCCGCGCAGGTCGATTTCTTTGGCGACGATCTGGTTCATGGGCAGGCTCATGTCGCCACCCAAACCCACCACCACCATCACGCCTTGCGGGGCAATGACATCCAGGGCGCTGCGCAGGGCGCGCTCGTTGCCAGAGCACTCGAACACATTTTGGAACTGGCCTTTGCCTTCCATGTATCTGTCCAGCGCGCGGGGGTGCGTGGCGATGTTGATGGTCTCATCCGCACCCATCTGGCGGGCGCAGGCCAGCGGCATATCGGCCACGTCTACAGCGACGATGCGCGCAGCTCCTGCACGGCGCAGACCTCCGATCAGCAGGGAGCCAATCGGCCCACAGCCTGTGACCAGCACCTGTTTGCCAAACACGCCGCCGGCGCGGTGGATGGCGTGCAAGCCCACTGACAAAGGCTCGGCCAAGGCTGCCTCCGACAAGCTCAGATGATCCGCCACCGCATGCGCCTGGTGCTGTTCGATCACCAAACTGTCTCTGAAACCACCCTGAATATGCGGGAAAGGCATGGCACTGCCGTAAAAGCGCATGGACAGGCAATGCTGCTGCTGACCGAGTTGGCAAAACTTGCAATTGCCGCACGGGCGGGAGGGCGAAATGGCGATGCGTTGGCCTACGGTGTGCGTTTTGATGTCTGCACCCACCTCCTGCACCACACCTGAGATTTCATGCCCGAGTGCCATCGGCTGCTTGATCCGCACCACGCCAAAACCGCCGTGCTGGTAGTAGTGCAAGTCCGACCCGCAAATACCCCCAAACGCCACCCGCACCCGCAACTGGCGTGGGCCCAACACGGGCGGGTAGTCGGTAGCATCGGGTTGCAAATATTCCAAACGCAAATCCAATGCGCCATGGCACATCACGGTGCGAATGCGGCGCTGCGCGGGGTCAAGTGTGAGGTCGGTCATATGCGTGGTCAATAGATATACGAATGTGCGGGCACTTGGAGCGAAGAAGGTAACGCAAAAAACACCAAATTGAAATACCAAAAACGCAAAAAATTACATCGAAAAATTACATCATGCCGTGGTTTAGTTTTTGCGTTTTTTGCGAATTTTTAGCGCTTTTTGCGTTACCTCTGACCCAAGCGCAGTAAATCAACTTTATAAAGTCGCCGTCACACCACCATCGACATACAAAATATGCCCGTTGACAAATTTAGACGCATCGCTGGCCAAGAACACTGCGGCTCCGGCCAGGTCTTCCACATCGCCCCAGCGGCGGCTCGGGGTGCGGTTGATCAGCCAATTGCTGAAAGTCTCATCCGCCACCAGCTTGGCGTTGAGCTCGGTTTTAAAGTAACCCGGCCCAAGGCCGTTGACATTGATGCCATGCGGCCCCAGATCAATCGCCATGCCTTTGGTGAGCATTTTCACTGCGCCCTTGCTGGCGGTGTAGGGCGCAATGCCGGGGCGGCCCAGCTCGCTTTGCACTGAGCAAATGTTGATGATGCGGCCACGTTTACGCGCAATCATTTTGCGTGCCACGGCTTGGCCTACGTGGTAGACACTGTCCAGGTTGGTGCGCATCAGTTCGTGCCAGTCGGCTAGGGCAAAATCGGCAAACGGCGCGCGGCGCTGGATGCCCGCGTTGTTGATCAGGATGTCGATAGGGCCGACGCTGCTTTCAACCGCCTCCACGGCCGTGACCACCTGCGCAGACTCGGTCACGTCAAACACCTGGGTACGCACCTGCAAGCCCTCGCTGCGCAAAGTAGTTGCTGCGGCCTCGCAGCTGGCGGCGCTGCGGCCATTGAGCACCACGGTGGCACCTGCCTGCCCCAGGCCACGCGCCAGTGCCAGGCCAATGCCAGCAGACGATCCTGTGACCAATGCGATGCGCCCGTCCAGACGGAATGTAGTTTCTATGCCCATGGTGGTTTATCAGTATCCAATGAATCGTGTGAGCAGCTTGGCGGGAGCGCAGCGGGTGAGCGGCAACGCCCGACACTGCGGCTGCATCCTCAGTTCAATCTCGCGCCGTTGCCCATGTCAAACACATGCGCCTTGGCAGGCTCTACCGCAAGATGCACGGTTTGGTCGGGCTGCACATCCGTGCGGCCATGGATCACCACCACCATCTGGCTTGCACCAACCTGCAACAACAGTTCCGTTTCTGCACCAGTAGGCTCAACCACCACCACGGTGGCGGCAATGCCTTGGCCGCTGGATGACAGTGCAATATCGGTGGGGCGAATACCGTAGTGCACGGTTTGCCCATCGGTGCCTTTGGGCACACCAGAGAGCGGCCAACGTCGGTCTTGCGCCTCTACCCAGGCTTGGCCAGCGTCGATGCGCAACTTGCCTTCCAGCGTGTTCATCGCGGGTGAGCCAATAAACTGCGCCACAAATAAATTCTTCGGATGGTCAAACAATTCCAGCGGCGTACCGATCTGCTCGACGATGCCATCGTGCATCACCACAATGCGGTCGGCCATGGTCATGGCCTCAATCTGGTCGTGCGTCACATACACCGTGGTGGTTTTCAGGCGCTGGTGCAGGGCCTTGATCTCGGCGCGCATGGCGACCCGCAGCTTGGCATCCAGGTTGGACAGCGGCTCGTCAAACAAAAATACCTTAGGGTCACGCACGATCGCGCGGCCCATGGCCACGCGCTGGCGCTGGCCGCCCGAGAGCTCACGCGGAAAGCGCTCCAGCAGCACGTCCAGGTTCAAAATTTTTGCGGCCTTCATCACCCGCTCGTCGGTGATCTGCTGGTCGGCCTTGCGCAGCTTCAAGCTAAAGGCCAAATTTTCGCGCACCGTCATGTGCGGGTACAGGGCGTAGCTTTGGAACACCATGGCAATGTCGCGGTCTTTGGACTCGACCTCGTTGACCACCCGGCTATCAATGGCGATCTCCCCATCGGTAATTTCCTCCAGCCCCGCCAACATGCGCAGCAGGGTAGATTTGCCGCAACCCGACGGCCCCACCAGCACCACAAACTCGCCATCGGCAATATCAAAACTGATGCCGTGGATAATTTTGGTTTTGCCAAACGATTTTTGAATATTGCGAAACGAAAGGGATGCCATCTGATAACACTCTTTTAGAAAGGGATGGGAGGGCACCGTGTGTTGCCATCCGTACGCAAAACGCCGTGGAACCGGCTATGCCGGGCCGCTGGCGTTGCCCCCTTCAGGGGGGAGGCGGCCACACGAAGTGGGCAAGCAAAGGGGGTGTTCATGATTTCACCGCGCCTGCGGTCAGGCCTGTGACCATATAGCGTTTGAAGGTGTAGTAGATTGCGGCGGGTGGCATGGCGTAGATCAAGCCTGTGGTCATCAGCAGCTCCCAAGGTGAATCGTCTGCCGATAAAAAGTTACCCAAGGCAACGGACAGCGTCACGCTCTTGTCGTTGGACAGCAGCAAAAACGCATACAAGTATTCGTTCCACGCCAGCAGCAGCGAATAGGTGCCCACCGCTACCAGCGACGGCACCATCAATGGCAAATACACCAGGCGAAA
This sequence comes from Polaromonas sp., assembly GCA_031390175.1. Classification (GTDB taxonomy): domain Bacteria; phylum Pseudomonadota; class Gammaproteobacteria; order Burkholderiales; family Burkholderiaceae_C; genus JAAFIP01. The sequence goes on from JANMTF010000063.1 coordinate 30,928, forward strand.
CAGTTGCAGCGGCGTAGCACCGTCCATGCGTGCAGCCTCGTCTAATTCGAGTGGCAGCTTGTCAGACGCTTGCTTGAGCACCCAAATGCAATAGGGCGACGCAATGGTGACCATGGCCAGTATGAGCGCCCACTGGGTGTTGATGATGCCGTAGGTACCCATGGTTTTGTACATCGGCACGGCCAGGAATGCCGCAGGGATAAAGTAAGTAAACAGCGCCATGTTCATCACCGTGCGGCCACCGGGCACGCGCAGGCGGCTGATGGCAAAGGCGGCTGTAGTGGCGATGAACAAGGTCAGCCCACCTACGGCAAACGCGATGATGAACGAGTTGCCCATCTGCACCCAAAAATGGTC
>JANMTF010000085.1:0-25420 GCA_031390175.1 Polaromonas sp.
TCCAGCCATGGCAACAAGCCGTCTGCTGGCGAGCCGATGACGTCGATTTGCGGGTAGTGCACATGCATGTCTACAAAGCCTGGCGCGATGATGCGACCGGGCCAATGCTGCACCCGCAGGTGCACATACTGGGCATGCAAGGCGCGGTAAGCACCGCTGGCCACTACCTTGCCGCCCGCCCCCACCACCAGCAGACCGTCTTCGTCGAAAACGGCTTGGTGCTGGTCGTTAAACTGAAGGAGCGCGGCGCGGTAAGCTTGCATGCCTCTATTTTGCTATCTTTCCCAGCACTCCGGCTACCAGATAGTTCATCGTCAGTATCTCTTTGTCGCTCAGCGAGGTCTGCGCAGCGATCACCGTCTTACCTTCGTTGTCCAAGACGGCCTGATGCTTTGCATCAAAGGGGCTTAATGCACCCGACGCAATATCGCGCTGGCGGGCCAATATCTCGTTCCTCAGCACCGAGGGAACTTTGGGGCCAAAGCCTTCCACGCGCACCATGCCTTGCTTGATACCGCCCCACACTGCGCCGCTCTTCCAACTGCCGTCCAGCAATGCCTGTGCGCGCTGGGTGTAGTAGTCGCCCCAGCGGTGGGTAATGGCCACAATCTGCGCATCTGGCGCTACTTTACTCATGTCGGAGTGGTAAGCCACTGCCATTTTGCCGCGCTCTTGGGCAGCCACCATCACAGCGTTGGAGCCGGTGTGAAAGGCCAGCACATCGGCATCCTGGTTCATGAGGCTCATCGCGGCCTCGCGCTCGCGTGCGGGGTCAAACCAGGCATTGAGCCACACCACTTTGACCTGCGCCTGTGGGTTCACCGAGCGCATACCCAGCGTGAAAGCGTTGATGCCTTGCAGTACTTCAGGAATGGGGAAACCCGCCACATAACCGGCCATATTCGTCTTGGTCATGCGCCCTGCGGCGATACCCGCCAAGTAGCGGCCTTCGTAATAGCGTGCGTTCGCCACCGCCACATTGGGCGCGGTTTTATAGCCGGTGATGGACTCGAACATCACATCCGGAAAATCCTTGGCCACTTTGAGCGTGGGCTCCATGTACCCAAAGCTGGGAGTGAAAATGAGTTTATGGCCCTGTTGCGCCAGGTCGCGGATCACGCGCTCTGCATCCGCGCCTTCGGGCACGTTTTCGACATACGTGGTTTTCACTTTGCCTTCCAAGGCGGTGGCCACGGCCTTGCGACCTTCCTCGTGCTGGCGCACCCAGCCAGCCTCGGTCAGTGGTGCAACATACACAAAGCCGATTTTGACGGGAAGTTTAGAAGTGGTCTCTGCCGACGGCAGCGCCACTGGCTGCTGGGAGAAAGCGGAAAAAGAAAAACAGGCGGCGAGCACAGTCGCAGCGAGGTTTTTATACATGGTAGTCCTCTACATGGCTCTGGATAAGAAGGCGTTTGGCTACAGAGCATTGCCAAACGTGCACCTATTTTACCTTGAGGAAAATGGGTGCTATTTGCATCTGAAAACCGGCAGCTTTTGTACAGGATCAGGTCGGCGGCGCACTTAGCTTCGCGGCTGTCCTCCGTGTCGGCCTATGGCCGACAACTCCCCCTTTATGCCGCTACGCTAAGTGCGCCACCGACCTGATCTTGGAGACGTGGTGGGTACTCGACCACTGATGACCTGATGCGCCAGCTTGGTGGGCGGTTCACCGCGTGTGCAGACACGATGTTTCCTGCAAGATGGGCGTTCCACAGCCTGTGCAGACACCACTTTCTCAGTATTGCGGGCTTTACACCTAAGCGAAACCACCCTACTTGTTGCCCTGGTGCTTGGCTTGGACGGCGCAGCGGCATACAAGGAGGCCGCAGGCCGGGGGACAGCCGCGTAGCTGTCCAAGCCAAGCGCGGGGGCGTACACAAGCACCTAAGCGTAAAAACATCCAGCGCCCACCCCTGGTTATTCACACGATGCCGAGTCAGCATCAAGCCAATTTCCCTATCCTCGGCACTTCACATAGGCGAAAAAAAAGACCGCCTAAGCAGTCCTTTTTTTGTGCGGCAAACAAAGCCGCGTTTATCCCATATGCAAACCACCATTGAGCGAGAAATCCGCCCCCGTGGCGTAGCCGCCTTCATCCGACGCGATCCACGCAATGATGGAGGCGATTTCTTCTGGTTCGCCCAGGCGTTTGGCAGGCACACCGGCGACGATTTTCTCTAGTACGTCGGGGCGAATGGCTTTGACCATGTCGGTGCCGATGTAGCCTGGGCTCACGGTGTTCACCGTTACGCCCTTGCTAGCCACCTCTTGCGCCAGCGCCATGGTAAAGCCGTGCAAACCGGCCTTGGCTGTGGAGTAGTTCACTTGTCCGAACTGACCCTTTTGGCCGTTAACCGAGCTGATATTGATGATGCGGCCAAAGCCTGCGTCGATCATGCCTTCGATGACCTGCTTGGTGACGTTGAACATGCTGTTCAGGTTGGTGGAGATCACCGCATCCCAGTCGGCATGGCTCATTTTGCGGAATTGGCCGTCGCGGGTGATGCCCGCGTTGTTCACCAGCACGCTCACCGGGCCGTGCTCAGCCTTGACTTTTTCAAACGCGGCCACCGTGCTGTCCCACTCGCCGACGTTGCCAACAGACGCGTAGAAGGTGTAACCCAAGGCCTTTTGCTCGGCGATCCATTTGTCAAAATCCCGCGTAGGGCCGCAGCCAGCAATAACTTTGAAACCGTCTTTGTGCAGGCGCTGGCAAATAGCGGTACCAATACCGCCCATACCACCGGTGACGTATGCAATTTTTTGACTCATGATGTTCCTCTCATACAAGTTAACTAATCAGCACTATAAAAATAGTAGCTGTTCACGCAATATTTTATTGGGCTAGTGGCTAATTTAGCTTAATACCCACGTTCCACACAGAGGGAAACCCCCATGCCGCCACCAATGCACAGTGCAGCCACGCCGCGCTTGGCACCGCGGCTTTGCATCTCGTGCAGCAGCGTGACCAGGATACGACAACCAGACGCACCGATGGGGTGACCGATGGCAATCGCACCGCCGTTGACGTTGACCTTGCTGGCATCAATGCCCAGCTCTTTGTTCACCGCGCAGGCTTGGGCGGCAAAGGCTTCGTTCAGCTCAAACAAGTCCACGTCGGCAGCTTTCCAGCCCGCGCGCTCCAGCGCCTTGCGGGTGGCGGGCACGGGGCCCATGCCCATGGTGGCGGGGTCCAGGCCGCTGGTGCCGAATGACACGATGCGTGCCAACGGGGTGAGGCCCAGCGACTTAGCTTTGGCAGCGGACATCACCACGACTGCGGCAGCACCATCGTTCAAACCCGAAGCGTTGCCCGCCGTCACGCCACCGGCTTTGTCAAACGCGGGGCGCAGGCCAGCCAGAATATCGGCGGTGGTTTTTTTGTTGATGAACTCATCGGCGTTGAAGACGATTGCGTCACCCTTCTTTTGCGGGATCACTACATCGACAATCTCGGCCTTGAATTTGCCCGCAGCCTGCGCAGCAGCAGCCTTGGTTTGCGAACCCAGCGCCAGCGCGTCTTGCGCCTCGCGCGTAATGCTGTGCGCCTTGGCCACGTTCTCGGCCGTGATGCCCATGTGGTACTGGTTGTACACGTCCCACAGACCGTCCACAATCATGGTGTCCTGCATCTTCCAGTCACCCATGCGCTGGCCGTCCCGGCTGCCCATGACAACGTGGGGTGATGCGCTCATATTCTCCTGGCCACCGGCGACGACGATTTCGCTGTCGCCCCAGGCCACAGCTTGCGCAGCCAGCATGACGGCTTTGAGGCCAGAGCCGCAGACGGCATTGATGGTGAGGGCTGGGGTCTCTTTGGCTACGCCCGCTTTCATCATCGCTTGACGCGCTGGGTTTTGCCCACTGCCCGCAGTAAGCACCTGGCCCATGATGACTTCGCCAATCTGGTTGGCATCCAGCTTAGCTCTTGCGATGGCTTCTTTGATGACGATGGCACCCAGCTCAGTGGCAGGAATCTTGGCGATGGAGCCGCCAAACTTGCCTACGGCGGTGCGGGCGGCGGATACGATGACAATGTCTTGCATTTTTAGTCTCTCTTTGTGGTTAGGTGGTTGGTGGGGTTAGGTTTTGGGGGATGAATGCGGGGATTTTTTGAACGCAGAGGGCGCGAAGGTTACGCAGAGATCGCAGAAGAAGACAAAAAGGAATACAAAAATTAAGAAAATATAAACTGCAAATCAATGTACAAAACGACTGTATTCAATTTAAAAAAAATGCATTCTCTTTTTTGTTTCTCTTTTTGTTTTTTTTTGGTATTCCTTCTGTATTTCTTTTTTGCGCCCTCTGCGTAACCTTCGCGCCCTCTGCGTTCAAAAACTCCCCTTCTTCGGTTTTCGGTATTTAAGCCTTAGCCTTCACATAGCGTCCAGGCGCAGGCTCTATCACTTTGAATTTAGCACTTCCGTAGGTTTTAGGTGCAGCAATTTGTTTACCCGCATAGGGCTTGAGCCAAGCGCACCAGTCGTCCCACCAGCTACCGGGCACTTCTTTGGCTGCGGTCTGCCAGTCGGCTTGGCTGACGGGGAAGTAGCCTTCTTTGCCCACCCAATGTGAGCGTTTTTTAGCGGCGGGTGGGTTGATCACCCCCGCGATATGGCCTGACGCACCCATGACGAAACGTTTTTTGCCGGGTAACACTTGGGTAGATGCATACGCACCGCCGATGGGCACGATGTGGTCTTCGCGGCTGCCGTAGATGTAGGCGGGGATGCCTACCTTGCCCAGGTCTAGCTTCTCGCCGCACACCGTGAGGTGGCCGGGCTTGACCAAGTTGTTCTCTTGGTAGGTATTACGCAGGTACCAACAGTACATAGGGCCGGGCAGATTGGTGCTGTCGCTGTTCCAGTACAAGAGGTCAAACGGTGGTGGCGTCTCTCCTTTCAGATAGTTGCCCACCACGTAGTTCCACACCAAATCGTTGGGGCGCAAAAAGCTGAAGGTGCTGGCCAGCTCTTGGCCTTTGAGCAGACCGCCTTGGCCGATTTGTTGCTCGCGGTATTGCACAAACTTTTCGTCGATGAAGATGTCCAAAATACCGGTATCAGAAAAGTCCAGCATGGAGGTCAGCAAAGTCAGCGATGCCAAAGGCTTTTCGCCGCGCGAAGCCAGCACGCCGAGCGCGCTGGCCAAAATGGTTCCGCCAATGCAAAAACCCAAGGAATTTATCTGTTTTGAGCCCGTAATACTTGCGCAAGAAGCTATGGCTTTAATAGCGCCGTCTTCGATGTAATCGTCCCAGGTCAGCTTCTCCACGGACGCATCGGCGTTGCGCCAGCTCACCACAAAGGTGCGGTGGCCCTGGGCGACCAAGTGGCGCACCAAAGAGTTGGCAGGCTGCAAATCAAGAATGTAGTATTTGTTGATGCAGGGCGGCACCACCAGGTAGGGCCGCTCGTACACCTTGGCAGTGAGGGGCTTGTACTCGATGAGCTGAAAAATCTCATTCTCAAACACCACCGCACCTTCGGTCGTAGCCACGTTGCGGCCAATCTCAAACTGGCTCTCGTCCGTCATCGACATATGGCCCTGCTGCATGTCGGCCAGCATGTTTTGAATGCCTTTGGCAATGCTCTCGCCCTTGGTGTCGATAGCGCGCTTTTGTGCGTCGGGGTTGAGCGCCAAAAAGTTGGATGGCGAGGTGGCGGCCAGCCATTGCTCTACCGCAAAGCGTACTTTGGCTTTGGTCTTGGCATCGCCCTGCACGGCGTCGGCCATGCCCATCAGGGTGCGGGCGTTGAGCAGGTACTGCTCAGCCACAAAGCTCGAAGCTGGGTTTTGCGACCAGGCCTCGGCGGCAAAGCGCCTGTCCCCCACGACGGGGTGGGCAGACATGCCTTGCGCCCACAAAGCCTGCGCTTGCTCCACGTAGGTTTTTTGCAGATCCTGCAAAACCGCAGGGTCAAATTGAAATTGCCGGGCCAAATCGACCCAAGGTGATTGAAAATCCATGTTGTCTCCGTTATTTGTAGGCATGTCTTCGCATGCTCTATTTCAGGGATAACTCTAATTATTGACGATTTATTGCTGCACTGCAACAATTATTTATTTATAAGCTTCTGCATTGTCATTCTGCATCGCTATTTTGCCTCTGTTTTGTCTTTGTTCTCTCGCACTATGTACCTTGTCGCCATTGCCTGGATGTATGTCGCTCTGATGATGGCGGTGGCCGAGGCCACCGCCAGCAATGGCACGGTCTTGGGCGCCATCGTCACCTTTGTGCTCTACGGCGTGGTGCCGATCAGCATTGTGATGTACCTGCTGGCCACGCCTGCGCGCAACCGGGCGCGCAAAGCGCGTGAGCGCGCCGAATGGGTGGCGCAGCAAAATGCGATGGCGCTGTCAAGCCAGCCAGATGCAAGCGGCCATACGCCCGGTGCTGCCCAGCCGGACCGCATCCCGCCGGTGGGAGAAAAACTGTAAAGGGTTACCCACCGTGCACCATGCGTCCGAGCCGTCATTGCCGTAGATGTGGGTGATGCCTAAGGCCTGCAATCTGTCTCTGGCCAAGGCTTGCAAGTTGGCCAAGTATTTGACCGGCTGGTCGTGTGCAATGGCAGCGTCAGGCGGTATTTTCTCAAAGTGCCGATGCGCCCCAGCCTGCGATGCTTCAAATGCTGCTTTGACTTCAGCGCCCACCTCAAACTGAGCGGGCCCAATGCAGGGGCCCAGCCATACCAATATATCATTCGCTATATTTTCTGTAGCTGCTCCCGCAATATCCCCCTGGGCTAAAGGCTTAAATGATGCATAAGTAGCCTCTACCACGCCGACACCGCCCTGTCCCACCAGTCCGCGCCAACCCGCATGCGCGGCAGCGACAAAACTTCCTGCACGGTTGGTAAAGAGCAGCGGCAAACAGTCTGCCACCATGATGGTGCACGCCACACCGCGCTGGGTGGTGACGCAGGCATCGGCTACCGTGCCATCGGGCGTGCTTTCGTCCAGCATCACCACCTCCACACCGTGCACTTGCTTTAAAAATATGGGACGCGCTTGGATAGTTTGCTGGAGCTGCCCACGGTTGTACGCCACATCTGTAGCCTTGTCACTCACATGGTCGCCCAGATTGAACGTGTCAAACGGCGCAGCAGAAACGCCGCCACTGCGTGTAGTGAAAGCCGCCCGCACAGGCGTTGCAGCAGGCCAATCAGGCTTCAAAAGCACAGATTTATCAAGCAATGTAAGCCTCTAGCACGATAGAATATTACGGGAGAAGCTATTTAATCAATAGCGATTGAATAGACGTTCGCACTGGCATCATGCCTCAAAATCTGGGCAGTGCTTCGGCTGCGCTTTGTCAAACGCAGGCAGTTGCATGCAGGCATCAAACGCAGCCATCGTGCGCGGCAAGCCTGTAAAGTCGCAGTTAAAACGCTGACCGTTAAAGATTTGCGGCACTAGGCAGCAGTCGGCCAGCGTGGGGGTGTCGCCGTAGCAAAATTTGCTTGCAGGCAGCTGCGCAAGTTGTTTTTCAAAGCTCACCATGCCATCCCGCACCCAGTGGCGGTACCACGCGTTTTTGGCTTCTTCGTCCAGCTTGAGTTCTTTCACCAAATATTTAAGCACGCGCAGGTTGTTCAGCGGGTGAATCTCGCAGGCAATGCTTTGGGCCAGCGCGCGTACCCGGGTGCGGCCTAGTGCGTCGGCAGGTAGCAGGGCCGGCGTGGGGTGGGTTTCGTCCAAATACTCGATGATGGCCATGGACTGGCTGAGCTTGTCGGTACCAGTATCCAGCAAGGGTACCAAAGTGTCGGCGGCCAGGCTGGCGTACTCCGGTTTTTTATGCTCGCCTTTGGCAATGTGCACGCTGATGTACTCGTAGGGCAAGCCCTTGAGGCCCAGTGCAATGCGCACGCGAAAAGAGGCGGAGGAGCGGAAGTAGTTGTAGAGTTTCATGGGTATAAGGATAACCCGATTGCGGGCCAGCACGCTGACACGCTACAGTCGGAGGGTGAAAAAAGACCTCAACGAACTCCTTACTCAAGTGGGCCCCGGCACCCCTTGCGGCGCTTTGATGCGCAGCTACTGGCAGCCGATTGCCTTGGCAGACGAATTTAACCCTGCCTTGGACCCGCGCATGGCCAAGCGCCCCCTCAAAGCCGTGCGCGCGCTGGGGCAAGACTTTGTGCTGTTCCAAAACGCCCCATTGGCAGACGGCAGCATCAGCTACGGCCTGCTAGACCGCGACTGCCCGCACCGGGGAGCGGATTTGGCGTTTGCCCGCTACGAGATCGTGCCCGACACCCAAGGCCACGCGCAGACCGGCATCCGCTGCCCTTTCCACGGCTGGAAGTTTGCCTCTGACGGCCGTTGCCTGGAGACCCCCGCCGAGCCCGAAGGCAGCCAGCTCTGCACCCGCATCCAGCAGCGCAGCTACCCGGTGTTAGAGAAATCTGGCGTGCTGTTTGCCTGGCTGGGCGAGGCTGATACAGCCCCACCGCCCTTCCCCGCTTTCGATTGTTTTGCCGCCCCCGCCAGCCACACCTTCGCCTTCAAAGGCCTGTGGCAGGCCAACTGGCTGCAATGCTTTGAAGTAGGCATTGACCCGGCGCATCCCTCTTTCTTGCACCGCTTTTTCAACGATGCCGGTTTGGACGAGATTGGCGACAACGCAGGCGGCAAGCAGTTTCGCAGTGCCAGCGCAGGCGATGTAGACGGCGAGCATTGGCCCATGACCCGCGTGATGCGCGAGCTGCACCGGCCCGACATCCGCTTTGACCCCACGCCCGCTGGCATGCGCCTGACTGCATTACGCCAACTGAGCGACACCACCATGCATGTGCGCGTGACCCACGCCATCTTTCCGCACACTTTTGTCATCCCCTTGAGCGAGACGATGACCATCACGCAAATGCACCTGCCCATCGACGACACGCATACCTACTGGTATAGCATCTTCACCAGCTTTGCAGGCCCTGTGGACTTCGATGCCATGCGTGCCCAGCGCACACAGTACATCACCCTGCCCGACTACGTGCCCAAAGCAGGCCGCTGGAACGCATGGGGATTCAATGCTAACGAGCAACAAGCCAGCACCTACCTGGGCATGGGCGAGGACGACATCAACGTGCACGACCAATGGGCGGTAGAGAGCATGGGCACAGTGCAAGACCGCACCCGCGAGCACTTGGGCACAAGTGACAAGGTGATCATGGCCAACCGCCGCGCCTTGCAAAAAGCCATTGAAAACGTGCAAGCAGGCGGCACCGCGCCCGGTGTGGCCGACAGCGCACTGGCCGCGCAGATGACCGGGCCGGACACGGTAGATGGCTTTGCCCCCGCAGCCAGCTGGGAGGCGTGGTGGCAAGCGCAGGCGGATGCCAAGCGAGCGGCTGCTCCTTGGAAATAGTCTGCTTCGCCCGCTCAGGTGAAGTAACGCAAAAAACACAAAAAATGACATCCAAAAACGCGAAATTAGAAGCATCGGAGAATTTATCTACAACCCCTTGCTTGACAACCCAACATGACCATAGAAGACACCCTCCAGCGCATGGCTGAATCCGACATCCAGCAGGTGCGCCTGGCCTGGTGTGATGTGCACGGTGACCTGCGCGGCAAAACACTGATGCCATTGGCGGTAGAGGACGCGCTGGCCAATGGCATTGGATTGGTCGGTACGCTGGCACTCAAAGACACGTCAGACCGCACTGCGTTCAAGGTGTTTGAGGCGGGCGGCACGACAGACTTTCCCGAGTTCGCCAACGCCGCCAACTTGGTACTGCGCCCGATCCTGGACAGCTACCAAGAGCTGCCCTGGGCAAAAGGCACTGCCTAGCTGCAAGGCCAAGTGTTCCATACCCATGGCAGCCCCGTGCCGCTGGACACGCGCCACATTTTGCAAACCGCGATAGCCAAACTAGAGGAACAAAACTTAAGCATGCGCTACGGGCTGGAGGTAGAGTTTCACATCTACAAGGTAGAAAACACCCGCCCCCAGCTAGACCCCGAGCTGGCCGCCTGGCCCGGCCTGCCGCCTGCGGTGTCGATGATCCACCCCGGCTACCGCTTGCTGTCTGAGCAGTGGATGGACCTGGCCGGTGAGCCCCTGCGTATTGTGCGCGAGACCGCGCAAGCACTGGGCCTGCCACTGACATCGCTAGAGATTGAGCTGGGCCCCTCGCAGGTGGAAGCAGTGTTTGAGGTGGCTGACGCACTCACGGCTGCAGACAACATGGTGCTCTTTAGAAGCGCAGTCAAGCAGGCACTACGGCGCGCAGGCTACCACGCCACCTTCATGTGCAGGCCGCCGTTTCCGCACATCATGAGCAGCGGTTGGCATTTGCACCAGTCGCTGGTGCGTGCCGATGGCAGCAACGCATTTGCCATGTCCCCCCCCGAAGCGCCCACCCAAGACTGGTACAAACGCGCCATGGCGCAGCCCGAACTTGCACAAAAAATTGCGCAGCCCCTGCAAGCTGCCAGCTACCTCAGCCCTTTGGGTTGCCACTACCTCGCAGGCCTGCTCACCCACGCCAGCGCCTGCACTGCGCTGAGCAACCCCAGCATCAACGCCTACGCACGCTTTCAACCCAACGCACTGGCACCCCAGTCCATCGTCTGGGGCCACGACAACCGAGGTGCCATGCTGCGCGTGATAGCCCCGCCCGATGCACCCCAAGCTACCCGCATAGAGAACCGCGTGGGCGAGCCTATGGCCAATCCCTATCTGTACTTTGCCTCGCAAATCTATGCCGGGCTGGATGGCATTGCCCGCAAACTGGCAGCGCCTGCGGCTTGCGAAACGCCCTACTCTGCCCAAGCCGATCAACTTCCCGTGTGTTTAGCCGATGCATTACACGCTTTACAGGCAGACACCGCACTGTGCAGTGCTTTTGGCCCCGCTTTTATCCACTACTTTAGCCAAATCAAGCGCCAAGAAATTACGCGCTACGAGGCCGCGCAAGACAAAGTAGACTGGCAATGCCGCGAAGTTTTTTCGCGCTATTAACATTCTCCATGGCCACACCCATCACTATACATTTCGTAGCTGCTCCCGCAATTATCCAGAGTGCTAGAGTCAGTTTTACTGTAAAAATAGGCCAGTCCCTCATGCAAGGAGCCACCCGCGCCGGTGTAGAAGCCATAGCCGCAGACTGCGGCGGCAGCCTGACCTGCGCGACCTGCCACATCTATGTAGACGCCGCCTGGGCTGACAAGCTGCCACCCCCCAGTGCAGACGAGCTGTCCATGCTGGACATGACCGCCGAGCCACGCCAACCGACCAGCCGCTTGAGCTGCCAAATCGTCGCGACCTTGGCGATGGATGGGATGGAGATTGCGCTGCCTCAGACGCAGTATTGAGGCGGCACTTTTTTTCTAGCTTTTGTACTTCTCTATCGCTATTTGGGGATTGCTTTTCAAGCTTGGTCACGTTGCGGCGATTGAGGAAGTTCGGCTGTCAAAAACTTCCGAAAACACGCGTCCAAGTTTTGTAAAGTTCAAAAGACCCCGCCGCGCCTTTCTACAGTTTTTGCATCCAAACCACGCTCAATCACCGCTTGCAGGGTTTCGTAGCGTGCGGTTTCACGCAAGAGTATCGATCTTTTGGGTAGGTAGGTACTATCGAAAAAATAGCTTCTTGCGCAATATTTTATTTGGCTAGAGGCCTATTTCTCTTCTAACTCAATACTATTTCCAAGCCTATTTATCACACGTACTCCACACTGCATAACATACCCGGCACTATATACCTTGTGACTCTCATTACGCCTACTCGATAGCGCATTTGCTTGACCTTATGACACTTTCAGGAGTAGTTGATGTCTAGGGCATGTCACCGTCGCTAGGCTTTTGTTGCAGGTTTTGCGGCATACTTTGCACTTGGACTCACAACTGTAGTCTGCACTCAAGGAAACACAATGGCCACTTGCTTCGTAATTCAACCTTTCGATTCGGGAAAGTTCGATAAGCGCTTCGCAGACATTTACAAACCCGCAATCGAAGCGGCAGGACTTGAGGCCTATCGTGTCGATCATGACCCGGGCGTTTTAGTCCCTATCGATTCTATTGAAAAGGGGATTAAAGAGGCAGCGATCTGTCTCGCTGACATAACGGCAGACAATCCGAACGTGTGGTACGAACTAGGGTATGCATTCGCAACCGAGCGACCTGTAGTAATGGTTTGCTCTGAAGAGAGAACCGGCAAAAAGTATCCGTTTGATATTCAACACCGCAGCGTCATTCCCTACTCTGCTGACTCACCAAGCGACTTTAATAAACTCCGCGATAGTTTGACGGCAAAAATTAAAGCAATCATCAAACAGGACTCTGTACTTGAAAAAATTGCTGAATCGGATCCTGTGGCTCCAATTCAAGGTTTGTCACAGACAGAAATTCTCACTTTGGCGGTCATCGCGGGGGAAGCCTATATGCCTGACCTGGATACCGCAGTCTCAACAGTAAAGCGTAGTGCTGAGCGCGCAGGTATTACAAACATGGGTTTCAATTTGGCATTGAGACGGCTTCTACAGAAGAAGTTAGTCCGTGAGACGGAGATGTGGAATGAGCGTGATGGTGAAGGCTACCCGGGCTTGCTATCGCCGACGATGGATGGAATTGGATTGATGCAAACGAAAGCCAGTTCGTGTTTTCTCGACCAGAGAAGAAGAAAGAATCATCTGCTACTTTCTAGAGTGAGACATCCCGGCAAACATAGGACCAATTTTAACTCGCAGTAAATTGATCACCCAAAACGGATGGGGGAAATGGTTGCATCGAAAAAATGAGCATCTAAGTTTAATGAAGTCTAAGCGATTTTGTTTTTGATAGTAGCGATGCACCGGCAACCGCGAAACAGTTGCGCGAAACCGAGCGCTACAAAACCAAGCAAGCGGTGATTGAGCGTGGTTCGGATGCAAAAACTGTAGAAAGGCGCGGCGCGGTCTATAGCGCGCTACAAAAACTGGTCGCGTGTTTTCGGAAGTTTTTGACAGCCGAACTTCCTCAATCGCCGCAACGTGACCAAGCTTGGAAAGCAATCCCCAAACCAACTATCCACCGAGTCGCCACAAAGTAGCAACCCAAGTGAACAGCATGGAAATGATTACCGCAGCAGCGCCTTCAGCGCAGTTTGCAAACGCTTGGCCGAAGCGGCGTCAAAGGGAGTGGACAGCACTGCGGTGGTGTCTACGGCCCAGGTGTCGGCAGGGGCCGGGTCGTTGCGCTTGGTGAGCAGTTGCAGTTGCAGCATGCGGCGGGCGCTGATGTGCTCGGCTGGGGTGGGCACCTCGGCAGCCATCTCGATGCGCAGCAATGCGGTGGCTGCGTCACCCGCAGCGGGCTTGGCCACGGCTTGCGACCAGGCAGTGCGGGCGGCGGGGCTGACCACTTTGCCCAGCTCTGCTGCGCTGGGCATGGCCTCGGCTTGGCGCTGCTCCCACGCGGTCATCAGGCCGGTCAATGATTCGCCATGGGCTTGGGCAGCCAATTTTTTCAGGGCCATCTGCGCGCGGTCTAGTGCGTCGCGTTGGGCGTAGAAAGCGGTGTTGGACAGGCGTGGGCCGCTCCTGTCGTCGGCACCTGCGTAGCCTGTGCGCTCTGCACCACGGTCAGCGCCGCGATCATTGCCACGGTCTGCACCACGGCCCTCAAAGCGCCCATCACTGCGGCCACCGCGTGCATCGCCATCACGGCCACCGGAGCCGCTTGGCGCACCTGGGCGACCCGCGCCTACGCCACCACGGCTTTCAAACTTGCCACCTTTTTTGTCGCCAAAGCGGCCAGTTGCGGCTGGCTCTGGGCGCTTGCCACCGGGCCGGTCGTCGCTAGCGCGCATCGCGATAACGGGCTTGGCTACTTTGACTGGTGCGGCGGGCGCTATCGGTTCAGCAGCGGCTTGCGCAGCCTCTGCGGAGGCTTCGCCCTCTTGAGCGGGTGCGTCTGTTGCAGCGCTTAGAGTATCAGTTGCTGCGGAATCTGTAGCTGCTTGCGCACCATTCTCTTGGGCTGCAGGCTGATTTGCATCAGCAACTGGTGCGGCCTCCGCGGTATCAGTACCGGTACTAGCAGCAGCGTCAGCTGGTGCTGCTGCGCTGGCGGCAGCCGCGCTCTTGGCTGCTACCGGCGCTGCGGCCAGTGCCTGGCCACGGCCAGCGGCCTCCACAGCGGCAATAGCCGCGCGGATCTTTTGCACATCGCCACTGGCATTGGCTTCGTCCAGGGCCTTTACAGCATCCAGCACAGCTTTGTCGTGCACGCTCATGGCCGAGGCGGCCTGCTCGCGCTCAGCGCTCTTGCGGTTGAACGCGTCGTCGATGGGTTTACGGAAAGCATCCCACAGTTTTTGCTCTTGCTTGCGGTCCACCGGCACGCTTTGCGCCTCATGCTGCCAGCGCTGTTGCAGGGCTTTGACGGCATCGATCCGCATCACGGGCATGGCACCCAGCACATTGGCCTCTTCGATCATGGCGTGGCGACGGGTGAGGCTGGCGCTTTGCGCGGCGTCCAGCGGGGCGTGGGCTTCTTTGATAGCAGCCTTGTACAAGGGCTGCAGCTCGGCAAAGGTTTTCTCGCCCACATGGCCGCCGTTGCGCCACTTTTCGCTCAAGGTGTGCAGTTCGCGGTTGATGTCTTTCCAGTCGGTGCGCTGGGCGTTGGCCGTAGCCCAGGCTTTGATTTCTTCAATCATCTCCAGGCGCTGCGCTTTGTGCGCGCCTTCTTCGGCTTTGACTTTTTCCAGCCAGGCTTCGACCAGTTTGTAGGCTTCGTTGCAGGCATCGTCAAAGCGCTTCCACATGCCGTGGTTGGGCACGCCGCCTTGGTCAGTTTGCTTCCAGGCATCACGCAGGTTGCGCACGGCTTCTTGCTGTTTGCGGCCACCCAGTGGCTTGGCCACCAGGGCTTGGGCGTGGTGGGTCAGTTCCTCGCGGATCTGGTTGGCGCGCCAACGCTGCCAGCCTTCCAGCTCGCCCGCAGCGCCCAGGGCATGCTGGGCAGCGGCATCGAGCTTTTCGCCAATATTGGCACCATGCTCCTTGAGTGCAGCGCGCACGGCGTTGGCTGCGCCTACGCTCGCCTTGCCATGGCCTTCTGCCAACTCATGCTCTAGTTTGGATAGCAGCTCGCGCACAATATTGGTGGACTGCGAGCGCACTTCGGGGTCAATCTTGGGCCGGGCACTCTTCTCAGCCCGCTCGGGCTTAGGCTCAGCATGACCGCGCGCGGCGCGGATGGTTTCGGCCCATACCGGCACGGCGGGCAGTGGCGCACTGGCATCGTTCGTAGCGGCTACGGCTTGGGCCAGGGCAGCTTGGAAAGCCTCCCACAGGGTGAGCAATTGCGATTTGGCAGAGTCTAGCTGCGGGGCAAATTTGGTGTCCACGCTAGGCCAATGCACATCGGCTGCCATGGCTTCGGTTTGCTGCTGCCAGGTGGTTACGTCGGTGCGCAGGCCTTCCCACACGGCTTGCGCGTCGGCCAGCGGCTTGGTAGACAGCACTTCGATGCGTTGGGCCATCAAGAGGGCGGCTTCGCGCTGCACCTGGGCGCGGTGCTGCAGGTCTTCTACCAGCTTGACGCGCTCGGCCAACTGGGTTTTGACTGTGGCCAAGGGCTCTTTAGACAAGGGTGCACCAGCCTTGGCGGCGTCGCGCTGCCAGCCCAGCGCGTCGGCAATATTGAGCTTGCTGCCTGCCAGCAGGGCCTTGGCTTTGTCCGCCCACTCTTGCGCAATATGCTCTTGCGCACTGGCGCGTTTGATCTCGTCGAGCTTTTCGCGCAGTGGCTTGGCTGCGCCTTTGTCCTTCACGCTGAGCTCTTTGAACACCAATTGCATCTGCTCCACGCTCGGGCTACTGGCCAGCCACTCGCGCACGCGCGCTGTGCGCTCGCCCGAAGTGGGGGCACTGAACGCGCCACCGGTTTGCTTGTCTAGCGGGTGGGCTGCGGCGGGTGCGGCTGGTTTAGCGGCTTTGGGATCGGTGGTGTCTGACACGGTGGGCTCTTGGGTTTTTTTAAGAATAGATGAGAAACTCAGCATAGGGGAATTTGTAGTGGGCAAACAAAATAGCTCAGCACACACAAAAGCGCTGAATCGTGTATTTTCGCTGGTTTTTGCGCCCCTGCCAAAAAGAAAGCCCGATGGGCAGTCTGATGACCGAACCCACCGGGCTTGGCGGCTCAGCTAAGCTGCGTGCCGCCTGGGGTCACAGCAATGGAGGTTTCAGGTCCATGCTGCGTAGCAGGCAATAGATTGCCCACATGAAGTTGTCAAAGTTTTCATCTGACAGCTTCACTATAGACCACCCCCTTGCGTTATTCAAATACAAGTTTGTATTAATTGGTATCGCCGTCAGAGCGGTCTGACTTCCTGCGCGCAGTATCTGGACTTTGCAGTCTAAGTCAGGTGGTTCTCAGCCTTTTGGTCTCTCAAACAACCAATTCCCAGGAAATCACCCGTCTATATACAAATTTAATCAATTTTTTATATTTTTATATTCTTGACTCGGTATTAAGATGCCTTCTACAATGCGGATTGAATCCATACATCAGTGGAAACCCTTGGGTGCCAAGACTCTCCAAGCCCCGATGAATGCAGCCGAACCCGGCTAGGGCGTTGTTGGAAGGATCAAGTGCACACTCGTTATAGATAAGTGCGCAGCCAACAATAGACCCGTGTATCCAATCCAAACGAGGGGCTGTGCTGCCAAGCAACTGCATTGATTGCATGCTGTTTGTCAATGCTGCCCCCGCGTAGAAAGGTATTTTATGACCCAAGTAATTGCCAGATGCGGCGCTGCACTGCGAACCTTCGCAGGCGATGTAGCGCAAGGCTTTTTTGAGATCGCCCACAACGGCTTTGCTGTCGTGGGCTTGGTACTGGCGGCTTTGACGGTCACCATGGTGGCCAAACCCGAGTTGCGCCAGCAAAGCGAAACCGCCCTCATGGGCTGGCTGCAAGAGCGCCAGCCAGTCGTAGAGGTAGCAAACGTGATCGAGGCTGAACCCGGCGCTATCGAGCGCGCCACCGCAGCCAACCCCAAAGACCTGCCCAAGCAGCAAGCCGCTGTAGCCTATTGGCTGAGCAAAAAATACCGCGTTGCGCCTGAGCCTGTGTCGGCTTTGGTGGTGGCAGCCTACGAAGTAGGTGCCAAAGTCAAAATCGAGCCCACCTTGCTGTTGGCCGTGATGGCCATCGAGTCGGGCTTTAACCCGTTTGCGCAAAGCCCCGTAGGCGCACAAGGCCTCATGCAAGTGATGACCACCGTGCACAGAGAGAAATACGACGACTTTGGCGGTAAATTGGCCGCCTTTGACCCCGTCACCAACCTGCGCGTAGGCGCGACCGTGCTGCGCGAGTGCATTACCCGCGCTGGCTCGGTCGAAGGTGGCCTGCGCCAGTATGTAGGCGCTACCAGTGATGCCACCGAGGGCGGCTATACGCTTAAAGTGATCGCTGAGCACGCCCGCCTGCGCTCTGTAGCAGGCGGCAAAGCAGTGGCGACCTTTGTGCCCCCAGTGCCCCGTGCCATTCCAGTGCTGGCACCCCACACCCGCAGCACACCCACCGCCGCGCCGGATGCGGCTAAATCCGAATTAGAAGACAAAATTGCGGCCCTGGTAAATTCTTAATCTGCCAAGGCGGGCCACACAGCCCGTAGAAGCAGAAGGAGCCCTTCGGGTACACTTCACCCTGCACGCAACTGGCGATAGGCGCTGGCCCTTTTCACAGGGTCTCAAGCGCCGACGTGGGCCACCACTAGGAAGCGTGCCGCAACCCTCCCAGGTTGCGATTAGCCGTTCGCCTGGGCCACCCTGCACCGATGCGCCGAACCGCGCGAACGGCCCGCAGGGACACACTTTTGACTCACCCCGGACTGCCAGCCATGTTTGACCGCAAGACCCTCATTGAACAAGCCGACCCCGAGCTGTACGCCTCTATCGTGGCCGAAAACGCCCGCCAAGAGCACCATATCGAGCTGATCGCCTCTGAGAACTACGCCTCCCCCGCCGTCATGGCCGCGCAAGGCACCCAGTTCACCAACAAGTACGCCGAAGGCTACCCCGGCAAGCGCTACTACGGCGGCTGCGTCAACGTAGACGTGGCAGAGACCTTGGCGATTAACCGCGTCAAGCAGCTGTTTGGTGCCGACTGCGCCAACGTGCAGCCGCACTGCGGCGCGTCTGCCAACCAAGCCGTGTTTTTGGCTTTCCTCAAGCCCGGCGACACGATTATGGGCATGAGCCTGGCCGAGGGTGGCCACCTCACCCACGGCATGGCGCTGAACATGAGCGGCAAGTGGTTTAACGTGGTTTCCTACGGCCTAGATGCGAAAGAAGAGATCGACTACGACCAAATGGAACGCCTGGCGCACGAGAAAAAGCCCAAACTCATCATTGCCGGTGCCTCGGCCTACTCCCTGCGCATTGACTTTGACCGTTTTGCCAAGGTGGCCAAGGCGGTCGGCGCGATTTTCATGGTCGATATGGCGCACTACGCTGGCCTCATTGCCGCTGGCGTGTACCCTAACCCCGTGCCGCATGCCGACATCGTCACCAGCACCACCCATAAAAGCCTGCGCGGCCCACGCGGCGGCATCATCCTGATGAAGGCCGAGCACGAAAAGGCGATTAACAGCGCAGTATTCCCCGGCCTGCAAGGCGGCCCACTGATGCATGTGATAGCGGCCAAAGCCATCGCCTTCAAAGAAGCGCTGGAGCCCAGCTTCAAGCTGTACCAGCAGCAAGTGGTGAAAAACGCCGTGGTGGTGGCTGAGACTTTGGTGCAGCGCGGCCTGCGCATTGTCAGTGGCCGGACTGAGAGCCATGTGATGCTGGTCGACTTGCGCAACAAAAACATCACCGGCAAAGAAGCCGAAGCCGTGCTGGGCGATGCCTACATGACCATCAACAAAAACGGCATCCCCAACGACCCGGAAAAGCCGATGGTCACCAGCGGCGTGCGCGTAGGCACCCCGGCGATGACCACCCGAGGCTTTAAAGAGGACGAAGCCCGCGCCACCGCCCACCTGATAGCCGACGTGCTGGACAACCCGCGCGATGCCGCCAACCTGGCCACCGTACGCGCCAAAGTCACCGCGCTGACCAGCCGCTTCCCGGTGTACGGCTAAAGCGTCAAGAACCTGAGTAGCCCGATTGCCGGGCTACTTAGTTGTTCGCGCAGGCGCATCTACAAGAACACAAGCGCTATAAAATGAAGGCATGAAATGCCCCTTTTGCAACCACCTCGACACCCAGGTCGTCGACACCCGGATCTCTGAAGACGCCGACTTTATCCGCCGCCGCCGCCAGTGCGGTGCCTGCGAAAAGCGCTTTACTACCTACGAGCGCCCCGAGGTCAACTTCCCCGCCGTGGTCAAAAAAGACGGCCGCCGCATAGAGTACGAGCGCAGCAAACTGCAAGCCAGCTTCAACCTGGCCCTGCGCAAACGCCCCGTCAGCACCGAGCAGGTAGACAGCGCCTTGGAGCGCATCGAAGAAAAACTCCTCAACCTGGGCCTGCGCGAAGTCCAAAGCCCCCGCATAGGCGAGCTCGTCATGCGCGAGCTGAAAAAGCTCGACAAAGTAGCCTATGTTCGGTTTGCCAGCGTGTACCGCAATTTTGAAGATATTGACGAGTTTCGGGCGCTGGTGGATGAGGTTCGGAAATGATGTTTGTAGCGCAAGATCAATAGCGCTGCTCTATTTTCTGCGCCTTTAAGTCTACGTAGGCGTCTTTGTCCAGAGCGAGCTTGATACGCACCGGCAGATACTGCAGCGCGGGAGCAAGCCAAATTTCAGTGCCAACAGTGCTGCCAGAGCTACCCTGGTTGGGCACAGGGCGTGGCTTGAGAGGGAAAACCTGCACTGCTCCAATCTGCGGCACGGTCATGGTCTCAGCGGGCCCCACCTCATAGTCCCATGCGTCCAGCCCGGTTGGACTGGCCAACCACACCCGCACAGTTTCACCCTCGGCCAGGCGCGCTTGTCCTTGCGCAAAACGATGTCCCAACTCAATAAACTGGCTGACCACATCCTGCACACCTTCTGCGGCCTCGGGTACCACACCCGCTGGCGATAGAAGTGGAATGCGCTTTCCATTGCCCAGCACGACACTCGTTGCCTCGATGGCCACACTTTGCAGGCGACCCAGCAATTGCTCTTCATACGTGTTGGGCACTAGGCCCTTATCAAGCATCCTGCCTTGGCTGGTGAGCTGCACCTTGACCGCATTTGCATCCATCTCGATGCGCATCTGGTAACCCTCACCCTGACCGGTACCCTCACGCGTCCACTGCAGCGTGGCGTTGCCCAACAACTCGCCGCGGTAGTAGCCAACCAAGTCGTAAGTCAAACGGGTATCAATAGGCCAACTGCCCTGCATGGCCAAAGTGTCGGTAGACGGGCCAACGGTACTGCTGACAGTGAACGTAGGGGTGGACGTGATGGTTGGTGATTCTGGCGGCATTTTACTGATGGCATTAAACGCTTCATTTTTTATAGCTGGTTGCGCAATACTCTTGGGCTCTGGAGCTTTTTTTTGCACTAAAATAGAAGCCTTAGGCGGGGCGCCAGGTGCCGCGGACGGGTTTGCTTGGGTAATTTGCCGCATCCGCAGCGCAGCTGGTTTGGTTTGAACACTGCTGCGTAGAGGCTGCATTTGCTGGCCAACGACCCATAGCACCAGCGCATGTACTGACAGCGCCAATACGAAAGCCACTGACAGACGGGTGACCCCAGGCAGCAGATTTTTCATTGCGGTCTGGGTGAGAGTGCAGCGGCTTAGCATAGGTCTTGAGAATAAACCATTGGCAGCACCGTTTATCAACCCAATTTACCGTTTATCCAATGACCTGTGGTCAGCGGCACTTTACAAACTATATTCACGCCCATGCAACGTATATCCAGTTACTCGAGCGCCCACGCATTCCGTGGCTTTACCCTGGTAGAGCTGATGGTAACCGTCGCCATCACTGCAGTACTCACGTCACTAGCCCTGCCATCTATGCGCAGTTTTATAGGCAAATGGCAACTGAGCAACGCCCTCAACTCTTACAACGGCAGCCTGCAAATCGCCCGCTCTGAAGCAGTGAAGCGCGGCCGGGTAACCAGAATGTGCCGCAGCGCCAATGGCACCAGTTGCGCTACCGACGCTCCCAGTAACGGTTGGGGCACCGGCTGGTTGGTGTACGTGGACAACGATGCCAGCGGCACCCTCACCACGACCGATCACGTAGTAATCACACAAAGCGCTTTCAGTAATTTCTACAATATCTCTTCCACCAGCAATGGTTCCACCGGCACCTTTGTGTTTACCCCTACAGGCTTTATGCAAGGCGGCTCTGCCAATGAAGGCATGACCTTCAGCTGGGACAGCGACAACACCATCCAAAAAACCTTATGCATCAGCAGAACCGGCCGCTCACGCATTGTGGCGGGAGATACCTGCAGTGCTTATTAGTCGGTGCGCCTATGTTTTTTGCCAACCACCCCCCATTCAAACAACGCGGAGCTTCCTTGCTGGAGGTGCTGATATCCATCCTCATCATGTCTATCGGCATGCTGGGCATGGCCGGGCTAACCGCGGCATCCAACTCCTACAACAAACTGGCGCAAATTCGCAGCACCGCGTTGATGCTGGTGTCCGACTACGCCGACCGTGCCCGGGCTAATATGAGCGGGTTCAGTGCCGGCAATTACGCCAAAACCACTACTTACGTAAACTCCCGCACACTTATCTCTACCTCGGGCTGCACCGACGCCAGCGCAACCGCCACCAGCTGCAGCGCGGGTGACATGGCCACACTAGACCAAGCCCAATGGCGTAACCTGCTGCGCCTGCGCCTGCCCGGTGGCGATGCGTACGTCACCACCAGCGCCAACGCCGCTACCGGACAGAACAACATGGACATATGGATCATGTGGACTGAGCTAGACCAAGCGACGGGCTTTGCTGTAACGGGCAATAACAAGTGTCCTTCGGCGGCCAGCACAGACACTGCCGTCAAATGCATGTATTTTCGGATTGCATTATGAAACCGCTGCATACCAGCTTCACTCGCATGCGCCAGCAGGCTGGCCGTACCCTGCTCGAGCTGATGATCTCCATCACCATCGGCATAGTGGTCATAGGCGCCGCCATGGCTATCTACGCAGGCACCAGCAGCAGCAGCAAAGTCTCAGAGACCGAGGCCAGGTTGAACGAAAACGCCACCATTACCCTGGGCCTGTTGCAGCAGCAAATTCGCCTGGCAGGCTACAGCGCCATCATGGGCCCGCCCAATTTCCCCGTTACCCAGCGCAAAAATTTGGACAGCACTGGAAGCTCCGGCGTTCGGGGCTGCACAGGCGGCATGGCCACTACCAACACCACCGCGTTCAACGATATTACCTGCAACAACGGCACGGCTACCCACTCGTTGGCTGTACGCTACGAAGCCGACACCTCCAACACCATTCCCGTGACCTCAGGCGGTGTCCTGCTTCCCACCAATTGCGTAGGTGAGAACATCACCGCCTCTACATTGTCATCTGCCACCGCCACCACCACCATCGCCGGCACCTTGACTGTTCCTCGTTACGCGCTGGCAGACAATCGATACTACATTCAAACCACTGGTACGCCCTCAGGCGGCCCCGAGCTGTACTGCGTGGGTGCCATCAGCACCAACACCACTACGGGCATTGTCACTTTTGGCACCCCTCAGCCCATTATGGAAGGGGTGGAACGCATGGATCTAAGCTTTGGCGTCTCCACCAGCACCACGGGCACCATCACAGCCGCTTACATGACAGCCGAGGCCATAGACACCCAATTTGCCGCTGAAACGACAGACCGCTGGAAGCGCGTTCTGACGGTACGGGTTTGCCTACAGCTGCGTAACACCGCCAGCTCCGACCTGAGCAGCCGCTCGGCCATCAGCGGCGACACCTCCAAATATTACGACTGCAATAACGCACAGCAAAACAGCACAGACGGCTATTTGCGGCGCACGTATACCAGCACTATTTTGCTCAAAAACAGGCTCCAGCAGTAGAGACAAGCCATGCAAAACCATCTCCCACACCGCTCCCACTCTACGCGCACTGCCACTGCGCAACGCGGCATTGTCTTAGCCTTGGTATTGGTCATGCTGGGCATTTTGTCCTTGATCGGCGCCTTAAGCATGCGCAACGCCACGCTGTCGGAGCAAACCACCAACAGCCTGCGCACCGCCGCTTCGGCCCAGCAAGCCGCCGAGCTGGCCCTGAAATACTGCGAGCTGGTGGCCATTAGCACCTCGCAAGCGGTACCCAACGTCAACTTCAGCACCGAGCGTGGAAAAATGAGCACCACCACCATTACCACCACCATCTCTGCAGGCATATGGAACCTCACCACTACGTGGACAGGCGCAACACTTGCCAACGTCATCCAAGTCCCCACCGCGTATTTGAACAACCAATCCGAAACCGCCGTCACCGCCGTCAAAATCCGCCCGCAGTGCGTGATAGAACCGATTAAAGATACCGCTGGCCCTGGCTTTGTGATTACTGCACGCGGCTTTGGCAATGATGCCGCTTTAAGCGCTACCAACGGCGTGACGACCGGCGCCGAGGCCTGGGTGCAGTCGGTGCTGCGACCGTAGCTGCCGACACACCCACTTATTTACTAACTACTGATCTTGACCAGCGAGTTAACCATGAACTACTTCATTTCTACTGCACTCCAGGTACTGGGGCGCACCTTGTTGGCTTGTGCTCTGCTGGCACCCGCATTGCCCGCATGGGCGCAGGTTTCGCCATTTTCACGAACGCCCTTGCTGTCGGCCGGGTCGAGTGTCAAGCCCAACCTGCTGCTGCTGCTGGACAACTCAGGTTCGATGCAAGAAGCCTTTGCACCAAACAACCTAGCACCGTTTTACAGTGCGCCTGTGACCGCTGCTCAAGCTTTGCGAACGCCCAGTATCAATCGACTTGCCTATAACCCTAGTGTGTTTTACGAACCAAGATCGAATGCAGATGGCACACTACAACCAGCGACAACTGAGGTTCTAGCAACCAATACGATTAGCTTCAACAGCGTCCCGGTTTATACAGGTCTTGATCGCCTAGCTGCTAGCCTTCCAAACAACAATGTAACTTTCACCTTCAATTTATGCACCACTAGCACAGCGGCCGGAGTGTGTACCGCTGTCAACACCTTAACGGTTCCTCCACCAACATCTTCCACCACGTTTGTAACTTCGACCTATGTGGCAAAAGCTATTGAACGTACGGACTGCACTACAGATGCAACGCGGTGCTCATGGGCTGAAGAACGCCAAAACATCCGCAATTGGAAGCGTTATTACTCCACAAAGATGGATGCCACCAAAACAGCCATTGGTAAGGCGTTTCTAGATCCAAAATATGATAACAAATTCCGTTTGGGATTTTTCAAAATGAACGCCAACGGTGGGAATGCTGACCGAGGTGTACGTCCGTTTGTCAACGACGCGACCTTACCTTCTGCGAACCGCACTGAAAAAGCAGATTTTTATAGTTGGTTGTATCAGCAAACGCCTTTAGGCGGCACCCCCGCAAACACCTTGCTAAGGCGGGCTGGCAATTATTACCTTAATGATACCAACACTGGACCATGGTCTGCAATACCCATTATTGGCAGCACTGACGCGCACCTCAGTTGCCGACGCAGCAACGCGGTGCTGTTCTCCGACGGAGAATATAACGGCAGTTCCACTAATGGAACCGACTTTGCCACTGATTGGGGTAATGTTGATAATGGCGTATTTGGCTCTGTCCCTGGATACGCCATCCACGTAAACCCGATAGGCAGCGTTACTTTTATCTTCAACAACATACCGTCCAGAACAGCCAGTTATGTTGCTTACCCTGACAATATTTCAGGCACTATGGCAGATGCGGCTGCCGCATATTGGATTCGAGATTTGAGGCCAGATCTTAAAGACGACGTTCAACCCGTAGACGGTAATCCGGCCTTTTGGCAACATATGACGACTTACACTATCGGTCTGGGTGTGAAAGGGAGCGTCACACCAGATCAAATCGCGCAATTTAACAACGACTTCACTGCTGGCGTGTCCACCTCAACTTTTTCGTTGGCTTGGGGAGATCCCAGAGTCCTGGACGGTCCTGGCGCAGTTCCGAGGATTAATGACTTTATACATGCGGGGTATTCCGGTCGTGGGCAGTTTTACTCTGTGAACAACTCCAGCCAGGTGAGAGATGCTTTCGATGACGTGATCTCACGCACCATCCAGCAAGCTGGTGCAGATGCGGGTGTGGCGGTGTCCGATACCAACAACGATCTGTCTACCCTGGCAGGTGAGCTTAAATACGTGCCCAGCTACAGCTTGCTGGAAAGCACGGGGGATATCAAAGCCTACACTTTATCGGCCAATGGCAATGTATCGGGAACGGTACCTGCTTGGTACGCCAGCCGCAATATTCCAGACTC
>JANMTF010000098.1:0-12983 GCA_031390175.1 Polaromonas sp.
CGACTTCAAAGGCCTGCGCCATTTGCGCGAGGTGGTGGGCGACCAGTTTTACCGTGGCGTGGTGCTGCACCCAGGTAGCCAGTCCATCAGCTTTGACCCGCAACTGGCATCGGTGCCGCTGGGGGCACTGTGGGCTACGCAAGCGTAGGTGGCGTGGCGCAACACAGCGACGAGATAGCGGCATCGCCGATTCAGGCAGTCTTGTACTTCGTCAACGACCTCACCCAGCATGAATTATTATGTTTTTTAGGCCTCTAGGCTAATAGAATATAGCGTAAGCAGCTATTAAATTAGTAGCATACTGCGTCAATTTTGCAGCTTGAAAAATCCTTTTTATTCATCCCAAAGCTCGGTTACACCCCCTACACCCAACAGAGAGATCAATTGAGATGGCACTAGCTTTGGGCAAGCCGGATCTGCACTAAACGGCAGTCAATCGAGCAAGCTTGGGGTCGTAGGCAGCATGGGTAATCGACCCATCCAGAATACGCTGAACCGCGTCGTCAATCACATGGAGGGGCACTAAAAACCATTCCCTCGGCTTCACCGGGTGCCCAAATCGGTCGTCGATGGTCAAGTCAATCTGTGCTGCGCCGAACAGTCGGTGAAAGATGTTTTCCAGCTTGATACGGTTCAGGTTATGCAGCTTGTAGGTGGCAACCACCTCAACATCGGCCAGCAGATAGGTTGCATCTTTATCCGCGCCTGCGATTCGGGTCTCTACCTTGCCACCGGTAACGCCGATCTTGTGGATCAGCTCACGATGCTCCGCCACATACGGGTGGCTAGACAGGCTGCGCAACACATAGATCGTTCCGCTTTCAATATCGTCTGGCTCAGAGGCATCGCCAAACAAAGGCCCCATATCTGGATCGGTGAGGCGGCGGCCAGTGTCATCCTTATAGAGCGCCCGTTGTAATGAACGGCGCAACAAGTTGCTTTCTGTGCCGTTGGCATAGATGACGCGCAGGCGTGCATCGCTTTCACCATTGGGTGCCTTGATGGCTTCACCAACCTCGGCCACATAGGCTAATTGACCGCCCACTATGAAGTAGTTGCCGCAGGTGATGCTGGTGTCGCGCCCAAAGCGTATTGTCTTGCGCACCCCAGATTTCAGATCTTGCTCCACTCTCTCAATCAACGGCTTGAATTTCTCAAAATCTGCACACAGCGTGCGATCGGCAATTTCCTCCGCTGCTCGCTTTTGCACGCTGGAGCGCACATGGCGCAGCACAGTAATGTCGTTTTGATCGGTCGAACCGTCGCCCACAACCAGTTCGGCCAGCAAGGCATCTTCGTCTAGGTGATCACCATTCGATTGTGTAGCTACCGCACCCGACAACAAGTCTGGGCCATCCAGCCCCGCCAGCAAAGCCTGTGCCTCGGGTAACTTGCGCAGCTGATCCAAGCGCACGGCGTAGAGGCGCTCGAAGATGTCCAGTCCCTCGCCATGCCTAGGAGCGCGGCCATGCGTTTGATAAAAGCGCAGGATATCTTCAAAGCCCGCGATGATGCGCTCTTCGCGTGGGGTGCGGCTGGAAGTCTTGAGTGGCGTAACTTCAAGGCCGAGATCAGCAAGCAGCTCGTCTTCGTCAATGTCAGCCATTGCTAGCACCCTCTTGTTTGGCAGCCAACTCCTGAGCCTTGTAGCGCATGAAAGCGGCCACGCCTTCGGCCATGCGCTTTTCCCACGCATCGGCAGAATTGATGTCTGGCAGGCGCCCTCGCTCCTGCTTGAAAATTCTGGCGCGGGCGGTAAGTTCAACCGCCTCATCACGCGGAATACTCACCTTCTTGGCCGCAATGCTAGCCTGAACCTGCCGCAAAGATTTTTCATCCATTGCCTTTGCCAGCACCGCATAGGCCGCATCAAAGGGATTGATCCGGTCGATCAGATCAATGTCCAAGTCACGCACATTGATGAATTTACGCACCCCATCTAGCAACGAGGTATTCCCCTGCGCCGCTCCGCTACCGTTCACATCGGCCTGGGCCAACGCCAGTTTGGCCTGTTGCGTGATGTTCATGGCCGCGATGGCGTGTTGCCGGATAGCCTCTTGGTCGGTATCAGTCAACTCTGGGTAGCGCTCGCGCACGATCTTGCCCATGCGCAACTGCGTCAGCTCTTCGGGCAAGGTGTTTTCTTTGTCGAACAAACCGCGCTCCAGCGTGTTTTTATCTTGCAGGAAGCTGGTAACCACTTCGTTCAAGTCTTCCTTGCAGATGCGCGTGGCCTCTGGGCTTTTTGGCGTTGCCAGCCCATTGATTTCCACATGAATTTGTCCGGTGTCTTTATTCACTCCCATGTTGTGGCCGCCGTCTTTATAGCCGCCCTCGCCGTAATCAAAACCGTCCTTAGGGCCAGTATTTTTGGGGGTGAACTCGTAGCGCGGTGCCAGCACCTGCTCCATCAACAGGCTGGCCGAGATGGCCTTGAGCATGTCGTTCACCGCCTCCGCCACGGCAGATTGTTCCGCTGTGGGCTCGGCAATCAGGTTGGTGAAGCGTGATCGTTCTTTACCTTCTGCGTCGCGGGTGGCGCGGCCAATGATCTGCACGATCTCGGTCAGGCTGCTGCGGTAGCCAATGGTCAGGGCGTGTTCGCACCAGATCCAGTCAAACCCTTCCTTGGCCATGCCCAGCGCGATGATCACATCCACGTTGCCCCTATTGTTCTTTTGCGCCGGGTCTTTCAGCGCGCCCAGCACTTTGGAGCGCCGGGCCGGGTCGCTGTCATCCACCAAATCGGCCACTTTCAAGGTGCGGCCGTCTTTAGCCAACACCAAATGAAAACCTGTGACAGCGTCAACGCCTTTCCATTCGCCCATGCCGTGCATGATGTCATCCACCTCGCGTTGCTTATCTTTCAAGCTTTCGCGCGCATTCACATTGGGAATGTGCACAATGGTTTTCAACGCGGGGTCTAGCACCTTCGCAATGGCATCCACATAAGGGCCGGTGTAGAAAAAGTAGCCAATGTCCAGCGACTTAAGCCATTGGTAGCCGTTGAGCTGCTCGTAGTAGGTGTATGTCACCGTCTCAAACTTAGCTTCGTCTGCCGGGGCCAGCACCGCCTCGCTGTCGCCGCGAAAGTAAGACCCCGTCATGGCCACTAAATGCACCTTATCGCGTGTGATTAATTCGCCTAACTGGCTCCCAAGCCTATTGTCCGGGTTGCTCGATACGTGATGAAACTCGTCAACGGCAATCAGGCGATCATCAAAAGCCGCAATCCCCAGCTCTTCCACAGCAAAGCGAAAAGTTGCGTGGGTACAGACCAGCACCTTATCGCTGCTGGCCAAAAACTCACCCACCGCTTTGACTTTGGATTTAGCCACCTTGACATCGTCCGCGCCAGGCGCGTTGCACAGGTTCCATTGCGGGGCCACTTGCCAGTCCCATTCAAAGCCATGCTGGCTCAGCGGCTCGTCGGCAAAGCTGCTACCAATCGAGCGCTCTGGCACCACCACAATGGCTTGCTTCATGCCCTGGTTGTTCAGCTTATCCAACGCAATAAACATCAGCGCGCGCGACTTGCCCGAGGCCGGGGGTGATTTGATCAGCAGGTACTGCTCACCCCGCTTGGCGTAGGCGCGCTCTTGCATAGCACGCATGCCCAACGCGTTGGCTTTGCTGGATGCGCCCGTGCGCGCTGTGGCGATGGACACCGACGGCACGGTATAGGCATTGGTAGGATTAGTCGGGAGGTTCATGGTAGTTATTACAGGAAATTATTAATCACTGAATGATCCGCAAATGATCCGTATTGATCCGTATTGATCCGCAAACCTCCGGCCTCACGGTTTATCAGGCTCGGCATAAGCAGTCGCCTTGCTTTGCCCATGTCTGGCGATTTGGCCTGCAGCCAGCATCCGTTGCAGCAACCGTTTGACCTGCCCCTCAGTCAACCGACATAAGGCAATCACCTCAGCCCGCTTGATCTGCCCGTGTTGGCGAATGTAACTCAACACCATTTGCTCGTGCTGAATCGGGCCAAAGCCAACCTGGCGGGTGTACGCGGCTTTGTCGCTCACCACCGAATAGACCGATGCCGACAAGGTGTAGCTACGCCCACGGGTGTTGCCATGCGCTTCGACCAAACCTGCCTCTAGCAACGCCTCCAGCGTGCGTTTCGCACTGATCGCATCACGCTGAATATGCTGCGCCAAGCCTTCAGCCGACAGACGCTTGAACTCGCGCAAAGCACCCAAGGCAATCAGTGAGTCAATCGGAAGCTCAGCGCCACGCTGGCCCTCAATGTCCACCACCATGCGGCGGAACGCCATATCGGCGGGCACGGTGGGCAACTGCAGCACCACATTGTGTGCATCTGTGCGGCCATAGTCAGGTGCCGGGCGGCCAAACTTGAGCATGCCGCGATAAATCGTGTCCACCCCACGGCCCGAGCGCTCCACTATGCCGATGCGCTTCATCGCATCGGCCAGGGCGCGGTTACGCGGACGCGGCTCGGTCACCAGCAAGTTGGCCAGTGTCACCCCATCGACCAGGCCGCCGGGATTGCTGACCACCAGTGCCTCATCTTCCAGCCGAACATGCACTGCACCCAAGCGATGGTAGTCACGGTGAATCAGCGCATTGGCTACCGCCTCACGAAAGGCAGCCATGTCTACCAGCGGCACCGGCACACGGTACAGGCCCACCTGCAATTCCTGCTCAGGGTTATAGGGGCGAAAGTTCGTCTCCAGCCAGTCCAGCGCCTTGAGCAATGGAAAGCGCCGAAATTCGTTGAACCGCACCGCCTGCTGCGCCAACACCTGAAACGCCAGCTCATGCGTGGCCACACGCTGCTGCAACACCGCCTCACGCCCAATTAATAGCAGACCAGTAAGGGTGGGCAACCGGCTCCCGTCAGGCTGCCGCTGGGTGAAGCCCAACGCCCCATCCAGTGCCTCGTCGTCCAAGTCCAGCAGCACCCGGTCGCCACCATATTGCTGCACCGCTTGCCGTAAACGCTCGCGCTCCAGTGGGTCAAAATCAGCCAGCGTAGAGCCCGCCACAGGCTGGGCGGACACATCCACCAAACCAAAACTTGACGCACGGCTGATGCGCTCGTGCGGCAACATGGGCACACATTCAGGTGTGCCATCGTGCTTGATGCGGCGACGCACATACACACCGGCCTGGGTGGCCACCTCACCATGGGCCTTAGGCACACTGATGCGGGCGACCCGCACACCATCAATATCCACAGGCTCTACATTCACCTGAAGGGATGGGGAGGTACGCGCAGCCACCAGGCCCGCCAGCCCCATCAGCAAGGCATGGTCGGCGTGCACGCCCGTGGCCCGCCCGTCGTCCTCAACACCCAGCCACAACTCGCCGCCCTCGGTGTTGGCCAGACACACCAGCGCCTCAACCAGGTCAGCGTCAGACAATCGCTTTTTGTCGCTTTTGAATTCGACGGTGAGGGATTCCGCAGGCGGCAATACTGGTGATGCGGGTGATGGCATTGACGGGGCCGTGCTCATGGTGCTGCCTTTATTCGGACGGTTTTAGCTGCTGGTTTGACTTTAGCCGCTGCCGTCATTTTTGTGTATAGCTCAAACAGCTTTTCCAGCCTCTCGGTGTCGTTTTTAAAGCGGCGGCCAATGTAGATGCGCTCCAGCACTTCGTCGTTGCGCTCGTGGGCGTGGCGCAGGTTATCGGGCATGGTCTCTGGGTCGTACAGGTCGGCAATGGTGGCGGGGAAGTGCGCCTCGCGGGCCAGCAAGATGTTTTCGGCGCAAGCGGTCAGGTCGGCTTTGCTTTGCTCGGTGAGCAGGGGGACGGGGAAGGTGTTCCAGCCTAGGGTGTTGGAGTAGCGGTAGCGCGTTTCTAGCTTGCCGCAGACTGTGGCAACCCAGACTAGGTGCAGTCGGGAGACGATGAGGGCCATGTTCCAGAGGGGGGCGTCGTAGAGACCAAAGGCGAGATTTGTGAGCGTTGTTTGGTTATCAACTAGACCCGAAGGCAGGAATTGCCTTCTTTCGGAAGACACACTTGGCACAACGATTGTTTGGCGCCTGCCAACGCGCATTAGCTTGAGTTGATGCGCACGCTTCGATAGAGCATTTGCCCCTTTGTCCGGACTGGCCTCGCGTACTCTTCGTACCGCCTCAATTCGATCATTCAGCGCTGGGATTTTCGTCGCTTCGTTTAAATACTCGTCTTCAATCCAGACGCAGAACCGAGTCCCTCCATTAATGAAGTCATCTGATCCAAAGATGCGCCGGACAAATCGTTTCTTCTGCGGACCTGTCAATCCAATATCATTCAGCCCGTCTTGACTCACAAGCAGGTTGCCACCGTCACTAGGTTTGTTCCCAAATTCCATGATGGCCAAGCTGGACATTGGCTCTTTCCTCTTTTCCACAATGACAGGCGAGCCAATCGTCAGATACGGTGTAATCGAAGCGCCCTCTCGAAGAACAACAGAGCCATCATCTTGGTGATCGAACAAACGGCATGGTTGACTGCTCGACAACCCAATTCCGACCACCGCAACTGTCACACCCGCGTTATGGCTTGCCAAGTTCGCCCATTTAAATGATGTGTACCCAAATCGGATGTCGCAACCTGCATCGAACAAAATGGGCCACAGAATTGGAACCGATTGCCCTTGGCATATGGAATTTGTGCTCACAAATGCAGCCGCACCTTGCCCTCTGGCAATCCAGTCCGCAGCTTTGATGAACCAACCCGCTACATAGTCAAGGAAACCAGTGGATCCAGCACGTCCATTCACGACACTTCGGATATCTGCTTTTTGTTCAGCACTCTGCCACGTGTTCCCCAAGTAGGGCGGATTTCCACAGATATAAGTCTCACCGCCTTCATTAGCAAAGTCTATTTCCGTCTGATCTAGCGGCGTGTTGAATAAGTCATCGCCGAGCACCTTCACGCCCGTGCCCGTAGGTGGGCAGATGCTCAACCAATCCAACCGCAGCGCATTCCCACAAACAATCCAGTTCTGCTTGTCCAACGGCAAAAACTCTGCTAGCGCATCCTTCTGCCCCCGGTACAACACATCGCACTGGAACTCAGCAATGATGAGCGCCAGCCGCGCAATCTCTGCGGGAAAGTCGCGCAGCTCGATGCCTCTAAAGTTGGTCAGCGGTATCTCACTGCCCAGGTGCGCCTCACCACGGCGCTCGTTGATGACCGCCTCAATCCCGCGCATCTGTTTGTAGGCAATGACTAAAAAGTTGCCCGAGCCGCAGGCCGGGTCAAACACGCGAATGCGGGCCATGCGTTTGCGCAGGTTGAGCAGCTTTGGTTTACTGTCACCCGCCGCTTCAAGTTGCGTGCGCAGGTCGTCTAAAAACAGTGGGTTGAGCACTTTGAGGATGTTGGGCACACTGGTGTAGTGCATGCCGAGTGCTCCGCGCTCCTCGTCGTCGGCCACCGCCTGAATCATGCTGCCGAAGATGTCGGGGTTGATCTCGCGCCATCTCAGGCGGCCTGCGGCCAGCAGGTAGGTGCGTGCAATGCTGGTGAAGCGGGGCACATCGGTGCTGCCGGAGAACAGGCCACCGTTGACATAGGGGAAGCCGTTGGCCCAGGCGGGCAGCCGAAGCGTGGGAGCGCCCGCCGCGTCGGTCGGGGCCAGGTGGCGCTCGCCCACCTTGGTGTTCATGGCGCGAAAGATGTCCGACAGCACCGCGTGGGTGTTGCTGCCGCCCCTCTCGCTCATTTGATCCACGGTTTGGGTGAAGAGGCCTTCACCATTGAAGATGTCGGTGTCTTCGGCAAAAAAGCAGAAAACCAAGCGCGCCATGAAGTGGTTCATGTCGGCGCGGCGCTCGGCTTTGGCCCAGTCGGGGTTGTTGCTGAGCAGCTCTACGTACAGCTTGTTGAGCCGCCCGGTGGCGCGTATGTCGATGGGGTTGTCTTTGATCTCCTGGATGGTGGAGATGCCCGCCAGCGGCAGAAAGAAGCCAAAGTGGTTGGGGAAGTCGGCGTAGTGGCAGGTGATGGTGTCACCACCCACGCCGACGGCACCCGCACCCGCACCGCTCATCAGCTCTTCGGCCTCTAGCGTATGCCCATCGGTGGCGAGAATGAATTTGGCTTTGGCCTTGGCTGTGGCTGGGCTGACCCGCAAGGCTTTGACGGTGT
The DNA here is from genome assembly GCA_031390175.1 of Polaromonas sp. Lineage (GTDB taxonomy): Bacteria > Pseudomonadota > Gammaproteobacteria > Burkholderiales > Burkholderiaceae_C > JAAFIP01. Next base: position 8,119 of record JANMTF010000098.1, read on the forward strand.
CGCCCACCATACCAGCCTCGCACACGGCTATGTGGATCTTGTTGCGCAGCAGCACGCCGCCGGACACGTCTGAGGTGTTGTTGTTGCCCGTGCGCAGGCGCTTGAGGGTGGTGTCGTTGCTGCCGAAAGCGGCCAAAAAAGCGAACGGGAACTCGTCTGCATCAAAAAGTTCAAGCGCCAAGTCCGATATGGCTGCTTCGATTTCTACAGCGTTCATGGGAAACAGGCGTTTGGCACTAGGGGGAATGGGGGCATAGCGCCTAGTTTACAGGTAGGCGCCCAAGCGCTAAAGAGGCGCACTCAATTTTCGTGCAACGATACTTACCAGGTCACTGCGGTTGATTTCACTGGTCATAGCGGCCAGATAAAACTTCATCAAGCATTGCCAGATTATCGACAACCTCTCTAATGCATTCGGGAGGGAATTCAAGCCGCCCGTCTTCTTCATGCGTTCCCGCGTTTATGAGGGCCCAGGCTCGGGGATTCAACATATCGGTGTAGCCCTGCGTCAGACGAGCCTTGCGTACATGTTGGAAAGAGGTCAACTCGATACTGCGCTTCAACTGCATCGCGAGATCATTCAGTTCGATAGGCGCGCGCTGTCGCTCCATCTTGAGACGCAACTCCCCATGGTTGATTTTCCCAAGAAATTTCCAGGTTCGGGCAGTCACTGCTTCCGTCGCCCGCCTTGCATGCCCAAGCGCCGCCCTATTTCTGCCAGCTGCCAACGCCTGACGGGCTTCAAGAATGTAGTTCCTGGTCTCTCCGGTGACGACGCGGATAACGCGGTCTCCTTCGTGCGGGAGGAATGTATAGGACAGGCATTCTGCTTGTGCCTGCTGATGCCCAAGAACGTTTTCGATGTCCTTAATCATTTCCTCACCATGGCAAGTGATGACAAGCTGCTTGTTTGCAAATTCTGGGTTGTCAAAGAGCGTGTCCCGGATGCCCAATCTGTGTTCGTCATCTATGGCATTGACTGCATCATCGAAGATCAGCAACGGACAACCCTGCTGGATGTTCTTAGCAACCAAGATTGCGAGACCCAGGCATCGGATATGCCCCTCACTCAAAATCTGCAGGGCGTCGTGCAGCTCTTTGGGGTGAGAATTAAAGCTAATCAGAATGCGTCCCGTGTCATTGGTGGGTAATTTGAGCTGCGCGAGCTTGTCGCCTTCGTGATCGTAGCGGTTGAAGGCATTGAAAAGGTCGCGGGTGGTGTTACTGAGGTTGGCCGTCAGTGCCTGCGGCAGCTGGTCGCGGTACTTCTTCAACAGCTCCAAAAAGCGCAGATAGGCCGTATCGATGGGTTTATGCGCCTCAATGGTTTGACGCTCGATCTCGGCCTCAGTAATAAGCCGTGAATTTACGGTATTGAAGTTTTGGATATTTGCCTGAGCGTTTGCGATGTCCTGCGCTAAGCGCGTTTGCAGGGTCGTAATTTCACGCGCGCGCAGTTGAAAATCCCGAAGCCGCGTTTGCTCTTGTAAGTGCGTCACGCGGTTGGCATTCTGTTGTCGCGTAGCTTCATCAAGGTTCTGCGCGCGCATAGCTAGAACGTTCGCGATCATCCATGGGGTGTTCGACTGGCCTTCGACTGCACCGTCAATTTCTACGTCGAGGGTGTCAAACCAAGCGGGCTGTTGACCAACCTCAGCCATCTGCAACAAGTGGATAAGGGGCGCTGTATCCAAATTTTCCACCGCCATGCCCGATAGGCTTGAAAGCGAGGCTTTGAGGATTTCGGCCTCCCGCCGGAGCTGCGTTTGCGCTTCCGCCTGGCGGCGCTGAAGTTCTGCCAGAGTTGAGAGTTGCGCCATGCCGTCGCGTGCGCGTTGAAACGGATTGCGAAGGACCGACTTGTCGCCAATCAGAGGAGTCGTGCAAGCCGGACAGTAATCCAAATTTTCCTGTTCTAGCCCCTGCAACGCCTCGTAGAGGGATTTGAAGTTCACATCGGCCCGGCGCGCGTCCAATTCGGCATTGAGCCGGGCCAACGCAGCGCGGGCCTCAGTCACCAGACGACGCTTGGTCTGAATGCCGTCAAGGGTCTCTCCGATTTCACGGCTGGTGGATGTGGCAAGAAGGCCGTCGAGTTCTTGCAGCCGCCCCGATTGAACCTCCGTTCCTATCGCAGCTAACAGGTCTGCGTAATCCCCACCAGCGCGGAATTGGGTTGCGAGTGCGGTTTCCTGATCCGTCAATGCTTGACGCCGGGTAATCTGAGTATTGACAAGGTTCTGGTCGGCGGCGTGCTGTTGCCTTTTCGTCGCCAGTTCAACGCCTTTTCTGGCTGTTAGCGTCAGGCTACCGGTAAGGTCTGCATTGAAATTTTTGACAAATTCCGAGAATCCCTCCATGCCAAAGAGAGCAGCAATCAGTTCCGTCCGTTGCGCAGGAGTTCGTGACGACATCCGGGAGAATGCTTCAATGCGGTTCTTTTCAACAAAGCAAAACCGGTAGGCATCCGGGTTGCTTGTCACGCGCGACCCGACTTCTTGCGCATCCACCGCACTCAAAGTAGGAACCTCGAAACGATCCGCGTGAACGTTCCGAAGGTAGTCGTTTGCGCTGATCCTTTTGTGTCCGGCCTCTTCAACCTCGCCCAGCAGTGCATGTTCCAACGCTTCACAAAAGCTGGTTTTTCCTGTCCCGTTCTGGCCATAGACCAGAACAATGCGCTTATTCAAATCAAAAGTTTCTTGCGCCCGGAACCCCCGGAACGGACTAACGACGATTTGGCTTAGGCGGACCCACGTTTGTGCGGCCAATTGTGGCGCCCCAGAAATTACGGGGGAAGTGTAAGCAATTTGTGGGAAATTGTTCGCCAAAAACGGGGTTAACATCTTCGATCGCTGGCCTTGGTTAGAAGAGGTGCTCTCGATTCGGTCGAAATGCGTATGGACCGTATTTGCCACGCGTTTTACGTCCTCAGAAACGCCTGCGCGGGTATGCAGCCAAGTCAAAAAGTTTTCGTAGTCCGTCTTTGTTGACATATTAGCCTCCATGATGCACGCCCCACTCAGTATGCGCCGGTACATCTTGATTGTTTTTGTATTGCGATCCGAGTGGATGCGCAAATAGGCCGACATTTCACGTCTTTAGGGCCTCGCAGTATTATGCCCAGCCATTACGGTCAAAACTTAGTGAGAACGCATCGAAGCGCCACTTTCAATTTTAGTGTCCGACGTGCAGGCCTGCGTCAAAGTCAGCAAACAGCCTATTCCTGCAGACCCTTCCCTCCCACAGAAAGTCTGCTTTTGCTGAATAGCATTCGGTACCGTAGGCCACTCCATCGTAACCTGATCGCTCCCCCAATGGACCCCGCGACAAACGGCCATGTCAACACCAAATGGCTGCTCCACTAAATTTGTGATTGGAAAAGGCCGGCAGCACATCCACCGCGCATGGCGCATTGCAATTTACAACAGTCAGATGCTCGCGAGTCTTAAACAAACGGTTGTACAGGTGAAGGAATGGGAGCGTATTTTTTAAAACTGTAGCCAAGGCGCGGGCTGCACTTCTCAGTCTTCAAACCCACCCGCAAGCCGTAAAGCAGCCGCATCAGCGCTGCTAAGCAACGCCACCAACGCAGCAGCCTGCGAAGGATTGCCTGCTTTGCTACTGACAGCCGCCGTGTACACCGTAGCCAACTCAAACTCTTTAGGCAACACGGCAATCAAGCTCACGCCTGCGGTGTACGAAATCTCGGTCACTTGGGTGCAGCCGATTACGCCGGGTTCTGCGCATTTGGCCATCTCGGCCATGGCAGTGGCACCGTTGGGGTAGGGGCGCAGGCGGGTGGCTACTTGGCCGTCTATGCCTAGCTGCTTCATCACGTTCATGAAGTGGATGCCTGCGGTGGCTTTGATGGGATCGGGGAAGTAGATGCCGCTGGCCTGTAGCAGGGCGGCTCTGAGCTCTTCCGGCGTGCCGACTGGAGGTTGCGGGCTGCCTGCTTTGACGGCGATGCCAGTGCGCACTTTGCCCAGAGCCCGAGCGCTGCCTGCCACTACGTGGCCGCTGGCTTCTAGCTGGGCTATCAGCGCGGCGCTGAGGATGACTACATCGCACGGTGCGCCCGCGAGCAGCTGGTCGCGCATGACGCCTACTGCGCTGTAGGTGCCTGCGAGGGTGCCGCCGCTGTTGGCTTTAAATTGGGCTTCGAGTTTGGAGACGAGGCCGAAGGCGGCTCCGCCGCTCAAGATGTGCAGTTGGGGCATGTCCATCAATCTGCCTTGATACCCGCCGACTTGATGACCTTCTCCCACTTGGCGATATCGTCGCGGGTGTATTTGTCAAAGGCTTCGGGGCTCATCACCATGGATACTGCGCCTTGCTTGGTCCAGAGCTGCTTTACATCCGGTTGGCTGGCAATTTTGCTGACGGCTTCGTTTAGGCGGGTGACTACCTCTTTCGGCGTGCCTTTGGGGGCCATCAGACCCAGCCAGATGGTGGCCTCGTAGCCGGGCACACCGGCCTCGGCCATGGTGGGCACGTCGGGCATGACGGCGGAGCGGGTTTTGCCGGTGGTGGCGATGGCTTTGACTTTGCCTGCGCGCACTTGCTCGGTCATGGTAGTGACTGCATCAAACATGATGTCCACTTGGCCGCCGATGATGTCGGTGCGCGCGCCGGAGCTGCCCTTGTAGGGGATGTGTACCAAGTAAATGCCCGCCATGCTTTTGAACAGCTCGCCCGCCATGTGGTAGGGCGTGCCGGGCCCACTCGACGCGTAGTTGATTTTGCCGGGCTGGGCTTTGGCGCGCTTGACCAGGTCGGCCAGCTTGCTCTCGGGCACGGAGGGGTTGGCTACCAGCACGAGGTCAGAATAGTTGATGGGCGCTACGGCAATAAAGTCGCGC
>JANMTF010000099.1:0-4930 GCA_031390175.1 Polaromonas sp.
GCACACCCCACTGCACTGGCTTTGGGGTGTTTTGTATTTTCCGCCTCCAACCTGCATCCTCTGTCCTGGCATCACCTCTGTGGATTACCCCAAACTCTCCCCCGGCAAGCGCTACACCCTGCCCCGCCCCATCAGCTCTGCAGATTCGCTCTTGCTGGCCGAATTTGCCACGATAGAGAAGGCTGCGGGTCGCATCACCGCCATCGTCACCGCCGATACGACGGACGCACAGCGCATTGTGGACGAGCTGGCCTTTTTCGCGCCCGATCTGCAAACCGTCATGTTCCCCGACTGGGAGACCCTGCCCTACGACACCTTTTCGCCGCACCAGGATTTGATCAGCGAACGCCTGGCCACGCTGTGGCGCATCCACAGCCGCGCTACCAACCCGCAGGCGGTGGACACAGCGGACGTCGTTTTGATCCCCGCCACCACGGCGCTGTACCGCTTGGCACCGCCCAGCTTTTTGGCGGGCTACACCTTTCACTTCAAGGTTAAGCAAAAGCTGGACGAAGCCAAGTTCAAATCGCAGCTCACCCTGGCGGGTTACAACCATGTGACGCAAGTCGTCAGCCCCGGTGAATACGCCGTGCGCGGCGGGCTGATAGACCTGTTCCCCATGGGCAGCCTGGTGCCGTACCGGGTGGACCTGTTTGACGACGAGGTGGACAGCATCCGCACCTTTGACCCGGACAGCCAGCGCTCTTTGTACCCCGTGCCCGAGGTGCGCCTGCTGCCAGGCCGCGAGTTCCCGATGGACGACCCGGCGCGCGCCAAGTTTCGCAGCCGCTGGCGCGAGCTGCTGGAAGGCGACCCGACCAAGAGCCGCATGTACAAAGACATTGGCAACGGCGTGGCGACCTCGGGCATTGAGTACTACCTGCCGCTGTTTTTTGACGACACGGCGACCGTGTTTGACTACCTGGGCACTGAAGCGACTATCGTGCTGCATGGCGATTTAGAGCCTGCGTTTGCGCATTTTTCACAAGACAGCAAAGAGCGCTTTCGCTTGGCGCAGGGCGACCCCGAGCGGCCCGTGTTGCCGCCGGAGGCGCTGTTTTTAAGTAGTGAGCAGTTTTATGGGATTGCCAAAGGGTATCGGCAGTTGGCCATAAGGCCCAGTGCTGCCAGCGCAGAGCCAGGGGACGAGCTGAACATTTCTGCGGCCAACTCGACAGCCACCGACGTCGCCGAATTCGAACTCCTCCCCGCCTTGGCCGCGCAGCGCGGCATGGAAGAACCGCTCTCCCTCCTCAAATCGCACCTGGTAGGCACCAAGCACCGGGTATTGCTGCTGACAGAGAGCGATGGCCGCCGCGAAAGCCTGCTGGACTTTCTGCGCGCCAGCCATGTGCTGCCGCCCTCGTTTGAATCGCTCAAAGAGTTCCAGGCCAGCGACGAAAAGCTGGGCATTGCCACCGCAGCGCTGGCCGCAGGCTTTGCGTGGACTGAGGGTGGCATTGACTTCATCACCGAAACAGAGTTGTTTGCCACCAGCGGCGGCGCGCGAAAGCGCAAAAAGCAAGAGCAAGTCACCGACGTAGAGTCCCTCATCAAAGACCTGAGCGAGCTGAAAGTGGGCGACCCTGTGGTGCACAGCCAGCACGGCATTGGCCGCTACCGGGGCCTGATGAACATGGACGTAGGGCAAAAAATGCCCGACGGCACGGCCGCACTGCAAGAATTTTTGCTGCTTGAATACGCGGACGATGCCAAGCTGTATGTGCCCGTCAGCCAGCTGCACCTGATCAGCCGGTACACAGGGGTGTCAGCCGACGAAGCCCCGTTGCACCGCCTGGGCAGCGGCCAGTGGGACAAAGCCAAGCGCCGCGCCGCCGAGCAGGTGCGCGACAGCGCGGCAGAGCTGCTGAACATTTATGCCAGACGAGCCGCCCGCACCGGCCACGCGTTCCGGTTTTCAGCCAGTGACTACGAAAAGTTTGCCAACGACTTTGGCTTTGAAGAAACTGGCGACCAGCGCGCCGCCATCCACGCCACCATCCAGGACATGGTCAGCCCCCAGCCGATGGACCGCCTGATTTGCGGTGACGTGGGCTTTGGCAAAACCGAGGTGGCCTTGCGGGCGGCATTCATCGCCGTCACAGGCGGCAAACAGGTCGCCATCCTCGCGCCCACCACCCTGCTGGCCGAGCAGCACTTTGCTACGCTGACCGACCGCTTCAGCAAGTGGCCCGTGAAGGTGATGGAGATGAGCCGCTTTCGCAGTGCCAAAGAGATCACCGCCGCCATCAAAGGTCTGGCCGACGGCAGCGTAGACATCGTGGTCGGCACGCACAAGCTACTGAGCGCGTCCGTCAAATACAAAGACCTGGGTCTCTTGATCATCGACGAAGAGCACCGCTTTGGTGTGCGCCACAAAGAAGCCATGAAGGCCATGCGCGCCGAGGTCGATGTGCTCACGCTGACAGCCACGCCCATCCCCCGCACCATGGGCATGGCGCTGGAAGGCCTGCGCGACTTGAGCGTGATAGCCACCGCACCACAACGTCGCCTGGCCATCAAAACCTTTGTCCGCACCGAAGGCAAGGGCGTGATCCGCGAAGCGGTATTAAGAGAATTGAAACGCGGCGGCCAAGTCTACTTTTTGCATAACGAGGTAGAGACGATTGAAAACCGCCGCGCCCGGCTGGAAGAAATTTTGCCCGAGGCCCGCATTGCCGTGGCCCACGGCCAAATGCCTGAGCGCCAGCTGGAAAAGGTGATGAAAGACTTTGTGGCCCAGCGCTACAACCTGCTGCTGTGCTCCACCATCATCGAGACCGGTATTGACGTGCCCACCGCCAACACCATCGTCATGTCCCGCGCCGACAAGTTTGGCCTGGCGCAACTGCACCAGCTCAGAGGCCGGGTAGGCCGCAGCCACCACCAAGCCTACGCCTACCTCATGGTGCCCGACATTGAGGGCCTCACCAAGCACGCCCAGCAGCGCCTGGAGGCCATCCAGCAGATGGAAGAGCTGGGCAGCGGCTTTTACTTGGCCATGCACGACCTGGAGATTCGCGGCGCAGGCGAGGTGCTGGGCGAGAACCAGAGCGGCAATATGCTGGAAGTGGGCTTTCAGCTCTACAACGAAATGCTGGCCGAGGCCGTTAGTTCCCTCAAAGCAGGCCGGGAGCCCGACCTGCTCGCCCCCCTGCACGCCACCACCGAGATCAACCTGCACGCCCCCGCCCTGCTCCCCAGCGACTATTGCGGCGACGTACACCTGCGCCTCAGTTTCTACAAAAAGCTCGCCACCGCCAAGACCACCGACAAAATCGACCAACTGCTCGAAGAAATTGTCGACCGCTTTGGCAAGCTGCCCCCGCAGGCGCAAACCCTCATCGACGTGCACCGCCTGCGCGTGATAGCCAAACCCTACGGCATCGTCAAAGTAGACGCCGCCCCCAGCCTGATCAACATCAGCTTCAAAAAAGACCCCCCTATCGACAGCCTGGCCATCTTGCATTTGATCCAGAAGAACAAACACATCAAGCTGGCGGGTAATGACAAACTGCGCATAGAGCGCGAGCTGCCCGACGTGAAGGCGCGGGCGCAGATGGTGCGCGATGTGCTCAAAAGCTTGGGCCAGCCCACCACCACACAACCCTTCACCTCCAGCAAAACTGAAGCGCTTGCAAGCTAATTGCCAGCCACTCACCATGACGAACGTAATGACCAAGGAGCCCCGCCATGCGTCATACACCGATTAAAACGGACGACAGCTCAATAGCCCGCGCCAAAACCTCCGCAGTTGCGGCCAAGCTGGTGAACGAGAAAACATCAGAACTGGATGCCAACGGATATCCCAAGGGGTTTTTTGAGCATTTAGAAGCGCATAAACATCTGTTTGACGATCTCCCCAGCCTGGAGGAAATCCGTGCCAACTTGGGCACCGACTTGCCCAGAGAGCCGATGTAATGCAACACCCGCGAGTTGGCTCGCGCGGGGTCATATTTTTAGCATATGCCACGCCTATGCCAAAATAATCCCCATCCCTTTCACAAGGAGTGCGCCATGAACATCGTCTCTGACAACATCAAGCCCTTCCACCGGCCCACGCCGCCCACGCCCGAGATTGGGGCGCCAGCAGGGCCCGGCCGCACTGTGCGCCTGTTTCGCAACGGGGCCAACCAAGCAGTGCGTATACCCAAAGAGTTTGAGCTACCCGGCGTAGAGGCCATTTTGCGCCGCGAAGGCACTCGCTTGGTACTAGAGCCGGTGCTGCCCCAGTATGAAAAAGGCTCCCCCGCCGCCATCTTGGCCATGCTGGACGCGCTAGCCAAGCTAGGCCCCTGCGACGACGAGTTCCCCGACGTGGACGAAGGTCTGCTACCGTTGGATGACATCGTTTTATGACTGCCAGCTACCTGCTAAACACCAACATCATCAGCCACCTGATGAAAAACCCCACCGGCAGCATTGCCCAGCGGCTCAGGCACAACGCGCAAAGCATGCCCCGCACAGACGGGATACCACCCGTGTGCACCAGCGTTATCGTGCAGTGCGAGCTACTGTATGGCATAGGCAAAAACCCCTCACCCAAACTGCAAACCGCCTACGACATCACCATGCGCAGCATCCCCGTGCTGGGCCTTAAGCCCGACGTATCGCAGCACTATAGCCAACTGCGTGTAGCCTTGGAAGCTCAAGGCACCCCCATCGGCCCCAACGACACCCTGATCGCCGCCCATGCCCTGGCGCTAGGCTGCACCTTGGTAACCGACAACGAGGCCGAGTTTCGCAGAGTGCCCGGTTTGCTGGTGCAGAACTGGCTTAAAGAAGAGATAAGCCCGTAGCCTGGCGCGAGCAAGGAGTGGTTTGCAGGCACCTGCAAGGGCATTTCAGTGCGCTACACATACAGTAGCTGCTCCCGCATTATTCTAAAGGGCTACAGGCCTATTAGCATCTTAAAACAGGCATCAAACAG
>JANMTF010000138.1:0-6903 GCA_031390175.1 Polaromonas sp.
TGCTTTTCCAGCGCGTCTACCGTGGCAATAAAGCGCGGGTCTTGGCCCGAGATAAAGCCCACCTCGGCCATCAGCAGCACGCTGGCGTCCAGGTCTTTGCCGCCATAGCTTTCTACAAAAGATTTGCGCTCTTCGCTCCAAGCGTTTTGCAGTATGCGGGCGTGCATCACCTTGGCGCAGTTGTGCCAATACGCGCTGCGCAGGCCCAGGTTCAGGTGCTGGGCTATTTTGCCCAACCGGTCACAGGCGGCCCAGCACATGAGGCAGGACGAGGTATGCACACGACTGCGGGTGCGCAGCTCCCACATGCCGGCGTCGGGCTGCTCAAACACCTGCACCGCCCGCTCACCCACGGCCTCCAGCCGGGTAAATTCAGCCATGCCTGCACGGTGCAGCAGGCGCTCGTCATGAAAGGCCTGGGCTGCGCCCAGCACCACGTTGCCATATACGTCATGCTGAAAATGCTCTTGCGCCTGGTTGCCTACGCGCACCGGGCCCATGCCGCGGTAGCCGGTAAGGTGGGTCATCACCTCTTCGGGCAGCTCGGTCTCCAGGCCTATGCCGAACAATGGCTGTATATGCCCGCCACGTGCGTGCTCCAGCACGTTGGACAGGTAGCGCATGTAATCTTCCATGGTGCCTACTTCTGACAGGCTGTTGAGCGCGCGCACTACAAAGAATGCGTCACGCAGCCAGCAGTAGCGGTAGTCCCAGTTACGGCCACTGTCGGGGGCCTCGGGGATGCTGGTGGTCATGGCGGCGACGATGGCGCCGGTGTCTTCAAACAGGGACAGCTTGAGCGTGATGGCGGCGCGTATCACAGCGCTTTGCCAGTCTAACGGGATAGCCAGGCGCTGCGTCCAGCTGCGCCAATAGGCCAGGGTTTCTTGCTCAAAATGGCGGGCCGTGTCGGCAATGCCGCCGCTGAGCGTCTCGTCGGTGCCCAGCAAAAAGCTGTGCTCACGGGTGAGCACAAAGGGCGTTTGCGCCAGCACATGGGTGACGGGTGCATCGGTGCTCAGGCGCAGCGCCATGGCCGGGCCGACAAAGCGCACATGGTTGCTGCCGCGCGTGATAGTGGGCGCAACGCGGCCCCAGTCATAGCGCAAGTTCAGCCGCACACGGATGCGCGGTGCGCCACTGAGCGCGCGCACGCGGCGCACCAAGGTCATGGGCCTGAAGTAGCGTGCGCGGCTGTAAAAGCGCGGCGCAAAATCTGTAATTTCTATGCTCTGACCATTACGGTCAAATAGCTGGGTGCGCAGCACAGCGGTATTGGGCTCGTAGTGCTGGGTGCTGTGCGAGAAGTCTTCTATCTCTATGGCAAAGCTGCTGGTGTGTTCGCCTTTGTCTATCAGGGCGTTGAACACCGGGTCGCCGTCAAAGCGGGGCAGGCAACACCACACGATGCGGGCGTGCGGGTTGATCAACGCGCTGAAAGCGCAGTTGCCTATGATGCCGAGAGACAGAGTGCTGGCGGCGGGGGGCATCATGCGGCGCGCGCCACTTGCGGTAGGTGCATGATGGGTTGCAGATGAGCAGGCGCATGTTGCGCCACGCCTACTGCTTGTCTCACGGTTTGTTCCAACCAAGCACGCAAGGCCGCAGGGTTGGGGCAACGGTGCTGCGCTACGCTGGGCCCGGCACCCACCTTGACACCGTAGCCACCCAGCTCTTGCGCGGCGGCAAATCCAGCCTCATCGGTCACGTCATCGCCTATAAAAATGGGGATGCGACCTTCAAACGGTGGCTTGAGTAAAAAGCTGTGGATGGCGGCGCCTTTGTCGATGGCGCTGGGCACCACCTCAATCACATACTTGCCGCGCATGAGCGCCAGCGCGGGAATGCACTGCACCATGGGGGCTAGTGTCTGCCAGCACAGGGTATACAGCGCGGGAGCCATGCGGTAGTGCAACGCAAAACCTGCAGTTTTTTGCTCTAGCAGCAAGCCAGGATGTTGGCGGGCCAAGGCTTGAGCCGCCTGCATGATGGGAGCGAGCAAGGGGGTTAGTTTTTTGGCATCCAGCTCAAAAAAATCACCTCGACTATTGCGCCACTGCACACCATGCTCGCCTGCTGCGGGAAGAATAAGGGGGGCTAAAAAACTGTCGATCTCGGCAATGCACCTGCCCGAGACGATGGCCAGTGCTCCGCTGAATAAATGGTAAGCGCTGCGCAACGTGCTGACCATGTCGGCGTGCACATGCACCGCACTTGGGTGGGGCGCTATGTCGGCCAGGGTGCCATCAAAATCTAAAAACAGCGCATGCTGGTGCACAGAGAGCGGTATTTTTTGCATGCATGGTAGCCCGATACGCTGGTGCACAGCACCACTTAAAAAAAGGGTGCCTGCAAGCAGGCACCCGGCTGGGCTAGGTGTTAAGGCCTAGCGGTCGTGTTGATTACTTCATACCTTTCTCAAACTCTGATTTAGATACCATCTTGTCGCCGTCAGCATCCATCTGGTCAAATTTGGCAGCCAAGCCTGGCACAGCTTCAGCCTCGATTTTGTCTAGCTTGCCATCTTTGTTGGCGTCGGCTTTGGTGAATGCTGCCGCCATATCCCTAGCCGACATGGGCTTGTCTGCGGCGGAGGCAGGTGCTGGAGTAGAAGGGGCTGCACCCGCCGCAGCAGGGGCGGTAGACTGTGCCCAAACAGCACTGGTAGCGAGCAAGGTAATGGCAGCGCCAGCGATCAGAGTACGTGATTTAAAAGACATGTGTGAACTCCTGTTCAAGTTGAAGAAGAGCGTATTTCATCGCACCGCTGCGTCTGCGGCAAGATTTATTGCTTGCTGTTGCCTGCTTCACATCTTGCTTGCCTCAGATACATTTTCTGTCGCCATGCTACATCCACACACCTGAATTATCGCATTGCTGGCTGAAAGCTAGCTATCATAGTAATAGCATTTTAATTTGTGCGCTGCAGCATGGCAGCCAACGGGCGCTGGCGAATAACTTTTTAACAGCGCATCAAGGCGTGGTGCTGATGGCCTGCAGGCGATGGTATTTTTGCCACAGGGTTTCGCGCGTTTCGATGTGCTGTGGGTGAATGGGTATGCAGGCCACAGGACACACCTGCACGCATTGCGGTTCGTCAAAATGGCCCACGCATTCGGTGCATTTGTGCGGGTCGATCTCGTAGATTTCTTTGCCCAGATAAATCGCCTGGTTCGGGCACTCGGGCTCGCATACATCGCAGTTGATGCATTCGTCAGTAATTAGTAGCGCCATAGTGCGTGCTCCCTTGCCTGTCGCGCCTCAGGCCTGCAGCTTGGGGCGATGCGCTGCGTCTAGCGCTGCTGCCACTTGCGGGCTGACCATGCTGGCCACATCACCACCGAGCTTGCTGATCTCGCGCACCAAGGTGCTGCTGATGCACTGCAAGTCTGCGGTGGGCACCAACAATACTGTTTCCACCTGCGGGCGCAGCTTGCGGTTCATGGCGGCCATCTGCTGCTCGTAGTCAAAATCTGTCATGTTGCGTATGCCGCGCACGACGGCGCTGGCGCGCTGCTGTGCACAAAAGGCCATGATCAAACCATCAAAGGGCAAGACCTGGATATTTGCTATGCTTTTAAGTGCTGCTTGCGCAAGCTCCATACGCTGCGGTAGGCTAAACAGGGTTTTTTTATGGTGCGCTACGGCTACTGCGACGACAAGCGTGTCAAACAAACCCGCAGCGCGGCGGATCACGTCCTCGTGGCCGAGGGTGATGGGGTCGAAGGTTCCAGAATAGATGGCGGTGCGTGGCATAGGCTCAATGATACTCGCCGTACAGGCAGCGCGCTCAGGCCAAGGCCTTTGCAGGTGCGGGTAGGCTGGCGAGCCTAGCGCTGCGCGTCATCGGCCACAAAGGCCGGGCTTTGCAGCAAGTGGTAGTTGTACTGGGTGCGCGCCTCGTCCATACGCATGCCACTCCGGATGCAGGCGCGCACAGCGTTTTCTCTGGCGGTGATTTCTTCTGCATAGCGCAGCACCTGCTCTTGCATGGCCTTTGGAATCACCACCACGCCATCGGCATCGCCGCGCAGCAAGTCACCAGGGTGCACCATGACGCCGCCTACTTGCACGGGCACTTGCAAGCCTGCCAGTTGGATGCGGCCCTTGCCAGTGCGCATCCAGCTGCCACGGCTGTAGATGGGGTAATTCAGCTCGCTGCACAAGGCCACGTCGCGGTTGATGCCGTCGATGACGGTACCGGCTATTTTGCGGTGGTGCGCCATCTCGGTGAGAATGTTGCCCCAAGTGGTGGCATCGTCGCGGCCACGGTTGTCCAACACGATGACGTTGCCGGCTGGCACGTCGTCAATATAGTCGCCGACGTTGCCTTGCTCGTCAAAACCAGCGGGACGGTAGAGCACCGTGTAGGCATGGCCAGCCATACGGAATTTGCGGTCGCAGGAAGCTATCTTGTAGCACTGCCCGGCGATACCGGAGCGGTCTAGTGCGTCGCTCAAAGCGGCGCAGTCAAGTAGCTTGGCGCGGGCAATGAAAGAGCTGTCAGTGGCAGAATTTGTCATGGTGTGGCGGGTCAATAAAGTACGGGCAATAACATGGGATGGCAACTTGGATCAGTCTGCACGAATGTTGCTCGATTTGATGACTTTAGACCAATACTGAATATCGTTCTTGACCACCGAGTCCAACTGCGCTGGTGCCATGTAGCGGATTTCGACCCCGGCTACCTCTGCCGACTTGCGCACTGCAGGCGACTCCAGCGCCACTTTGGCGGCTGCTGTGAGCTTTTCAATCGCAGCCTCGGGTGTGCCTTTAGGCGCAAACAATGCCACCCACGCTTCCAGCTCAAACCCGGGGAAGCCAGCCTCGGCCGCAGTGGGCACATCGGGCAATTGGGGAATGCGTTTTTTGGCGGCCACTACCAGAGGTTTTAATTTGCCAGACTGCACAAAACTCAGCATGGTAGGAGGCGTGGCGACGGTCATCTGCACGTTGCCCGCAATCACGTCCAGCATGGCGGGCCCACCACCACGGTAGGGTACATGCACCATAAACAGGTTGTTCTGCTGCTTGAACAGCTCTACCCCCACATGCGGTACCGAGCCGTTACCTGAGCTGGCGTAGTCCACCTTGCCAGGATGGGCGCGGGTGTAGTCTACAAACTCACGCAGGTTCTTGACTGGCATGGATGGATGCACGGCCATGATATGCGGCGACACCACCAGCATGCCCACGGGCGTGAAGTCTCGCAGCGGGTCCCAACTGAGGTTGGAGAACATCGACGGATTGCCCACATGGAACATGGAGTAGGCCACGAGCAGGGTGTGACCATCGGGTGCAGCGCGGGCCACGGCAGTGGCGCCAATATTGCCACTGGCACCGGTTTTGTTATCGATGACCACCGACTGGCCCAGGCTTTGCGCCATGGACGGCACCACCATACGCGCCACGGCATCAACAATGCCGCCGGGGGGCACGGGCACTACCAAGGTAACGGGTTTTGTGGGAAAGGGGGTTTGTGCCCAGCTGGCACCAGCACAGGCCAGAAAACACAGCGCCGCAGCACCGAATTGAAGTCTCATTTTGTGATGTTCCAGGGTAGATTTGACGGCGTTTGCCAAGTGTCAAATCGTACCATGGGCGATCAAAAATCCATGGGTGATCGCGTCACAAAAGCAGGCAGACTCGCGCGCAAATCACGAAATCTCACATGCTGCGGGCATACCGCATCACATCGATTACGGCCGCTTGGCAATCACTTGGTCGACTACACCGTATTCTTTGGCTTCATTGGCTGACAACCAATAGTCGCGCTCTACGTCGCGGGCCACTTTTTCCAGCGGCTGACCAGTGCGCTCGGCCAAAATTTTATTGAGCTGCTCACGGGTTTTCAAGATCTCGCGGGCTGAGATTTCGATGTCGCTGGCAGGACCACGTGCACCACCTGAAGGCTGGTGGATCATGACGCTGGCGTTGGGCAAGGCGATGCGCTTACCCTTTGCGCCAGCGGCCAGGAGGAATGCGCCCATGCTGGCGGCCATGCCAGTGCACAGGGTAGACACATCGGGTTTGATGAAGTTCATGGTGTCAAAAATCGCCAAGCCTGCACTGACAGAGCCGCCGGGCGAGTTGATGTACAGGTAGACGTCTTTGTCGGGGTTCTCGCTCTCCAAGAAGAGCAGTTGCGCCACCACGAGATTGGCCATGTAGTCCTCAACCCCGCCGACCATGAAAATAATACGCTCTTTGAGCAGGCGCGAGTATATGTCGTAGGCGCGTTCGCCACGGCCAGACTGTTCGATCACCATGGGCACCATGCCCAAGGCTTGGGCGGGTTCAAACGTTTTATCTACAAATGTGTCAAAGCGGCTCATCAAATTCTCCTAGAGGGTTCTACTGTAGCAAGTAAATAGGGCCTGCACCTTACGATGCAAGCCCTTGTTGCCAATTTATTGCAAACGCCGTGCGCTGCTATGTGCTCAGCCCGATTTACTGCTGGCCCATCAGCTCGTCAAACGTGACTGATTTTTCGGTCACTTTGGCTTGCGACAGCACAAAATCGGTGACGTTGTTTTCGATGATGATGGCTTCCACTTCCGCCATGCGCTGGTTGTCGCTGAAGTACCAGCGCATTACGTCAGCAGGCTTTTCATAAGAAGCCGACAGCTCTTCCACATGGCTCTTGATTTGCGCTTCGGTGGCTTGCAGTTTGTTGTTGCGCACCAGCTCGGCCACCACCAGGCCCAGGCGCACGCGGCGCTCGGCTTGGGGACGGAACACGTCGTCAGGAATCGGCGCTTTGTCAGCATCTTTGATGCCGCGCTGCTTGAGGTCTGCGCGGGCACCTTCGATCATGCGCTCGACTTCGGACTGCACGCTGCTGTTGGGCAGATCCAGCTCGGCTTTGGACACCAGGGCGTCCATCACTGCATTTTTGTTTTT
>JANMTF010000149.1:0-8614 GCA_031390175.1 Polaromonas sp.
GGCATAGCAAGCCTGAAAGCCGTGATGGAGCAGTATTTATCGGGCGAAGGCGACCTGGACAAGCTGCAAACCATCATCGAAGACCAAGACGGCTGGAACTGGGAGCAGCGCGTCACCGAGACTCTGCAACGCCTCAAACTCAACCCCGACGCAGTGGTGGGCCAGCTCTCGGGTGGCACCAAAAAGCGCGTGGCGCTGGCGCAGGCCCTGGTTGCAAGACCCGATGTGCTGCTGCTAGACGAGCCCACCAACCACCTCGACCTAGATGCCATCACCTGGTTACAAGAATTGCTAGTAGCCTTCAAAGGCAGCATCGTCACCATTAGTCACGACCGCGCCTTTTTGGACGCCGTGGCCACCCGGATTGTGGAACTAGACCGTGGCAAGCTGACCGGCTACCCCGGCAACTTTGCTGCCTATGTGCTACAAAAAGCAGAGCAAATGGCGCAAGAGGCCGTCATCTTTGCCAAGGCCGACAAGCTGCTGGCGCAAGAAGAAGTGTGGATCAGAAAAGGCGTAGAAGCCCGCCGCACCCGCGCCACAGCGCGTATCAACCGCCTGGGCGAGCTGCGGCAAAACCACTCCGAGCGCCGCAACGCCCTGGGCCGCGTCAAACTCGACCTGGACGTAGGCGAGCGCGGCGGCAAACTGGTCAGCGAGCTGACCGACGCCTGCCTGGCCTTCCCGGCCACGCTGGGCAGCGGCCACCCCAAAACCATTGTGCGCGACTTTACCGCCACCATCATGCGCGGCGACAAAATCGGCATCTTGGGCCCCAACGGTGCGGGTAAAACCACCCTGCTGAAAATGATTTTGGGCGAACTGCAGCCCGACAGCGGCAAAGTACGCCAAGGTGCCAATCTGCAAGTGGCCTACTTTGACCAAATGCGCGACAAGCTCAACCTGGACGCCACGCTGGAAGACTTTATCAGCCCCGGCAGCGAGTGGATTGAGATCAACGGGCAGCGCAAACACGTCAAAAGCTACCTCAGCGACTTCTTGTTCAGCCCCGCCCGCGCCAACAGCCCCGTGCGATCCTTAAGCGGTGGCGAGCGTAACCGCTTACTGCTAGCCCGCCTGTTCGCCCGCCCCGCCAACGTGCTGGTGCTGGACGAACCCACCAACGACCTGGACATCGACACCCTGGAACTGCTGGAAGAAATGCTGCAAGACTACCCCGGCACAGTGTTCTTAGTGAGCCACGACCGGGCGTTTGTCGACAACGTCGTCACCAGCATCATCGCCTGGGAAGCCACGCCCAGCCAGCCGGGGTTTTGGCGCGAATACGAAGGCAGCGTGCAAGACTGGCTCACCCAACGTGCGCGCAGCGCGCAGCTTGCGCCAAGTGCCAAAAATTCAAGCAAAAACGAGCTGCAGCCCAATAAAATATTGCGGGAGCAGCTATCAAATACTGAGCAACTATCTGCATTTTCTACGTCTGCATCCACCGCCTCAGCATCCACAGCAGCAGCCAACGCCACCGCACCACGCAAAAAACTCAGCTACAAAGAGCAGCGCGAGCTAGACAACCTGCCCGAGCGTATCAAAGGCCTGGAAGAAGAGCAAAAAACCATCCAAGGCCAGTTAGCCGACGGCAAGCTCTACGTGACCGACAACGCCAAAGCCCTGCAACTGGCGCAGCGCGAAGCGGCTATTGAGACCGAGCTGCTGCAAACCCTGGAGCGTTGGGAAACGCTGAGCTGATCTAGGCTGAGCTGAGCATTTACGGCTCAGAGGCACGCATCCCGCGCCTCGCTGCCCGCGCCAGAGTGTGTGCCATGGGGTTGCGCCCCGGGCGGCGGCCCCTTCGGGGGAGCATCTGCAGTGCTCAAAATTTGGGTCAATGTGCAAACTCGCCTTCGGCTCAAACAAGCACATTGCCTGATCCAAATTTTTCCAATGGGATGGACACCCCCACCTTCACAAACAGCGCAAATGCTGTCAAAGTGAAAGTCCCATCAACCACTTAGGAAAGCAGGAGCGTCCACCATGAAGCATATCCCAGCCGCCACCATTGGTCTAGATTTGGCCAAGAACGTATTCCAAGTCCACGGCGCAGACGCGCAGGGCAGGAAACTGTTTAACAAACAGATTCGGCGCGACAAACTGGCCGAATTCTTCCAACTGCAAACGCCCTGCATCGTAGCCATGGAGGCTTGTGCCAGTGCCAACCACTGGGCCCGCAAATTTAAAACCATGGGCCACGACGTGCGCCTGATCGCACCCCAACACGTCAAACCCTACGTCCAAGGCAGCAAACACGATGCCGCCGATGCCAGCGCCATCTGCGAGGCTGTGACCCGCCCCAGAATGCGCTTTGTGCCCATCAAGAATATCGAGCAGCAAGCCGACCTGTCACTGCACCGCGCACGCCAAAGCTTCATCAAAGCGCGCACCGCCCAAGACAATCAAATCCGCGGCTTTCTGGCCGAATACGGCTTAATTCTGCCCAAAGGCATCAGCCAGATTACAGGCGAGGTGTTTGCACTCATCGAAGATGCCAGCAACGAGCTGCCAGGGCGGTTTCGCATCCTGATCAATACGCTGCTAGAGCACTTCAAGCAACTGCACCAGCAGGTACTGGCCTTTGATGCGCAAATCCAGGCCAGCAGCAAATCGCCCATGGCGCGCAAACTCCAGACCATCCCCGGCATCGGCCCCATTACCGCCAGCGCCCTGGTGGCCAGCATCGGTGACCCCAGCGCCTTCAAAAACGGCCGTCAACTGGCTGCCTGGCTGGGCTTGGTGCCCGCCCAGCACTCCAGTGGCGGCAAAACCAATATGCAAGGCATCAGCAAACGCGGCGACAGCTACCTGCGCAGTTTGCTGGTGCACGGTGCACGCTCGGTGATCTGGTCATCCGAGAAGAAGCGCCAGGCGGTCAAAACACTGCAAGGCAGGGCTGAGGTGGGCGCTATTAACCCACTCAGTACCGACCCCGCGGCCCGCCAAGACCTGGGCCTGGGCAGACCACAAGAGGTCGATCAGGGTGGGGGCATGGGTTTGCCAGCCTTGCCCCAGCATCAGGCCTGGCTAGCCGCTCTGCTGCAAAGAAGGCCTGCCAATGTGGCCACGGTGGCCTTGGCCGCCAAGAACGCCCGCATGGTGTGGGCCATTCTCAAAGGAGATCGCAATTACGAAGCGGACTATGTAGATGCCAGGCATGCCAAGGCAGCCGCATAGAGCGCGATGAACAAATATAGTCAGTAAGTACAACCACAAGCCACAGGGAGAATGAACCGCCGATTGCTCAGGTGAGCATGCAGTGATGGAAAACATAGGTCAGACCGGGGTGGGCAAAACCCGTGAAGCACGATGCACCACAGCCGTGAGTGCGTTCTTCCGATTGAGGAGCCTACCAGCGAATACCCATCAAGGACTAGCGGCACATGTGCCGCTAAAAATCCGAATGTACGGGTTCAATCTCTTACCTATCGATACCAGCATGAATTGCCCACTTGGCATTAAGGGGGTGTCCATGTACGTGCTTCGAGCCCGCAGCCCTGATTGGGGCGCATACCCATGGCACACACTCTGGCGCGAGCAGACAGGGGAATGCAGGCTGCTGTGACCTGCTGGGCTGGCGGGTTGTTCTGGCCGCCCATAGCATCCACGAACGCCTGGATGCCACTGCAGGCACGTGCTGGGGCATTTCAGTGCGCTACACATACAGGAGCTGCTCCCGCATTATTCTATTGGGCTGCAGAGCGATTAGTATATTAAAAAGGCCTCAAAACCGTGTTTTTCAGCACTTTTTCGTGCCGCAAAAGCCTTCGACAAGCCTGCGAAGTACACTAAATTATGCAAATTTGTGTACCTGACGATTTTCTCGGATAAATTAGTGAATTATTTAACGAAAAACTGGCTTTTTTTGGCAAATTTTCAAAATATTATACTTTTTTTTACAATTTTCTCTATGGAATTCGCAGCGAACTGGTGGCGGGCAGCCTAGGAGTCTGGGCGGCAGAAGGTGTCGAGGATAAACTGGCGAAAATCGAGGAGCATGTGGTGATACTGGCTAGCCAATAGCCGTAGCTATTGGTGACGACGGTATCGCTGCATGATACCGATTTCTCGCCGGTTTAGACCGACATCCTTCTGCCGCCCAGACTCCTAGACGTTTGCGATCAGCCCAGACAGGGGCGCACCGTGGTGCAGAAAAAAGCCACCAGAAGTGTGAACTCCTGGTGGCTTTTGGCTAACGAAAATGGTCTGCAAGCAAGTGCCTGAACCAGACCACCTCTGAGCAGGTTTTATGGATTCAGGCAAGACACCGCAGCGTACAAGGTTCCGGTCCACGAACTGAAAGAGCTGGTGCCTACCAGTCGAAGCTGCATCACATCGCCCGCTACAAAAGCTGGCGTACCAGTGATGCTGCAAGTTTTAGCAGCGTTCGACACTGTGCAAGCGACAGCCGTTGCGGTGCCAGGCGACGTCGTGAGCGCAAGTCCGGGATTTCGCAGCACAGTCAGCGTGTAGCTGGACGGCGGCGTGCCGATCAGGGAGACTTGCAGTTGGGTTTGCGCGCAGGCTATGGGCAGCAAGGTGCCCGTTTGTGTTGATGTAGGCAGCCCCGTCGCGTCTGGGCGCATGTAGTAGGTGCCACTGCCATTCAAATTGTTGGACTGCACGTTGTAGCTGTAGTACAGCTGGGCATTGCCAGTTGGCCCGGTCGCGCCAGTCGCTCCAACCGTTCCGGTGTTTCCAGTCAGGCCAGTGGGGCCTGGGAGGCCTTGCAGGCCGATAGGGCCTTGCGTGCCGGTGTTACCGGTCAAGCCTGTGGGGCCGATGGGGCCTTGGGTGCCGGTGTTGCCGGTCAAACCAGTTTGACCGATAGGGCCTTGCGTGCCGGTGTTACCGGTTAAGCCTGTGGGGCCAATGGGGCCTTGGGTGCCAGTGTTGCCGGTCAAACCAGTTTGACCGATAGGGCCTTGGGTGCCCGTGTTACCGGTCAAACCAGTTTGACCGATAGGGCCTTGCGTGCCCGTGTTACCGGTTAGGCCTGTGGGGCCGATGGGGCCTTGGGTGCCAGTGTTACCTGTCAAACCAGTTTGGCCGATAGGGCCTTGCGTGCCGGTGTTACCGGTTAAGCCTGTGGGGCCGATGGGGCCTTGGGTACCGGTGTTACCTGTCAAACCAGTTGCACCGATGGCACCTGTAGCCCCCGTCAGGCCGGTGGCACCTGTAGCACCCGTGCTGCCTGTCGCACCGGTTAAGCCTTGCGGGCCAATAGCGCCCACGAGGCCTTGCGGGCCCATCGGGCCAGTGGCACCGCCCAAGGCAATGGTGGCGCTAGGCCATACGCCGGCGGTTTTAGGGCCAAACAGAATCTTGGTAGCCGTATCGAGGTAAAAATCACCGTTTGCGCCATCACTGTTGGTAGGGGGGCTGATACCGCTGAGCAAACTGTTACCCCGGGGAGCATCGGCACCAGGCGCTCCTGCAGGGCCTTGTGCGCCTGCGACACCTTGCACGCCTGGGACACCTTGTGCGCCTTCGACACCTTGCGCTCCTTCGATGCCTTGCGCTCCTGCGGGGCCTTGCGCTCCTGCGACACCTTGCGCGCCTGCGATGCCTTGCGCTCCTGCGGGGCCTTGCGCGCCTACCGGGCCGGTTGCACCCATCAAGGTCAAACCTTGGGTGGGCCAGGCGCCGCCTGTTTTGGGGCCAAACAGCGTGCCGGTGGTGGAGTTCAGAAAAAAGTCGCCGTTATTGCCTACGTCGCTGCCGGGGTTGGCACTGCCGCCCAGCAGGCTGCTACCGGCCAAGCCCTGTGCGCCGACTGCGCCGTTGGCCCCCACACTGCCAATCGGGCCTGCAACGCCTGGAGCGCCCGCAGCGCCATCACTGCCGCCGCCGCAGGCGCTGAGCGTGAGCAGTGCGCAACTGGTGAAGATGGATAAAAAGTGTCTTTTGAGGTTTTTCATAGGGTGGTTCCTGGCAAATTAAGAGGTAAGGGCGGCTTGCTCTGGCGCAACGGGTGTGGGGGCTGCGCTGGCGGCAGGCTCGGCTTGGGATGCCTTGATGGGCGCGTACTGCATGGCGTAAAAAACGCCATCTGTATCGCCTAACGCAAAGCCCAGGCGTTGGTACAGGGCCAAGGCGCGCTGGTTGGTGCAGGCCACTTGCAGCGCCATGGGCAGCCGGTGCTGTGCGGCCACGGCTTGTAGGTGCTGTACCAGCAGCGTGCCAACGCCGCGGGCGCGAAACTCGGGCAGCAGGGTAATCTCAATCAAGCGCAGCGCGTTTGGCTGGCACTGCCAGTAGAGTCTGCCGGCCAGCTGGCCGTCCATCTCCAGCAGCTTGAACTCTGCGCCTGCATAGTGCTGCGTGTAGTGCTGGTGCTGGGCGTGGCACTGGCTTTGCAAAAATGCGGGCAGATGCTCTTGCGGCCACAGGTTTAGCAGCGGCTCGTCGCTTCGGCTACTCGCGTAAATGCGCTGCAACTGGGGCATGTCGTTTGCCGTGAGGCTGCGTAGCTGGAGTGGGCCGATGCGCATGGTGGGTGCCGATGTGACGGGTGTGGGCTGAGCGGGTTGGGTGTGGCTGGCCATCAGCCGCGCGACGGGAAAATGCCAGCGACGCAAATGATGTACTGCAGCCCAAAATACGGGTTGCGTATACCAAGCGGCGTACTCCCCACGGTGGTGCCGACGCTGGCTTCGGCCAGTGCGGCATTGGGCGCTGTGCTGGAGTAGCTGGACACGGGGTTACCGTCGTCAGCCACCGTCTGGGCCAGCACCGTACCGGTGCCCGGCACAGGGGTGGTGCCCGCAGCGCTTTGTACGTTCAGCGCGTGGGTGTGGGCTGGGATGTTGGTAGCCAGCACTGTGACAGATTCTCTGCCACCGAGTTCACCTAAGGTGACATTAGCCAACCCAGGCCCTTGACCCATACCCACCGGCACGCGACTGCGGAAATCTGGAAGCGCAAAGGTGGTAGTGCCGTTACCACCATAGGTTGTGCCCAAAAGAGCAAACAAAGCAAAGTTTTGATTAATCTGCAACAGTTGCCCATTGCAGGCTGCCCAGTTCCTCGGTACCAAGGTAAAAGCTACCAACATTACGTTACCAAGAAAATTTTGTGACATTGTGCGTCTCTGAAAGTAAATTTAAAGGGAGATGTGCCGCAGGTGCCTCAGCGCGCATCAGGGGCGCGGAGGATAAACACCTTCGAGACAAATGGCGTAGTTCATTCCTACGTAGGGGTTGCGCAGGGGCAGTGCTTGTCCACCACCCGCAGAGCCTATGCTGGCACTGGCCAGCGTGGTGTTGGGCGCTGCGCTGGAGTAGCTGTTCACGGGCATGCCGTCGTCCAAGGTGGTTTGGGCCAGTGCCACACCGGTACCGGGCGTGCCCGTGCTGCCTTGGCCGCTTTGTACGTTCAGCGCGTGGGTGTGCGCTGGCAGGTTGGTCTGTAGTAGCGTTGTGCTGTCTACCCCACTTTGCTCACCCAAGGTGACCGGACTTAGACCAGCGCCGTT
Source organism: Polaromonas sp. (assembly GCA_031390175.1). Taxonomy (GTDB): domain Bacteria; phylum Pseudomonadota; class Gammaproteobacteria; order Burkholderiales; family Burkholderiaceae_C; genus JAAFIP01. The sequence goes on from JANMTF010000149.1 coordinate 7,484, forward strand.
TCCCATCCCCACCGCCGCGCGACCGCGCAAGTCTGGCAATGCGAAATTGGTGGTTCCATTGCCACCGTAGGTGGTGCCCAAAAGAGAAAATAAAGCGGTATATTGTGAGATCGATATAAGTTGCCCGTGGCATAAGGCATAGCCTTGCGGCGCGAAGTTAAACCCGACCGATACAATGTTGCCGATAAAAGCGTCTGACATAGTGTGCCCGTAAATGAAAATTGAATGTGTGAGGTGCTGTGTACGCTTGCAGCTGCATCAAGCGGGCGAGGGGTAAAAACCGAATAACGCTATCGCGTACTGCAATCCGAGATAAGGGTTGCGGATATCCACGGCTTGGCTGCTACCCACGCTGCTGATACTGGCGCTGGACAAGGTGGTGTTGGGCAACGTGCTGGCGTAGTGGCGTGCGGGGGTGCCGTCGTCTTCAGCCACTTGGGCCAGCACCACCGTGGTGCCCGTCGCGCTGGTGTTGCCCCGGCCGCTTTGTGCTGCCAAAGTGTGTCTGTGTGCGGGTAGGTTGGCAGCTAACAAGGTCACAGCTTCAGTACCACCTGTTTGCCCCAGCACCACAGTGCTCAGACCTGGCCCAGTGCCCACACCCAAGGCCACGCGGCCGTTCAAATTCGGGAGGGCAAAGGTATTTAGCCCGTCGCCACCGTAGATGGTGCCAATCAAAGTAAATAATGCGCTGTTATCTGCAATGGAGAGCAACTGCCCGTCGCAAAAAGCCCAACCCAACGGAGCGAAGTTAAAACCAAAAAGCTCAATTTGTCCGATATAGGGGTCTGTGCTGGCCATGATGAGATCCTGAAAAGTGTGGGGTGCGGTGGTAAAGGTGGGTAGTGCGTTGGCGTGGCATGCAGGGTTTCAAGCCAGATTCACAAAGCCAGACAGCAGAGGCTGGGCGTTGCGGCCTTGGGCTATATAGCGCGCTGCCACGGGCTTGCCGTAGTGGGTTTGGGCGCTGCGTTGGCTGGTGATCTGGCCCTGGCGGTTCAGGGTGGCAACGCTACCTGTGGTGGTTTCTGTGTACACCAGCTCGCTATTGGGGCCTAGGGCGATGGCATTGACGCGTTGGCGCTTGCCCTGTGCGTTGCGTGACAGATCCAGGCTGCGCAGGTGCTTGCC
>JANMTF010000157.1:0-2734 GCA_031390175.1 Polaromonas sp.
GTAGAGGGAGCCACTTCTACACCTGCATCGAACAGTGCCTTTTTGGTGTCGGCGCTTGCCATCAGCTTGCCGATTTCGCTGTTGAGCTTGTCGACGATGTCGCGCGGCGTGCCAGCCGGAGCCAGCAAGGCCAGCCAGACCGAGGCTTCGTAACCCGGTACACCGGCTTCTTGCAGGGTAGGCACATCGGGCAACTGGGGAATGCGTTTGGCGGTGGTCACAGCCAGCGCCTTAAGGCGGCCTTGCGGAACTTGCGCCAAGGCGTTGGGCACGCCTGCAAAACTGCTCTCTACCACGCCAGCGACCAAGTCGGTAGAGGCACCGGCACTGCCTTTGTAGGGCACATGGCGCAGCTTGGCACCCGTCATGTTGACAAACAAGCCACCCATCAAATGCTGGGCGCTGCCGTTACCGGAGGATGCATAGTGCAGCGTGTCGGGCGCGGCCTTGGCCAGCGCAATGAACTCCTGCACATTGCGCGCAGGCACCTTGGGGTTGACCAAGAGCACGTAGGGCGAATCGACCAGCTTGGTCACCGTGGTGAAGCTCTTGATCGGGTCGTAGGGCATGCTTTTGTAAATCCACGGGCTGATCACATGCGTGGTGGACACCATCACCAAGGTGTAGCCGTCGGCTGGCGACTTGGCCACATAGTCGGTGCCAATGATCGAGCCCGCACCGGCCTTGTTTTCCACTATGAACTGCTGGCCCATGCTGACCGAGAGCTTTTGCCCCAGGATGCGGGCCACCACATCGGTAAAGCCACCGGGGGCAAAGGGCACGATCAGTTTGACCGGTTTCGTCGGATAGCCCTGTGCCCAAGCCGCCGACAGCGACACGGCCAATAGTGAACCGACAAACAATGACTTCGCAATGGTTTTCATAGTATTACCCCAAGTAGGCAGGCTCTGGCATGGTGAAGAAACTGTGCAGAATCTGGTAGACCATCTTATAGTTCTTCTGCTGGAAACTGGCATGGGAGATACCCGCCATGATGCTGAACTGCTTGTTCGAATTGGGCAGCAGTTTGTAAAAGTCGATCAAGTCGTCCAGCCCTGCAATGCCGTCAAACTCGCCGCGCAGCACGATGGTGGGCGCTAGCAACTTCGTGGGATCTAGCAAAGGCAGCTTGGAGCACATGTCCACATAGGTGCCAGTGGGCATGGAGTCGTCCAGGGTCAAAATGGCATCGGCAAAGGCTTCGATGGTGGCCTCGTCCGCCGTGCCGGGATGGTCGCGGTCAAAGATGCTGTGTACAAAAGCGCGGTCAATCGGGCGGCGGTTTTTAGCCAAAAACTCGGGCAACTTTTTCTTGCGCTGCTCTAGCGTGTGGCTGCCCGCGCCCGTCCAGACAAAAGCATCCAGCGCGATCTTGGCCACGCGCTCGGGGTGGCGCTCGGCAAACAATGCGGCCTTCAATGCGCCGGACGATATGCCGTACAGCAGCAAAGACTTGGCACCCGTTTTTGCCATGATGTAGGCGCTACCAGCGGCCAGATCGTCTGCGCCATTGCTGATGTCAAAGTTGATGTCGCGGTGCTTGTCCGAGCGGCCATACCCCTCGTTGTCCATCGTCCAGGTGTCAAAGCCCCGGGCCGCAAACCAGTCCATGGGCGAAGAATCGGGGCGGCCGGGCACGGTCAGGTCAAAGGTGGGCTGCGCTGCCATGGACGAGCCGTGCACAAAAAATATCGTGCCTGCATGCGGCACATTGGGATTGGCTTTTTTCTCCCACAAAAACAGTTTGATATCGCCTTTTTGGGTCCAGTGCTCTACACCACCCGTCCACTTCACGTTGCTCATCAAAGACTCCTGGTCAGGCATCCGGTGTGCCAGCAGCTCCACCTGAAGCCCCAGTCCGAATGTGTCTCAATGGTACGTGAAGCGGTGCTATCGCCACTACGTGGCTTTACTCACAGGAGCAGCCCTAGACCAGCCCCAGCCGTTTGCAAATCTCGGTGCTGGCTGCCGATTGGTTCATGGTGTAAAAATGCAGCCCCGGCACGCCCGCATTGCGCAGTTGGTCGCACAGGTCGGTCACCACGTCCAAGCCAAAGGCTTTGATCGACGCGCTGTCGTCGCCATAGGCTTGCAAGCGCAGGCGAATCCAGCGCGGGATCTCTGCGCCGCAGGCATCAGAAAAACGCATGAGCTGGGACGAGCTGAGGATGGGCATGATGCCGGGCACTACCGGGATAGTCGCGCCCAGCTTGTGCGCATCGTCCACGAAGCGGAAGTACGCATCGCTGTTAAAAAAGTACTGGGTAATGGCGCTGCTGGCTCCGGCCTTCACTTTAACCAAATACGCCGCCATGTCGGAGTCGGGCGATTTGGCTTGGGGATGCACCTCGGGGTAGCAACCTACCTCGATATGAAAGTGGTTGCCCGTCTCGGTGCGGACAAATTCAACCAATTCGCTGGCGTATTTGAACTCGCCAAACGCGCCATAACCACTGGGCAGATCGCCACGCAACGCCACCATGCGCTGGATGCCGGTTTGCTTGAACGCAGCCAACTGCGCCCGCACACTGTCTTTGGTAGAACCAATGCATGAGAAGTGTGGCGCCGCTTGATGGCCATCAGCAATGATGGCCTGCACGGTGCTGAGGGTGCCGTCTTGGGTAGAGCCACCCGCGCCGTAGGTAACGCTGAAGAAATGCGGCTTGAGGTCGTACAACTTGTGGCGCACGGCCACCAATTTCTCCACGCCCTCGGGCGTTTTGGGTGGGAAAAA
>JANMTF010000165.1:0-22612 GCA_031390175.1 Polaromonas sp.
CGAGCTGCAAGGCCGCATGAACCGCAGTGAGTTTTTGTTCAGCGAAGCCAGCTGGAACTACACCACCCGCATGTACCAGGAGCGCTGCACCGACCCCAGCTTCGTGGACTATTTTTGGACCGTGCGCACCATGCACACGCCCATCTGGACACTGTCCAAAATCGTGGAAACGATGATTCCCTGCAAGTGCTACCACACGGTGTCCACGGGCTACGCCGGGTTTTTGGGCGCGCTGCTTAAGCGCCGCTACCAAAAACCTTTGATCTTGAGTGAGCACGGCATCTACACCAAAGAGCGGCGCATCGACCTGTACGCCGCGCAGTGGATAGCGGATAACCGCAGCGTGCTGCAGCGCGATGCCACCGAGGCCGGGTATTTTCGCCAGGCATGGATTCGATTTTTCGAAGCCCTGGGGCGCATGTGCTACGACGCGAGCGACCAGATTATTGCCCTGTACGAGGCCAACCGCCTGCGCCAGGTACAAGATGGCGCTCAGGAGGCGCGCACCTTTAACATTCCCAACGGCATCGACGTGGTGCGCTTTGGTGAGTTGCGCGCGCTGCGTCCCGCAGTCACCCCCAAGGTATGCTGCCTGATTGGCCGCGTGGTGCCCATCAAAGACATCAAAACCTATATCCGCGCCATGCGCGTGGTGGCCAACCGCCTGCCCGAGGCCGAGGCCTGGATAGCGGGCCCCGAGGACGAAAGCCCGGCCTACGCCAAGGAGTGCCATGACCTGACCAAGAGCTTGGGGCTGGAGAACAACGTGAAGTTTTTAGGCTTTCAAAAGCTCACCGAGCTTTTGCCCAAAGTGGGCCTGGGGGTTCTCTCCTCCATCAGCGAGGCCTTGCCTCTGGTGCTGCTGGAGGGCTATGCGGCCGGTGTGCCCGGGGTGAGCACCGACGTGGGCTCCTGCCGCCAATTGATCTACGGCTTGACCGACGAGGACAAAGCCATGGGCGCATCGGGCGAAGTGGTGGGCATTGCCGACCCGCAGGCGCTTGCCGAATCGATTTTGAGTTTTTTTACCGATGACGCCAAATGGCAGGCGGCCTCCAAGGCCGGTGTGGAGCGGGTGAACAAGTTCTACACCCATCCGCTGATGTTTGCCCGCTACGGCGAGGTGTACCGGCGTGCGTTGGCCGGCGAGCGTGCCGACACGCCAGACTTTACCGGCTGGCCCGCCCTGTAAAAATATGGCCGGCATTGGTTTTGAACTGCGCAAACTGCTCAAACGCGACAGCTACATTGGGCTGGTGCAGGCCTATGGCTATGCGGGTCTGATCAGCTCGGGGCCCTGGGTACTGTCGATTCTGGGCCTGGTCGCCATCGGGCTGATCTCGCTTAACGCATCGGTGTCTGAGGGGATGATTACGCAGTTCCAAGTCAGCGTGACCTATCTGATCATGAGTACCTTGATAGGTACAGGGTTTGTGCAGCTGGCCTTTACACGCTGGGTCAGCGACCGCATGTTTGAGCTTAACCTCGATGCCATTTTGCCAAATTTTGCCGGGGTCATGCTGGTGGTCAACACAGTGGGCGGGGTGCTGTCCATGGTGTTGGCGTTTACCGCTTTTCGCGATGAGTCGGTGCTTTACCGCGTGCTGATGTGCGCTGGGTTTGTCACCATGTCCCTCGTGTGGGTGGCCACCATTTTCATGAGCGGATTGAAGTTTTTTAAAACCATTGTGGGTTTGTTTGCAATGGGCTATAGCCTGAGCGTACTGCTGGCCTATCTGATGCGAGGCTGGGGGCTGGAAGGCCTGTTGGCAGGCTATATAGCAGGGCAATTTTTGATGTTGATGGGCATGATGTTCATTGTGGTGCGCAGCTTTCCCATGCCGCGCATGATCAGTTTTGACTGCTTCAAGCCCGGGGCCATGTACCCCACCTTGATCTGGGTGGGTGCGCTGTTTAACTTTGGCATCTGGGCCGACAAAATCGTTTTCTGGATCTATCCTGACACCAGCATGCATGTGATCGGCCCCCTGCGTGCCAGCGTGATCTACGACCTGCCGGTGTTTTTGGCCTACCTGTCCATCATCCCTGGTATGGCGGTATTTTTAGTGCGCTTTGAAACCGACTTTGTCGAGTGGTACGACAAGTTCTACGGTGCGGTGCGCAAGGGCGGCAGCCTGGAGCAAATTGCCCAAATGCGCGACGGCATGGTGGACGCAATTCGCCAGGGTCTGTTTGAAATCATCAAGGTGCAAACCCTGTCGGTACTGATCGTGGTGGTGTTTGCGCCAACGATTTTTGACAAACTGCAAATCAGCCAGCTGTACTTGCCCCTGTTTTATGTACAAGCCATATCGGCCAGCTTGCAAGTAGCCCTGCTGGCCATGATGAATGTGTTCTTCTACCTTGACAAACGCCTGCTGGTGCTGGTGGTGGTCGGGGTCCTCTCGGTACTCAACATCGCTTTTTCAGTGGCCACCCTGTATCTGGGGGCGGTGTTTTACGGCTATGGCTTTGCACTGGCGCTGCTGTGCACACTAGTGCTGTCCCTATTGATGCTAGAGCGAAAATTGGCACGCTTGGAGTACGAGACCTTTATGCTGCAATAGGGTTGGAACCTCATCTGCTGCTGCCTTGCGTGCTGACTTATTGGTTCTCGCAGTGCATCACAAAGCCCCTATTTTTTCAATACCCTGCGACTTCACCGAAGACATGATGGCCTCTAGCGCCGCCACATTGGCCAGCATCTCGCGTTTGCTCACAGGGTAGGGCGCTACGCCGCGAATGGCCTGGGCAAAGGCTTCCAGATTGGCCAGCACGGCAGCATGGGGTGGCGCGAAATGGGTTTCAGGCTCCTGGTCGCGCAGCTTGGTGGTGATGTCCCAGCCGGTGGGTTTCTCAGGATGGGTGCGGTCACGGATTTCTACCCAGCCCTTGGAGCCGTAGACGGTAAAGCGCCCGTCAAATGGTGTGGCCAAGATGGCGCTGATCAAAGCGTTAGCCCCGCCCGGAAAGGCCAGCATCAGCCCCAAGGTGTCGCCATTTTCAAAGTCTGAGCCTCGCGTAGCCAAGCGTGCCCACACCGCCTCTGCGGGGCCCAATATGGCAATCGCCAAATCCACCATGTGAATCCCCGTGGCGGTGAGTGGGCCGACAGGTGCGTGTTTATTGGACAAGCGCCAGTTGTCTTTGGGCAGGGCAAAGAATTTGTCTTGATTGAAGTTGCCCTCAATCTGCAAAATGGTGCCCAGCTTGCCTGCCGCAATATCGGCGCGCAGTTGCACCACTGCGGGTTCAAAGCGGCGCTCGTGGCCGATGCCCATCACGCGCGCATGCTGCTCGCAACTGGCGATGGCGCGCTGTGCGTCAGCCAAGGTCATGCACAGCGGTTTTTCGCAAAACACATGCTTGCCAGCTTGAGACGCCGCCACGATCTGGTCGGCATGGAAGGTGTGGGGTGAGCACAGGATAACGGCATCCATCTCGGCGTTATCCAGGAAGGCATTGAAGTCTTCCTCCACCTTAAAGCCCATGCTGGCTGCGTCTGTTGCCATTTGCGCCCGCACGCCTGGGTCGGTCTCCACGACAGCCACCAGTATCAGCTGGGTACTGGTGGCGATGTTGCGCGCCATGTTTTTTCCCCACCAACCGTAGCCGACGAGGCCGACTCTGACAGGTTTTACATTGGAAGAAGGTTTTTGGTCTGGGTATGATGAAGTCATAAAGTTAGAACATTTGGTGTGGTAAAGGGCGCGTGGTGTTTGTACGCCCAAGCGCCTGGGCAGCGAATACGGTGGGTAAACAGCGGTGGAATACCCGCTGGGCTGGAACGATAGTGTCTGCACCGCCGGTGAAATGCCCACCACACTCGCGAGATTCGGTCGGTGGTGTACTCAGCGTAGCGGCATAAAGGAGGAGCAGTCGGCCCTAGGCCGACGCGGGGGACGGCCGCGGAGCTCAGTACGCCGCCGACCCGATCCCGTACAACCGCACGCACCGAACAAGGGTCAATAGCAGCAATCATTATGGGTTGGAGCAATTAAACCGGCGTAGCCTCGCCACCTTCGACAATCACATTCTCCACCACGCCCGCCCCAGCCCGACGAAAGGCGGCTGCCGCCACATACTCGGGCGACTCAAAGCAGGCCACACCCGCAGCCAGCGTAGGAAACTCAATCACGATAAAGCGGTGAAAGGTCTCAGGTCCTTCCATGATCTGGTATTTACCGCCGCGCACCAGCACTTTGCCGCCATGCTTTTGCAAAATACCCGGCACAAGATCAGTGTATTTTTTGTACTCCACGGGGTTGTGAATCTGGGCGCGGGCTATCCAGTAGGCAGGCATGGGCAAAACTCCGGTTTATTTGGCGACCGCAATCGCATTACCCAAGTTAGGCAACCAGGTAGCGATTTGCGGGAAGATGACGATGGCGAGGATAGCGCCCAAGAGCGCAATCCAGTAGGGCACCGAGCCTTTGAAAATCTCCCCGGTAGACAGATCTTTTTCATCCGTCACCGCCGCCTTCACCGTAAACACCAAGATGCCAAAGGGCGGAGTGAGCAGGCCGGTCTCGATGGCGATGATGCCGATGATGGCAAAGGCAATCGGATCGAAGCCCAGCGCCGTAGCGATGGGCGCAAACACGGGCACGGTCAGCAAAATAATCGAGATCGAATCGATGATGCAACCCAGAATAAACCACACCAAAATCATCATCGCCAAGATGGCATAGGGCGACAGGCCCGAGGCTAAAAAGAAGTCTTTGGCCGCGCCCGTCACCCCCGTCATGGCCAGCACGCGGGAGTAGAGCTGGGCGGTGACCAAGAGCAGTAGCAGCGGTGCCGAGGTGCGCCCCACCGACAAAATAGCCTGCATCATCTCCGGCGGCTTCATGCCGCGCATTAGGGCCAAAATCAAGGCCAGGGTAGCGCCCACGCCCGCACCCTCGGTGGGTGTAAAGGCTCCCAGCCAGATGCCACCCAGCACCAGCACCACCAGCATCAAGATGCCCAGCGTGCTCCACAAAATGGTGGTCAGGTCTTGTTGTTCAATCAAGTCGTTCGCGTCGCGGGCGGCCTGTTGCGCAGGCGGCAAGTTGTCGCCTTCGCCCACACGGGCAGGGTCGGTTTTGGCCACCCAGATGATGTAGGCGATATAGAACGTCACCACAATAAAGCCCGGGATGATGCCCGCAATAAACAGCTTGCCAATGGCCATCTCGGTCAGCACGCCCCACACAATCATCAGCACCGAGGGCGGAATCAGCATGCCCAAACAGGCACTGCCTGCAATGCAGCCCAAGGCAAACTTGCGCTCATAGCCGTGGCGGCGCATCTCGGGGTAAGCTATTTTGGAGAAGGCGGCTGCGGCGGCGATGGACACCCCGGTGACAAAGGCGAACACCGCGTTGGCCAGCACGGTGGCCACGCCCAAGCGGCCCGGCACCTTTTTTGTCAGTCGGTTGATGAGCGAAAACAAATCGCTCGCCGCGCCGCATTTGGCCAAAAACTCGCCCATCAACATGAACAGCGGGATGACGGCAAACACATAGTCGCGCAGCGCCTCGTAGGAGGTGTTGGAGGCAAAGCTGATCACCGCGTTGATGTCGCTGGTGATCAAGTAGATACCTAGCAAACTGGTAATCCCCAGCGACACGGCGATATGCACGCCGCAAAACACCAAGGCCAGCAGCACGCTGACCAAAATAATCATGTGGATAGGATCAAACATATTTTTATTTTTAGTGTTGTGCGGTGGACTGGGCAGGTGGCAAGCCCTTGCGGGCCAGGGCGATGTTCTCCATGATGAGCAGCAGATAACTGAGTGCCGCCAAAGCCGTGCCCAGCACAATCACAAAGCGTGCAGGCCACACAGGCACGCGCAGCGCGCCTTCGCCCTCGTATTCGTTAGAGTTCCAGGCGTGCGCTGCACCATCGATGCTGCCATAGCAAATAAAGGCAAAAAATGCCATGCCCGCCACAGCGCCGAGAGCGCCCATCCAGCTTTGCACTGCGGGTGGCAGCTTGACGACCAGCGTGTCCACATGCAGCATGCCGCCTGAGCGAATGGCAAAGCCCGCCTGCAAAAAACAGATGATGACGATAGAGAAGGACACGATCTCGGGCGTGCCCTTGATCGGACTGTTAAACAGCACGCGACCACCTACGTCGGCCACCACCAAAAAGCAAATCAAAAATGCCAGTATGGCGGCGCTCACCATCAGGGCGCGCGTGATCCAGTCGTTGAAGCGTTTCAACATGTGCTTGTCTCCATCCAGAAAGCCACCACATGCGTGTATGGTGGCGTTGTTGTCATCGGGCGCTTATTTGACGCCGTAGCGCACAGGCCATTTGTGCCCGAGTTTTTCAGCCTCTTCCAGCGTGATTTTGAGCACCTGGGAGGCGGGCAAGCCCTTGGCATCCAAGTCAGCCGCCACGGTTTGTGGCCAGGCTTTGAGCGAGTTGGCCCAGTCGAGCTTCACAGAATCAGGCACGCTCTTGACGGTGACACCGCTGCCCTTGAGTTGCGCCATCTGCTTGGGGTAGTTTTCTTCGTTCACCACACCCGTCATGGCCTCGTACTCTTTAGACACTTCCAAAATGATGGTCTGCACTTCCTTGGGCAGCTTGGCAAACTTGGCCTTGTTCATCGTCAGGCCGTGCCAGGTGATAGCACCAAAGCCCACCTCGGTGTAGTGCTTGGCCACGTCGCCCAGCTTGAAGTTGACCCAACCGGACGGGAACATGATCCAGCCGTTGTACACACCCGTTTGCATCGACGTGTAGGCCTCGGGCAGGGACGATTGCACCGGCACTGCGCCCGCATACTCCAGCCACTTGAGGTTCAGCCCCGCACCCGCAATCTTGCGGCCTTTGAGCTCGGCCACGGTATTCCATTCAAAGGTGGTGCCCAGGTTGTAGCCGTTGTCGGCAATCAGGGCCAGCAGTTGCTGATTGAACTTGTCCTCAAACACCTTGCTCATGTAAGGCACTTTGTCGTACACCGTGCGCGCGAGTTTCACACTCATCGTCGGGCTCATGGTGCCAAAGGGCAGCATCACCTGGAACGAGTGCAGGGGCAGGTTGGATGGCTCAAAGCCAAAGTTGTAGCCGCCAATATCAATAATGCCCGACTGCACGCCCTCCAGCGTGTCCGCCACCTTGACCATCGAGCCGCCATAGCCCTCGACAAACTCAATCTTGTGGGAGGTTTTCTCGGCCACACGCTTGGTGATCTCGGGCACAAAGAAGTTTTGCATCAAATTCACATAGGTCTGCGCGGCGGCGTGGCCGGAGGCGATGCGCAGTTTGATGTTTTCTGCTTGGGCTAGAGGGCTTAGCGCAAGGCCCATGAGGGATAGCAAGAGGGTGGATTTGAAACGCTTGAACATTGGCTGACGCATGGAATGTCTCCTGTCGGGTTGCAAAGGGTTTAAGCTGTACAGCGTAGCAAAACCACAGAAAATGGGGTTAGGTAAAAACCAGCGAGTGCTATGCTGAATTTAGTGTGTGCCATAGCAAGTTGGTATTCGTTCCCTTCCTGTCTCACCGAGAGAGACCGGGCAAGTCGCGTACGGGGGACAGCCGCGGAGCTGTGCACACCAAGTGCCAGGGCGAGCACAGTACGAATCCTGGCTTAGAACACCAGCAAGACCAGCAATCTCCCTACTCGGGAATGATGATCGTAGACCCAGTTGTCTGCCCACCTTCCAAAGCCGCATGCGCCTTGGCAATATCGTCCAGTGCAAAGCGCTGGTTGATGGACACCTTCAGCGCGCCTTTGGCAAACATGTCAAACACTGCCGCAGCGGATGCGCGCAGGTCTTCGGTGGATGCCGTGTAGGTGACCAGGGTGGGGCGGGTGAAGTACAGCGAGCCCATTTTTTGCAGGGTGCTGGCGGGCACGGGTGGCGGTGCGCCGGTGGTGGTGCCAAAGGAGACGAAGTAGCCGCGTGGGGACAGGCTGTTGAGGGACTGCTCGAACGAATCTTTACCAACCGAGTCATACACCACGGGCACGCCTTTGCCGCCGGTAATCTCTTTCACGCGGGCAGCGACATCTTCGGTTTTGCGGTCGATGCAATGGGCGTAGCCGTTGGCCAGGGCCAGCTTGACTTTGTCAGCACCGCCTGCCACCCCAATCATCTGCGCGCCAACGTGGCGACCCCACTGCCCCGCCAGCAGGCCAACGCCGCCTGCGGCTGCGTGCATCAGCACATGTTGCCCGGTCTTGACGGGGTAGCAGCGCTGCATGAGGTATTCGACGGTCATGCCTTTAAGCAAGATGGCGGCGATGTGTTCGTCCTTCATATGGGCGGGCGAGTGCAGCAGGCGCGCTGCGGGGTAGAGCCGGTGGGTGGCGCAGGCGCCCAGCACGGGGCCGCTGGCGTAGCACACGCGGTCTCCGGGTTTGAAGTCGGTCACGCCAGCGCCTACTTGCTCCACCACGCCTGCCGCCTCGGTGCCCAGGCCGCTGGGCATGGGCGCGGGGTACATGCCGCCCCTGGTGTAGATGTCTTGAAAGTTAAAGCCAATGGCGGTGTGACGGATGACCACCTCGCCTGCTGCGGGTGCGGGCAAGTCCATTTGCTCTAGTTGCAAAACTTCGGGGCCGCCGGTGGCGTGGATGCGGACTGCTTTGATTTTCATGGGGTTGCTTTCTTAGGGGAAGTGGGGTGATTTATTGGGTAGTGTGAAATTCGTGTTACCGATGGGGATGGACTGTGCTACGGGTGTTTGTACGCCCAGGCGCTTGGCTTGGACGGCTACGCGGCTGTCCCCCGTGGCGGCTTATGGCCGAGCACTCATCCTTTATGCCGCTACGCCGTGCAAACCAAGCGCCAGGGCGGTCAGCGGTGTGGGTATGCGCAGGTGCAATACCCGCGATGCTGAAAATATGGTGTCTGCACCTGCGGTCAAATGCCCACCACACTCGCAAGATCCGGTCGGTGGTGCACTCAGCGCAGCGGCATAAAGGAGGCAGCGGCCCTAGGCCGCAACGGGGGACAGCCGCGGAGCTGAGTGCGCCGGCGGCCGGATCCCGTACAAAACCACCGACCGAAAGATCCCGTACAACAGCAACCCGCAGATCCCAAGAGTGTGTCACGGCGTGATCCAGCATGCTCAGTTAGTGACTTCGGAGACAGCCTTTGTGCTCTGGCCTGCATCCGTCCACGAAGGCACCCGGCCAATGCGCGCAGCCTCGTGCCAGGCAAAGTTCAGCTCTACTTTGATGCCGTTGATCGGCTCGCGCATGAAGAGCTGGTACAGGTTGGAGTTGTGCGCTTTGCGCTCGCTGAACTCCACGCCGTTTTTGCCCAGGCGCTCGATAAATTCTTCAATGCCTTCGCAGTTCAGGCACAGGTGGTCGATGCGTCCTGAGCCGGGTGCACCTGCGGCTGCGTAGTCCACCCCGGCTTGGTCGCTGGGGGTTTGCAGGTAGGTGTCTTGGTGGGTCGAGTGGCGGGCCTTGCCAATGTGGATCACATCTTGTTTGCCGATGTACAGCCAGTGCACCGGAAAGCCAAACTCCGGGTGCGCGCCGCTGACAAAGCCCAGGTTGTCGCAAAACCAGTCGCGCGTGCCGTCGGGGTCGTGGGTAAGGATGAGCAAATGCTCTAGAAATTTCAGGCCCATGGATGCTCCTAATTAAACTAAGACAGAGGTAACGCAAAAAACGCAAAAAATCCGCTAAAAACGCAAAGCGAACCACTCGTTTTAATTTTGCGTTTTTGGTACTGTATTTTTAGCGCTTTCTGCGTTACCTGTTTTATCATGCCGCGCCGCTTATTTCTAGTGGTGCAATGCCAATGTCCTTGGCCAGTGCGTGCAGCTCGGTCACCAGCGCGTCCATCAACGGGATGCCCTCTGCGGCGTAACTGGCGCGCTTGCCATGGCTCTGCTCGCCCGGGAGCCAAATGCGCTCAACACCGGGCAGGCGCTCGCTGTTGCGGATGTCGCGCACGATGGCATCCACCGATTGCTTGAACTGCGCCGGGTCGCCAAAGGCGGCGAGGTCAATCACCAAAATAGCTTGGCCGGTGTTGGTTTTGGTGACATGGTCAGCGTTGAAGTCCACCACGTCGCGGCCCATGGCGGCACCGCCCAGCGTGCCTGCCAGCAGGCCGACGATCAGGGCCAGGCCGTAGCCTTTGTGCTCGCCTATCGGTAGCAAAAAGCCCTCTGCTGCGCGGGTGGGGTCGGTCAGCGGTTTGCCTTGGCGGTCAATCATCCAGCCCTCGGGCATCTGCTCGCCGCGCTTGGCCTTGGCTTTCACTTTGCCATAGGCTGCTACGGTGGTGGCCATGTCCAGCACTACCGGCGGCTCGTTGCCAGCGGGGATGCCAGCCGAGATCGGGTTGGTGGACAGCAGCATGTCCATACCGCCCCAGGGCGGCAGGTGGTTGGCGTTGCCCACGGCAAAGTACAGGCCCAGCATATCGTGCTCCAGCGGCTTGCGCGAGTACAGCGACGCAGGCCCGGCATGGTTGCTATTGCGGGTGTTCACCCACGCCACGCCAGACACGCGCGCTTTGGCAATGGCGATGTCTACCGCCTTACTCACCACCAGATGCCCCATGCCGTTGTCGCCGTCCACCACCGCCATGGCAGCGCGCTCGTGCACCACGGTAATGTGGGGCGTGACGTTCAGGCCACCGGCTTTGATGCGCTTGAGGTACATCGGCAGGCGGATCACGCCATGCCCGTCCGAGCCTTGCAGATCGGCCTCGGTCATGAGCTGGGCTACTTGCAGGGCATCGGGATCGGGCAGGCCATGCTTGACAAATGCAGCGTGGATGAAGCTGCGTAAATGGTCGAATTGAACGCGGGGGAGGTTGGGTGTGCTGACCAAGATACTAAAACGCTATAACAAATTTGGATGCAGTGAATGTAGTGCAGTGGCTAGCAAACGTCCAATAGCAAATTAACCACTAGCCATACCAGTTTGATATTGAGACTTGCATTTTGTGGATACGCATTTATACTGTGCATATGAACAGTATCGTAGCAAGCGCGAAAGCCATCAAAGGCCGTGGCAGCGCAAGCAGCATCGCCCACCGTTTCTCGCGTGATGCGCGCGAGGAGTTTGACGATGGCTGGGGCACGGTGGACGAGATGGCCATGCAGCGTGACGAGCGCGCAGCGCCAGCTACCCAGATTATTTTGGAAGATGCCAAGTCCATCATCACCCGCAACGACTCGCCCGACATTTATTTTGACTACTCGGTCAACCCTTACCGGGGCTGCGAGCACGGCTGCATTTACTGCTATGCACGGCCTACGCACAGCTATCTGGGCTATTCGCCGGGCCTGGATTTTGAAACCAAGATCATTGCCAAGCGCAATATCGCCAGCGTGCTGCGGCGCGAACTGGCCAGCCCATCGTACCGGCCGCAGTTGCTCAATATTGGCTCGGCAACCGACTGCTACCAACCCGCCGAGCGCGAGCTGCTGTTGACACGGCAAGTGATAGAGGTGATGCGCGATACCCAGCATGCTTTTAGCCTGATTACCAAATCCAGCGGTGTCGAGCGGGATGTGGACCTGATCGCGCCCATGGCCGCGCGCAATTTGGCAGCGGTGTACGTGACGATCACCACCCTGGACGCCAAGCTGGCCCGCATTTTGGAGCCGCGCGCTGCCGCGCCGCATCGCCGCTTGCGCACCATCGAGGCGCTGGCCCGCGCAGGCGTGCCCGTGGGTGTGAGCGTGGCGCCGCAGATTCCGTTTATCAACGAAGACATGGAGCAGGTGCTGGAGGCCGCTTGGACTGCGGGCGCGCGCAGCGCGTTTTACACCGTGCTGCGTTTGCCGTGGGAACTGAACCCATTGTTCCACGAGTGGCTGCAGCAGCACTACCCGCAGCGCGCCGAGCGGGTGATGGCGCGGGTATGTGAGATGCGGGGAGGGCGCGACTACGACAGCGACTTTGCCAGCCGCATGAAAGGCCATGGCGTGTGGGCGCAACTGATTGCCACGCGCTTTGAAAAGGCCACCCAGCGCCTGGGATTTAACCGCGCGCGCGTGGAGCTGGATTTGCAGGCGTTTCGTTCACCTGGAGGTGTTCAAACGAGTTTGTTTTAAGCACCAGTCAAGTCTTATGAATCAAAGACTTACGATCGATTTGCCGGAAAAACTGCCTGGAAATAGAGTAGCTTTCGATCAAAATATGCTGTGTTGTTGCTTTTTCAGAGATCAGCGAATTCGTAAAAAGTTTGGTCTGCCGCGGCTGCTCCACCTGAGTTAGCTTCAATTTGCCCGAACAGAGTCGATGGGCCTGCAGTTGCAGGCAGGATGAGCTAAAACTGCCTGCTGAGCAGTTTGCATGCGCTACATATACAGTAGCTGATCCCGCATTATTCTAAAGGGCTGCAGCCACGTTAGTATCTTAAAAACGGCTCCAAACAGCCGTTTCTGAGGTTTTTTCTGGCTACGCATGCCGTTAGCAGTCGTTTACACATTCTTAAATTATGCGAATTTATGTACCTCGCTGATTCAACTGCTTAATTCGTGATTTATTTAACGAAAATAGGTCTATTACAGCTGAGTTTATTAAAATTATGGGTCTATGTGATGTGCAGTGGGCCGATCCGGTGTAGAGGCCAATAGGGTCAAGCAAAGAAGCAAATGGGGTCAGATCAGATTTCAGGACCACCCTCGGTTCGGAGCGCGCAACGCGATAACGAACTTTCGCTCTGACTCCATTTGCGTAGTCTCTGGCGCGAGCAGGCAGGGGGTTTGCAGGCTACGGTGACGTGCAGGGCAGGTGGGCCGGGCGGTTCTGACCGCCTGGACGTTGTCCGCGAACGCCCAGATGCCCCTGCGGGCACCTCTAGGCACCCCCAGGCACCTGCATACCCACTTCAACGTGCTACACATACAGGAGCTGCTACCGCATAATTCTATTGGCCTGCAGCCCTATTACTATATTAAAACAGGCTAAAAATCGGGTTTTTCAGCACTTTTTCGCGGCCCGAAGGCCATCGGCGAGTCTGCGAAGACCACTAAATTATGCGAATTTATGTACCTTGCCACAGCGTAGATAATTCAGTCTTGTTTCGATTGTTTGGTAGTGAAATATCCCAAAAATTGTTAATTGATTAGTTATAAATGCGGTGTATTTGCGTTTTTAAAGTGATGCAATGATGCGCACTTATCAAAAGTCGCCTTATCCAAGCAGCCTCAGTGGCAGCGAGTTGCAGACCGATACCCCACGGCAAACGCTCTGGCGCGAGCCGCGAGGTCAGTGCAAGGGACTCTGCACCGGCAGAAAGAGGGGAGGCCTCACGCGCCGGAAACTACGCAAAAGGGGGTCAGAGCAAAATTTCGTGATGGCGTTGCGCGCTCCGAACAAAGGGTTGTCCTGAATTTTGATCTGACCCCATTTGCTTCTATGCCCCCATTTGATGCCACGCAGGATCTGCCCACGACAAATCACATAGACCCTTAAAGTGATGGTGCGTACCAGCCAGTCTTAATCATCAATCCCCCAGCACCACACCCTCGCGCCGTGGGTCAGCGCCGCCGAAAAAACCGCTGGGTGTGCGCCCGATGGCTTGCAGGCCGCTGGTCATGTTTTGCTCGCGCACTTCATGGCCACGCTCTTTCAGGGCTTGTACTGTGGCTGCGGGGAAGCGTTTTTCTTCCAGCAGCACAGGTGCGCCTAGGGCGGGGCTGGTGAGGCCAAAGTTGGGCAAATTGATAGCTTGCTGGGGGTTCAGACCCCAGTTGAGTACGCCGTAGAGGGTTTTGGCGGTGTAGTGGATGATGACTGCACCGCCGGGGCTGCCGCCACTCATCACCACTTGGCCGCTGGCTTTGTCAAACACCAGGGTGGGGCTCATGGAGCTGCGGGGGCGTTTGCCGGGCTGCACGCGGTTGGCAGTGGGTTTGCCTTGGGTGTCGTTCGGCGCAAAGTTAAAGTCGCTCAGCTCGTTGTTGAGTAAAAAACCGCCTGCACTGGTACTCGACGTGGGGTTGACCATTTGCCTTGCGCCAAAGGCGTCTTCAATCGTGGTGGTCATCGACAGGGCGTTGCCGTAGCCGTCGATGATGCTGATGTGGCTGGTGCCATATTCGGGCTGCTCGGCGGGCATGCCGAAGGCGATGGGTGCGCCGCCGGGGTTGCCGGGCTTGCCGGTTTTCATGCTTTGCTCGCCAATGAGTTGGGCGCGCTCTGCGATGTA
Organism: Polaromonas sp.; assembly: GCA_031390175.1. GTDB lineage: Bacteria > Pseudomonadota > Gammaproteobacteria > Burkholderiales > Burkholderiaceae_C > JAAFIP01. Next base: position 14,145 of record JANMTF010000165.1, read on the forward strand.
GGCTGGCGCGAGCAGGGTGTTCCAGTTGCCGCCGGGGGCGGGTACGAAGTCGGGGTCGCCCAGGTACTGCGCGCGGTCTGCAAAGGCCAGGCGGGCGGCTTCAAAGTAGTAGTGCAGCCAGTCTGCTGGTGGCCCCACCTGTGCGGTTGCATTGCTATCGGGGCAGTGCGCTTGGATGCAGTAGATCACCGGCTCGGCCAGCAGGCGCTCGGGCTGCATGGTGCGCGCGGGTGTTTGGCTCAATACTCCCAATATTTGGCCCACCGCGATAGCGCCAGAACTGGGCGGTGGAAAGCCGCAGAGGCGATAGTCTTTGCCGGTGGCGGCTTTGTAGTCCGTGCAAATGGGCACGCGCTTTTTCGGCTGATAGGCTGCCATATCGGCCATGCTCAGCTTGCCGGGATTGCTTGGGTGCTTTTGCACTTTGTCCACGATGGCCTGGGCCATAGCGCCTTCGTGCAGGGCTTTGCTGCCCTCTGCGGCGATGCGTTTGAGCACGTCGGCAAAGGCTTGGTTGCGCAGGTTAAAGCCGATGTCACGCGCCTGGCCATCGCTCTTGTAAAAATAGGCGTTGGCAACCGCGTCGTCTTTCAGATACTTCTCAGCTTTGACCAAGGTGTGCAGGCGCGGGCTGACTTTAAAGCCACCCTCGGCCAGGGCGATAGCGGTATCGAACAGTTTGGCCCAAGGCAGCTTGCCATGCTGCTGGTGCGCCAGCTCCAGCATACGCACGGTGCCGGGCACGCCTACGCTGCGGCCACCCACCACCGCTTCGATGAAGGGGATGGGCTTGCCGTCTTTCATAAACAGGTTTTCGTCTACGCCAGCGGGCGCGGTCTCGCGGCCATCAAAGGCCTCGGTAGTTTTGCCATCGTGGTGCAGCAAAAACGCGCCACCGCCTATGCCACTGCTTTGCGGCTCTACCAAGCTGAGCACCATCTGCACGGCAATGGCGGCATCTACCGCGCTACCGCCCGCTTTAAGCACTTGGTAGCCCGCATCGGTGGCCAGCGGGTTGGCGGCGGCTACGGCAAACTTCTTGGTCGCCCAGCCGGGCTTGTCGGTGATGGCTGATGCGCCCTCGGGTTGCTGAAAGGGCGTGTAGGCAAAGTTGCTGGGGGCGCTGGCACAGGCTGTGAGCAGCGCTGCAATGGCCAGTGTGCCGGGGTGGCGGCGCATGGCGCTACACGCAGGCCAGGTTGTCTTCGTTGCGGCGACGCACTTCGTCGCTTACCTGCAATTGCTCGCGGCGCACGATGTGGCCGCCTTCGATCCACAGCAGTTGGCCTGCGCCCAGCTGCTGCCAGTTTTCGTTGCGTGTGAGGGGCTGGGTGGCGATGATGCACAGGCGGTCGTTGGACGCATTGGTTTGCGCAAAGTCCATGCTCAGGTCGGCATCGACCAGCTGCGCGTTGGAAAACGGCCATTGGCGCACCAGGTACCACAGGCGTGTGGAGCAGTGGGCAAACATGGCCTGGCCGTTGGAGAGCAAATAGTTAAAAACGCCATGCTCTGCGGTGCGCTGGGTGGCCTCGCACAGGGCATCAAACACGCTGTCTAGCGAGCAGGGCTGCACGTTGGTGGCACCGTTTTTGCATAGAAGTGGGTTGACGGCGCGCAGGGTTTGCATGATGTCGCAAAACGCCAGCTCGCTGTCGGTGCTGCCGACCGGCATGTAGTGGCCACTTAAACGGGGTTGAAAGCCTTTGAGGTCACCGTTATGGGCAAACAGCCAGTGGCGGCCCCACAGCTCGCGGGTGAAAGGGTGGCAGTTTTCTAGCCGCAGGGCATCGCCTTGGGTGGCCTTGCGGATGTGGGCCACTACGTTGCGCGATTTGATGGGGTAGTGTTTGATGAGGTCAGCCACGGGCGAGCTTGAGGCGGGCTGGTTGTCCATGAACAGGCGGCAGGCTTTGTCTTCAAAAAAGCCGACGCCAAAACCGTCCCCGTGGTGGTCAGTCAACCCGCCACGGGCTGCAAAACCAGTGAACGAGAAGCGCACATCCGCTGGATTGGCGGAGTTCATACCAAGCAATTGACACATAGCCCAATTGTAAATTCAATGCGCTACACATTTTGTAGTAACTTACAAAAAACATGGTGATTTACCCCAAAACGTCACATTTTTTTCATGACAATCTACTGCGGTTAATGCATCAAGCCAGCCGCGCTAGCGGGTTGCACGAGGGCTTGTAGCGCAGGGTGTTTCTACGCTGGGGCGCTTGGTTTGTGCGTGCAGTGGCTTGTGGTTGCACGCCCAGGTACGTGGTTTGGACGGCTACGCGGCTGTCCTCCGTTGCGTCCTATGGCCGAGCACTCCCCCTCTATGCCGCTACGCCGTCCAAACCACGCACCTGGGCTGCGAGTATGGTGGGCAGGCGAACGTTGAAGTCCCGCGATGCTGGAGAGGGTGTTGCTGCACGGACGATGGCAGACCCGCCACGCCAGAAAGACAGTGTCAGCACTTGCGGTGGAACGGCAACCAAGCCGGAAAGGTCGTGTCTGCTCGAACGTTCGAGCGCCCGAGCGCCCGCCAAACTGGCAAGATCAGGCCGGTGGTGCACTTAGCGTAGCGGCATCAAGGGGGAGTCGGCGGCCCTAGGCCGCCACGGAGGACAGCCGCGTAGCTAAGTGCGCCACCGGCATGATCCCATACAAAAGTAAGCCCACCACCGGCCTGATCTAGTACAAGACCTAGTAAAGCGGGACTCGTCAGTGCCCCAAAATCTTCGACAAAAAGTCTTTGCTGCGGTCGGTTTTGGGGTTGTTGAAGAACTCTTCGGGTGTATTTTGCTCGACGATCTGACCTTGGTCCATGAAGATCACGCGGTCGGCCACGGCCTTGGCAAAGCCCATCTCGTGCGTCACGCACAGCATGGTCATGCCGCCGTCGGCCAGTGTAATCATCACGTCCAATACTTCCTTGATCATCTCCGGGTCTAGCGCCGAGGTGGGCTCGTCAAACAGCATGATCTTGGGCGTGAGGCATAGCGCGCGGGCAATGGCCACGCGCTGCTGCTGGCCGCCCGAGAGTTGCAGCGGGTATTTGAGTGCCTGCTCCGCAATGCGCACACGCTCTAGCTGGGCCATGGCGCGCTCAATGGCTTCTTTTTTGGGCATGCCCGCTACCCAGGTGGGGGACAGGGTTAAATTTTCCAGCACGGTGAGGTGGGGGAACAGGTTGAACTGCTGGAACACCATGCCCACCTGGCGGCGCACCGCGTCAATGGCTTTCACATCGTCGCCCAGCACCGAGCCTGCGACGGTGAGCGTGCCTTCTTGGTACTCTTCTAGCGCATTGATGCAACGAATCAGGGTGGACTTGCCCGAGCCAGACGGCCCGCAGATCACCAGGCGCTCGCCGGGGGCGATTTGCAGGTCAATATCGCGCAGCACATGGAAGTTGTTGCCGTACCATTTATTGACTTTGTTGAAATGGATGATGGGTTCAGTCATGTGGATGTTTCTCTTAATTTGTCGACCGTACAACGGGATGTAATGCGAAAAGCGCTAAAAATTCGCAAAAACGCAAAATTGAATTCATTTTCACTGCTTGACTGCTTGACTGGTTAGCGGTTTTATTTGGCGTTTTTGGTATTTGTTTCTTGCGATTTTTGCGTTACCTGACGTGCCGTAGTTTGTTCGGGTGGTTTAACGCGCCTTGCCCACGGCGACGCGCTTCTCAATCCAAAGGCTGTAGCGCGACATGGCGAAACAGCAGGCAAAGTAAATGGCGGCAATAAACAGGTAAGCCTCAATTTTGAAAGGCCGCCAGTTGGGATCGGACCCCACCGCCAAGCCCAGCGCGCCGGTGAGTTCGTACAAGGACACGATGGTGACCAGCGAGGTATCTTTGAACAGCGAGATAAAGTTGTTCATGATGCTGGGCACTACGGCGCCCAGCGCCTGCGGCAGCACAATTTTGATCTGCGTTTGCCAGTAGCCCAGGCCCAGACTGGCCGCCGCCTCGGTTTGCCCTTTAGGCAGCGACTGCAAGCCACCGCGGATGATCTCAGCCATATAGGCCGCAGCAAACAGGGTGATGCCAATGATGACGCGGATCAGCACGTCAGGGGACTTGCCTGCAGGCATGAACAGCGGCAGCATGAATGAGGCCATGAACAGCACCGAAATGAGTGGTACACCACGGATCAGTTCCACATACACCACGCATAGGCTTTTGATAGCGGGCATGTCTGAGCGCCGCCCCAGCGCCACCGCCACCGCAATAGGGAAGGCCAGGGTCATGGAGAGCACGGTGAGCATGATGGTGAGCGGCAGGCCACCCCATTGGTCGGTGGGCACCTTGGACAAGCCCAGTACACCACCGCCCATCAGGGTGAAAAATAGGGCCAAAACCACTGCCCACAGCGCAGGCAGCCAAGCCTTCCAGAAACGCGGGCTGCAGCTCGCTACCACCAAGCCTAGCAGCGCCAGCGTAGCGATGACGGGCCGCCAATGCTCGGGCTGCGGATAGCGGCCCAGCACAATAAAGCGCGCTTTTTCATTGACGATACCCCAGCAGGCGCCGAGTCCACGCGCAGCCTGGCACATATCGGCATTGGCGGTAGCAACCGCGTTGAACACGCCCCAACGCAAGACACCAAACACCACCCACAGCAGCAGGCCGATGAGCGCCGCAGAAAGAATGGCATTGGGCACGCTGGCAAATAGGTTGCTGCGAATCCACGGTATCAGCCCTTCGGTTTTGATAGGGGCAGAGCGTGCAGGCAAGGAGACAAACACTTGGGTGTTAACTTGGGTCATGAGCGGCCTACCTTTCCTTGATAGCCGCGCGGGCGTTAAACCAGTTCATAAAGCCCGATGTCAGCAAGGACGTGGTGAGGTAAATCGCCATGATGATGGCAATACATTCCACGGCCCGCCCGGTTTGGTTCAGCGAGGTGTTGGCAATCGACACCAAGTCGGGGTAGCCCACGGCCACGGCCAGGGATGAGTTTTTGGTGAGGTTTAAAAACTGGTTCGTCATGGGCGGGATGATGACCCGCAGTGCCTGGGGCAGCACCACCAAGCGCATCGAGTGCCAGCGCGACAGGCCCAGCGAGGCACTGGCTTCATGCTGGCCCAACGACACCGAAGCAATGCCGCCGCGCACCACTTCGGCCACAAAGGCTGAGGTGTAGAGCACCAAGCCGATCAGCACGGTCATGTATTCGGGGGTGAATGCGCCACCGCCTTCCACCTGCACTTCATTCATTGTGGGGATATTCCACTGCCATGGTGCACCACCGATCAGCCAGCCAAGCAGCGCACCGCCAGCGACCATGGCCATACATTGCCACAGCACCTTTTGCGCATGCCCGGTGTGTTCAAAGCGTTTGCGTGCACGCGCTGCAAACACATACGCTGCCACCGCGCCCGCCAGCAAACCCAGCACTGCCAAGGTATGCCCCAGCGCCCACACCGGGGTGGGAAAGGAAATACCGTTTTTGCTTAAAAAGAGCAGGTCGCCCACATTCCAGGCTTGCGATATTTGCGGCAGGTATTCGGTAAACAGCAAATACCACATCAGCAACTGCAGCAGCACGGGGATGTTGCGAAACATCTCCACATAGCCATAGCACAGGCCACGCACCAGCGCGTTGCGCGAGAAGCGCCCAATGCCGAGCAAGGTACCCAGGATGGTGGTGAGCACAATGCCGATGATGGCCACCCGCAGGGTGTTGACCAAACCGACTAAAAAGGCTTTCCAGTAGCGGTCATTCGAGTCGTAGCCGATCCAGTCTTCGCCAATATCGAAGCCTGCAGGCTGCAATAAAAAGTCAAAGCCGCTTTGGATGCCGCGTACCCTCATGTTCTCCATGGTGTTGCTCACCAGTAGCCATACCATCAAGGCGATGAAGGACAGGGCCGCTACCTGGTAAACCGCACCGCGCGCTTGGTTGCTGCGCCATGAAAACGCGCTGCGCTTGGGCGGTGGCGCGCTGCGCGCCGGGATCATGGTGTAGGGGCTGGGGGTGTCGGGCATACAAGTGCAGTCCTCAAAATAAAAAACGGATTCACCAGCGCATTGCTACGCGGATGAACCCGTTGGCGTGAGACTTAAAACCAATCAGCGCGCCGGACGATTAACGCAGGTAATCAACGCAGAGGGGGGGCGTACATCAGGCCTTCGTTGTTCCACAGGTTGTTGCTGCCACGGGGCAGGGCCAGGGCGGTTTTGGGGCCGACGTTGCGCTCAAAAATCTCGCCGTAGTTGCCCACCGCCTTGAGGGCGCGCACCAGCCAGTCTTTGTCCAAACCCAGGTGCTTGCCGATGTCTTCGGTGCTGCCGGTCAAGCGGCCAATGACGGGGTCCTTGCTGTCTTTGGCCATGGCTTCTACGTTGGCCTTGGTCACGCCATATTCTTCGGCTTCTACCAAGCCATGGACGATCCATTTGCTGATGGCAAACCATTCGTCATCACCACGGCGCACCATGGGGCCCAGAGGCTCTTTGGAGATCAGCTCAGGCAGGATCAAATGCTCTTTAGGGTCCTTGGCTTCTTTGTTGCGGATAGAGGCCAGGCCCGATGCATCGGTGGTGTAGGCCTGGCAACGGCCTGAGAAGTAAGCGGCGTTGACGGCTTCGAGCTTTTCAAACACCACGGGCTTCATCGCCAAGTTATTCGCCTTGCTGAAATCGGTAAGGTTTTTCTCGGTGGTGGTGCCAGACTGTACGCACACCGTGGCGCCCTTGAGCTGCTTGGCGCTTTTTACCTTGCCGCTGACCGGTACCATAAAGCCCTGGCCATCGTAGTAGGTAACCGCTGTCATGTGCAATCCCAGGGACGCATCGCGCGACAGGGTAAAGGTGGTGTTGCGCGACAAGATGTCAATTTCGCCAGACTGCAAGGCAGAAAAGCGCTGCTGGGCCACTAGTGGTACCCACTTGACCTTGCTGGCATCGCCCAACACAGCGGCGGCCAAGGCCTTGCACATATCCACGTCCATGCCTGACCAGGCACCATTGCTGTCAGCCGACGAAAAGCCCGCCAAACCAGTGTTGACACCGCAGACCACTTGGCCACGGGCTTTAATAGCGTCCAGGGTTTTGCCTGCGTGTGCGGGCAGGGCGGTGATGGTCAGAGCGGCAGCGGCTATAGACAGCAGGCCGAGTTGTTTAATGTGTTTCAACATGGGTTTCTCCTAAAAGGTCAAACAGAGGTGGGTTTGTGCACCAACGATGCAAATAACATACCAAGCCTGCCATGGTAGCGCAGGCAAGGCGAATGCGCAGGCTCATTGCGCGTTTGGTTGACTAGGAAAAACCCTCTGGCCGTTGTGAAGAAAACCCTTTTGGGTTTTTACCCGACGAGCGCAGGCATCACTTCGGTGCCAGACGAATGGCTCCGTCCAGGCGAATCGTCTCGCCATTGAGCAAGTCGTTCTCAAAAATATGCACAGCTAATTTTGCATAGTCTTGTGGCGTGCCCAAGCGGCTAGGGAAGGGCACGGCGGCGGCCAGCGCGTCTTGCACCTCTTTGGGCATGCCAAACATCATGGGTGTGCCCATGATGCCGGGGGCAATCGTCATGTTGCGGATGCCGTTGCGCGACAGGTCTCGGGCAATCGGCAGGGTCATGCCCACGATGCCGCCCTTGGACGCGCTGTAGGCGGCTTGGCCGATCTGGCCGTCATACGCTGCCACGGATGCAGTGCTGATCATGCAGCCGCGCTCCATGGTGGCCTCTGGCTCGTTCTTGCACATCGCGTCGGAGGCCAGGCGGATCATGTTAAAGCTGCCAATCAGGTTGATGGTGACGGTCTTTTTGAATGCATCAAAGTTGTGCGGACCGTTTTTTCCCACGGTTTTCTCGGCGCTGGCAATGCCTGCGCAGTTGACCAAGCCCATCAGCTTGCCCATGCTCACGGCTTTGGCCACCACGGCTTGGCCGTCAGCCTCGCTGGTGACGTCGCACCTGACAAACGCGCCGCCAATCTCTTTGGCCACCGCTTCGCCTTTGTCGGCCTGCATATCGGCAATCACCACCACGCCGCCTTTGGCCGCCAGCATGCGCGCCGTGCCTTCACCCAAGCCCGATGCGCCGCCGGTGACGATAAATACTTTGCCGTTGATGTCCATGAGAAAACTCCAAGAAGGGTTGAAAGAGAGAAATGCGGAGATTGACGTTTACGTTAACGTCAAGTAGCCTGAGATTATCGCGCAAACAGATAGAACGTAGTTTGCATCATGCGCACTTTGCTTTTGTACGGGACCAGGTTGGCGGCGCACTTACTTTTGTTTTGTGCGTTTGTTTTGTGTGGGACCAGGTCGGCGGTGCACTTAGCTCCGCGGCTGTCCCCCGTGTCTGCCTAGGGCAGACGACTGTGCGCCCGTGAAGGCGCTACGTTAGCACGGTGAAAGTCCGTGTCAGGGTAAGCCAAGGCCCTGTAGTCGAAGGTAACTGCGTCGCTGCGAAGCGGGGTGGGGAGCAACTGGAGACGAACTGGCGGTCCGCAGCAAA
>JANMTF010000180.1:0-8017 GCA_031390175.1 Polaromonas sp.
GCCCGACCATGCCGCGCAGCAGTGGCCTGCGCGCGCGCCAAACCAGCGGGCAAAACACCTACTGCGAGTTTCGCACCGCGCAAGAGCTGCGGCTGTGGCCCCTGGAAGTAAAGCGTGCCCAGTACTTCAGCTTTGCGCCTGATTTGAACCTGCACCTGCACCCGCGCGCGCGCGACATTCGCGGTGGCCTGCGCTTTGTGCTCCAGGCCACTGCGGGCCTCACACTAGACCAGATTGCGTTGGATGAACTGGTCATCCATTTTGGCGGTGCAGAAGACGTGGCCTGGCAACTGCACGAGTGCGTGCTGGGCAAACCCATCGGCGTGTTGGTGCAACCCATCGGCCCCAACGGCCTGCTGCCTGGGCGCATGGTCACCTTGCCGCCCGAGGTGGTGCAAGCCGTGGGCTTTGACGACGAACAAGCCTTGCTGCCAGTCACTAGCACTGGCTTTGCAGGCTACCGTCTGGTGCAAGAATATTTTGCTTTTGCACAGCGCCTGCAGTTTGCCAAAATTCAAAACCTGCAAAGCACACTGGCCAGCATGGCTTTCTCGCAGGTAGAAATTACCGTGCTGTTCTCGCGTGGCGATGCAGCACTGGAAAAGCTGGTGACCGCCGACAACGTGCAACTCCACTGCGTGCCCGCCATCAACCTGTTTCCCAAGCGGCTAGACCGGGTGGCGGTGAGCGACGGGGTGAGCCAGTTCCACCTGGTGCCCGACCGCACCAAGCCGCAAGACTTTGAGGTGCACTCTGTGGTCGAGGTGATTGGCCACGGTAAATCGGAGAGCAGCGGCACGGTGCCAGAGCAACCGTTTTTGCCTTTCTACTCAGCCTTCCATGGCAGCCGCCACGCACACCCCGCCTACTTCACCACCACGCGCGAGCCGCGCATGCAGTCGCAAAAGCAGCGCACGCAAGGGCACCGCAGCAGCCATATTGGCTCTGAAGTATTTATGCAGTTGGTCGATCCGCAAGAAGCCCCTTACTCGTCCACTCTGCGCCAACTGGCCGTCACCGCCCTGTGCACTAACCGCGACCTGCCGCTGCTCATGCCGCTGGGGCGAGGTAACGACCTGGACTGCATCGACTCTTTCCCCGTCAGCAAAGTCACCGTGGTGCGCGGCCCGTCGCGCCCCGTGTCGCCGGTGGTCAACCAAGGTCTGGGCTGGAAGGTGATCGACCATCTGGCGCTGAACTATTTGTCCCTTTCTGAGGGCAATGGCGACCAAGCCGCCGCTGCGCTGCGCGAAATGCTGATGCTGTATGCCATGCATGCCGACGAGTCGCGCCAAACCCAGGTGTCTGGCCTGCTGAAGGTGCGCACCAAGCCAGTGGCCAGGCGCTTGCCCATGGCCGGGCCTATCGCATTTGGCCGTGGGCTGGAGGTGACGCTTGAGGTAGAAAAGATGGCTTTCCATGGCCACAGCGCGTTTGCGTTTGGCGCCATCATGGCGCAGTTTTTAAACCGCCATGTCAATGTGAACCATTTTGTCGAAACCGTGCTGACCTTTAGCGGCAAGGGCGAGAACATGCGTTGGGAGCCGCAATGCGGGACACGCCCCATACTCTAGAGTCCGTCCCCCTGCGCATCCACGCCACCTTGCAGCAGTGGACGGAGAGTCCCTGGAAGTTTGACTATTTTGCCGTCATGCGCCGCCTTGAGGCCAGCGCCCAGCCCCAGCCGCGCTGGGGCCGCGCCATGCTGCCCACCGCCGAGCCGGTGCGCATTGGCCAAGAGCCCTCGCTGGCATTTGCACCTGCCACCTTCAGCCGCATTGAAGATGCCAGCGCGCACAGCCCACCGCGTTTGCGCCAGCAGTTTATGGGCTACATCGGGCCCAACGGCCCGCTGCCGGTGCATTTAAGCGACTTTATCCAGGAGCGGGCGCTCAACAGTGGCGACAAAACCTGGCTGGGGTTTCTGGACATGTTCACCCACCGTTTTGCGCTGCACTTTTACCGCGCATGGGCGCAGGTGCGGCCCGCAGTGACGCTAGACCGGCCGAACGAGGACAGCTTTCGGCGCTACGCTGGTGCCCTGGTAGGCATAGGCACCCCGGGCAGGCAAAACCGTGACCCGATCAATGACGATGCGCGCCTGCACTTTAGCGGCTGGCTGGTACGCCAGGTGCGCAGCGCAGACAGCGTGCAAGCGGTGATCGGGGGTTACTTTGGTATCCCCGTCAAGCTGGAGCAATGGGTGGGCCACTGGATACAAATTGCAGCAGGCGACGTAACCCGCATGGGCCAGGGCATGGCATCCCGTGCATTGGGTAAGGGTGCGGTGATGGGCACGCGGGTGTGGGACAGGCAGCACCGGGTGCGCGTGCACTTGGGGCCGCTCACCTTGGCGCAGTACCGCCTGTTTTTGCCCGGCGGCTCGGCCCGCCCGGTGCTACAGCGCTGGATGCAGCAACTGCTGGGCCATGAATATTACTGGGATGCCCTGCTGATTTTGCGTGACGATGAAGTGCCCGTCACGCGCCTAGGTGGCCAGTCGCACCTGGGCTGGACATCGTGGGCGGGCAAGCAAAAGCGCCGCGCGCATGCAGTGGATGTGCTGATCCCCGGTGAGGGGCTTTAGCTTAGGCTGAAAAGCCACAATTTGCTACAACGTGGGCGCTGCCCGGGTTGCTTTAAATTTCGCTTTGCTGGTTCGTCTTGTTGAATGACACACGCAGGAGCATCCATGAGCGAAATCAGCCGCACCGCACTCTTTGGCAAACTTAACAGCCTGGGCTACAAAGCCATCGAAGGTGCCACCATCTTTTGCAAAATGCGGGGCAACCCCTATGTAGAGCTGGAGCATTGGTTCGCTCAACTGCTGCAAACGCAAGACTCCGATTTGCACAAAATTGTGCAGCACTATGGGCTAGACGCTTCGGTACTGGCCAAAGACATGACGGTAGCGCTAGACCGCCTGCCACGCGGTGCCACGGCGATTAGCGACTTCTCGCCGCATATAGAAAACGCCATCGAACGCGCCTGGACGTATGCCACCTTGCAGTTTGGTGAAGCCCAGGTACGCACCGGCTATCTTGTATTGGGCATGCTGAAAACGCAAAACCTGCGTGCGCCGCTATTGGGCATGTCCAAACAGTTTGAACGCATCAAACCCGAAGACTTGGCTGAAAATTTTGCCAAGATTTGCGACTCATCTCCCGAGGCGCAAATGCGCGCGCAAGACGGCACCGGCATGGGCAGCGGCACTCCCGGGGAAGACAGCGGTGCCATGGCTCCCGCCGCCATGGGCAAGGGCGATGCTTTAAAGAAGTTTGCCGTAGACCTGACCGAGAAAGCCAAAAAAGGCGAGATGGACCCCATCACTGGCCGCGATGAAGAAATTCGCCAAATAGTCGACATCCTCATGCGCCGCCGCCAAAACAACCCCTTGCTGACAGGCGAAGCAGGCGTAGGCAAAACCGCAGTGGTAGAAGGATTTGCCCAGCGCTTGGCCAAAGGCGATGTGCCTCCGCAGCTCAAAGACGTGAAACTACTCACCCTGGACATTGGCCTGCTGCAAGCCGGTGCCAGCATGAAAGGCGAGTTTGAGCAGCGCCTGCGCCAGGTGATAGACGAAGTGCAAAGCTCGCCCACCCCCATCATCTTGTTCATCGACGAAATCCACACTCTGGTGGGCGCTGGTGGCGCAGCCGGTACAGGTGATGCGGCCAACCTGCTCAAGCCTGCCTTGGCGCGCGGCAACCTGCGCACCATTGGCGCTACTACCTGGGCCGAGTATAAAAAATACATCGAAAAAGACCCGGCCCTCACCCGCCGCTTCCAGGTGGTGCAGGTGCCCGAGCCTGATGAGCTTAAAGCCATCCTCATGCTGCGCGGCGTAGCCAGCGTGCTAGAGAAGCACCACCGCGTGCAACTACTAGACGAAGCCATTGAAGCCGCAGTCAAACTGTCGCACCGCTATATACCCGCCCGCCAGTTGCCCGACAAAGCCGTGAGTTTGCTAGACACTGCCTGCGCCCGCGTGGCCGTGTCGCAGCATGCCACCCCGCCCGAGGTAGAAGACTGCCAACGCCGCATCGAGGCGCTGACCACCGAGAGCGAGATTATTGGCCGCGAGGAGTCGATAGGCATCGACGTCACCAAGCGCGCCACTGCCGTGCAAACCCTGCTGGCCGCTGCCAACGGCGAGCTGGTCAAGCTGACGGCCCGCTGGAACGAGGAAAAGGTGCTGGTAGACCGCCTGCTAGAACTTCGTGCGGCTCTGCGCAAAGGTAGCCAGCCGGTAGACGCTCCTAATACCGTAGCTACTCCAGCAACAGAACCGTTGGCTAATGGCACAAATGATTCTAAAAATGCCGTTGTAGCTAGTGCAGGCACGTCAGACGCAGACCGCGCCACCCTGCTGGCCGAGCTGCACACCCTGCAAGCCAAGATAGCCACCCTGCAAGGCGAGTCACCACTCATACTCGCATCGGTAGACGAGCAAGCCGTAGCCTCGGTAGTAGCAGACTGGACCGGCATCCCCGTAGGCCGCATGGTCAAGAACGAAGTGCAAGCCGTGCTGGAGCTGGCGGAGACGCTGAACAAACGCGTCATTGGCCAAAAGCACGGCCTGGAGATGATTGCCCGGCGCATCCAAACCTCCCGCGCGCGGCTGGACAACCCGCAAAAACCCATCGGCGTGTTCATGCTGTGCGGCACATCGGGCGTGGGCAAAACCGAGACTGCGTTGGCATTGGCCGAGGCGCTGTATGGCGGTGAGCAAAACATCATCACCATCAACATGAGCGAGTTTCAAGAAGCGCACACTGTCTCTACCCTCAAGGGCGCGCCCCCTGGCTACGTGGGCTACGGCGAAGGCGGCATACTGACCGAGGCCGTGCGCCGCCGCCCCTACAGCGTGGTACTACTAGACGAGGTAGAAAAAGCCCACCCCGACGTGCACGAGATATTCTTCCAGGTGTTTGACAAAGGCTGGATGGAAGACGGCGAAGGCCGCATGATCGACTTTAAAAACACCATCATCTTGCTCACCACCAACGCCGGTAGCGAACTGGTCATGAGCATGTGCCGCGACCACGAGCTGCTGCCCGACCCGAACAGCCTGGCCGAAGCCCTCAAAGCCCCGCTGATGAAGGTGTTCCCTCCCGCCCTCTTGGGCCGCATCGTCTCTATCCCCTACTACCCACTGTCACCCGAGATGATGGGCAAGATAGTGCGCCTGCAGCTAGGCCGCATCAAGAAACGCGTAGAGGCCAACCACGGCATACCGTTTGAGTACAGTGACGCCGTGGTCAGCCTGGTAGTGTCCCGCTGCCAAGACCCCGAGGCCGGTGGCCGCGTGATCGATGCTATTTTGACTAACACCGTGCTGCCCACCATATCGGTTGAATACTTGCAGCGGCTTGCAGCGGGCGGTGAAATTAAACGCGTGGCACTAGATGTAAAAGACAGTGACTTTACTTACGCATTTGACTAAGGCAATCGTTATTAGGTAAGAGTTTTTAGAAGAGGTGGCTAATTGGCCAACAAAGAAGATTTTCAGATCAAGAGCGATTCCCCCGTTGCCAACGACTTGATGTTTTGGCGCGTGGTGGGGCACGAGGCGCTGTCGCGGCCTTCGTTCTATGAGCTGACCGTTATCTCTAAAAACCAAACGATTGAAGCCAAAGATATTTTGGGCCACGCTTTTGACGTGGTCATTAGCTTCCTAGACCCCGATGGCAACCCGCACGAGCGCCACTGCCAGGGCCATGCCATACGCTTTACCCGCGTGAGCCAAATTGGCCGCTACTACCGCTATGAGATCAGTCTGCAGTCATGGTTTGGCCTGCTCAGCAAGCGCACCAATTCGCGCATTCACCAAGACCTGCCCGCTCTCAAAGTGTTTGACTCGGTGCTGGAAGACAGCCCCATCAAGCGTGTCAAAAAAACCAAAACCGACGGCGTGATAGGCAAGCACGAAGGCCGCCGCTACTGTGTGCAGCACCAAGAGAGCGACTACACATTTTTGTCCCGCTTGCTGGAAGACGAAGGCATTTACTATTGGTTTGACTCCCACGAAGCCACCGGCACCATGTATCTGGCCGATGCCAGCGACGCCGCCCACGACATGCTGCCCGTCACTGATATTTTGAAATACATACCCGGTGGCACCAGCGACGCACGGCATAACGAGATCACCAAATGGATTAGCACCCGCCAGCTAGATACTGGCAAGTTTGCCTCCCGCGACAGCGACTTTAAAGCCATTAAAAAGAAACTCAGCGCCGACAAAGGCGACCCCGACACCCATGAGCTGGCCGACCTGGAAGCCTTTGAGTTTGAAGGCGGCTACTTTAAAGACGACGACACCGAAGGCATAGCCAAGCTGCGCCTGGACGAGCTGGTGACCCGCCGCCAGCGCCACTGGGCCCTGACCAGCTGGCCCGACGTAACCGCAGGCCGCAGCTTTACCTTGGCAGGCGACCCGGACGGTAACCGCGATGGCGACTACCTGATAGCCGCCTGCAGCTTTGTGGTCAGCCACCCTGGCTACGAAGGCATTACCCTCAAAGAAGAGCCCCGCTCTATCACCCATCTGCTGCAAAAAGAGCTGGCCGCCGATGCCGTGAACGCCGACACGCAGGTAGCCTACAGCGCCCTCATAGACAGCAGCCCCACCCTGCGCACCGGCCAGCCCGGGGCCCGCGCTTTCATGCTGACGGTGCTGCCCTTGGCAACGCCCTACCGCGTGCCCAGGCTTACACCCCAAGTGGTCATGCCCGGCCCGCAAAGCGCCATCGTGGTCGGCCCAGAGGGCGATGAAATCCACGCCGACGATTTTGGTCGCGTCAAAGTGCACTTCCACTGGGACAGGTACGACAAAAGCAACGAAAAGTCCACCTGCTGGGTGCGCGTGAGCCAGCCCTGGGCCGGTAAAGGCTGGGGCGGCTACTTTATCCCCCGCATCGGCCAAGAAGTGATCGTAGACTTTTTAAACGGCGACCCCGACCGCCCCATCATCGTCGGCCGCATGTACAACGACGACCAGCCCAAGCCCTTTGACAGCCATACCCAAAGCGGCTTTCGCACACGATCCACGCCCAAAGGCAGTGCCGCCAACTGCAACGAGTTTCGGTTTGACGACAAAAAAGGTGCTGAGCAGGTGTACCTGCATGCGGAGAAGAACCAGGACATCAGTGTAGAAAATGATGAGACGCATACTGTAGGCCATGACCGCACTAAGACCATCGACAATGACGAGACCAACCACATCAAACACGACCGCACCGAGACGGTAGATAACAATGAAAAGATCACCATAGGCGTGAACCGCACCGAGCAAGTAGGCAGCAACGAAACCATCGCCATTGGCATTGACCGCACAGAAACTGTAGGTGCTAACGAGACTATCAGCATCGGGGCCAACCGCACGATATCCGTAGGTGCTAGCGAGACCGCCGCCGTGGCGCTACAGCGCACGCATACAGTAGGCGTTAACGAAACCATCGCTATCGGCGCTGCGCAAGAGATTGCTATTGGTGCCATGCAAACCGTCGCTATTGGAGCCAACCAGTCAGTTAGCGTAGGAGCCAACCAATCTACGGATGTGGGCGCAAACCAGTCTGCAACAGTGGGGGCAAATAGATCCATCGAAGTCGGCTCCAATTTGTCTACCAAAGTTGGCGCAGATGAGTCACGCGATGTAGGCGCAGGGAGAGCGACACAGGTTGCAAAAGACGATGCGATCAAGGTAGGCAAAAACTTTGTACTCGAAGCGGGCGATTCCATCTCGCTCAAAACTGGCAGTGCCAGCATCACCATGAAGAAAGACGGAACCATTGTCATCAAAGGCAAAGACATCACCGTCGATGGCTCCGGCAAGATTAATGTCAAAGCCAGCAGCGACATCGTCATGAAAGGCTCCAAGATTTTGCAGAACTGATGCAGATCTTTATAAAGAAAGAAACAACCTATGAGCGCAAGAGACCTGATCGACGACAAACTCACGCAAGCCGAGGCACTGCCTACGCATGCCAGCGCTGCGCCCCCCACCGATATGGCACGC
>JANMTF010000186.1:0-6037 GCA_031390175.1 Polaromonas sp.
GTTTCTGGGGTTTTGGCCCGCCTTGATCATTGCGCCTTTGCTGGTGGGATTGATGGGAGCCGGGTTTGAAAAATACTGCTTGCGCAAGGTGCACCATTTTGGCCATGTGCCCGAGCTGTTGATTACCTTTGGCTTGAGCTATATCATTCTGGAGCTGGTACAACTGGTGTGGGGTCGCAGCTCGGTGGACTACCGGGTGCCGCTGGCGCTGGACGGGCCTTTGTTCACGGTGTTTGGTACCCAGTTTCCAAAATACCGCGCGTTCATGATGGCGGTGGCTTTGGTGATGCTGGTGGCGGTGTGGCTGCTGCTCACGCGCACGCGTATTGGTTTGGTGATCCAAGCTGCGCTCACGCACCCTGATGCGGTGCAAGCCCTGGGCCACAATGTGCCGCGCGTGTTCATGCTCGTATTTGGCGGGGGCGCAGCGTTGGCCGGTTTGGCGGGCGTGATTGGCGGTAACGCGTTTGTCACCGACCCAGGCATGGCCACTACCGTGGGCTCAGTGATTTTCGTGGTGGTGGTGGTGGGCGGCATGGGCTCGCTGTCGGGTGCCTTTGTCGCGTCATTGTTGATTGGTCTGGTGCAGACGTTTGCCGTGGGTATTGATTCATCCCTGATGGGGGGCTTGCAGCAAATCGGCTTGACCGTGACACCAGAGACTTTTGGTTATCCACTGTGGAAGCTAAAAATCAGCCAAGTCGCGCCTATCATGCCGTATCTGTTTTTGGTGCTGATTTTGATCTTCCGGCCCCGAGGCTTGCTAGGTAAACGGGAGGGCTAAACCATGCAAAAAACACATTATGAATTTAAGCCCCTGAACATTGGGCGTTGGGTAGTCTGGGGTCTGTTTGCACTGGTATTGCTAGTAGCACCCATGCTGTTTACATCGAGTTTGAGCCACACCATGCTCAGCCAGATGGGCATTGCCATCATTGTCTGCCTGAGCTACAACATGCTATTGGGGCAGGGCGGCATGCTCAGCTTTGGGCATGCGGTGTATTCGGGCATGGGTTCGTTTTTAGCCATCCACGCGCTGAACATGGTGACCGCAGGTACGCTGCCGATACCGGTCAGTTTGATTCCCATCGTAGGCGGTATGACTGGTTTGTTAGTGGCCGTTGTGATGGGCTACGTCACTACCAAAAAAGCCGGTACGCCGTTTGCCATGATCACCCTGGGAGTGGGCGAGCTGGTGTTTGCCATGTCCTTGATGTTCCCCGAGTTTTTTGGCGGTGAAGGCGGTGTCAGCGGTAACCGGGTGGCTGGTAGCAAGCCAATGGGCGTTACCTTTGGACCCCAAATCCAGTTGTACTATTTGATCGCCATCTACACCTTTATCTGCACGGGGCTGATGTTTGCCTTCACGCGCACGCCGCTGGGCCGCATGCTGAACGCGGTGCGTGACAACCCGGAGCGAGTCGAGTTTGTCGGCTACGACACGCAAAAAGTGCGCTACATGGCCTTCATCGCCGCTGGTTTCTTTGCAGGCATCTCGGGTGGTTTGGCCGCGCTGAATTTTGAGATTGTCACCTCAGAGGTAGTGCGTGGCGACAGGTCAGGAGCTTACTTGCTGTTCACCTTCCTGGGCGGTGCTACCTTCTTCTTCGGCCCCATCTTGGGTGCCATCATGATGGTGCTGGCCTTTGTGCTGCTGTCGGAGCTGACCAAGGCCTGGTTGCTTTACCTGGGTTTGATTTTCCTGTTCATGGTGATCTACGCGCCCGGCGGTGTGGCCTCGCTCATCATGATGAACCTGCGCGTGGCTGCGTTTGGATTTTTACGAAAATTATGGGTCAGTTATCTGGCCTTGGCTGTGACGGCCTTGGTGGCCTTGCTGGGCGCGGCGGCCATGATCGAAATGGTCTACCACCTGCAGCTCAATGCGGCACTGGGCCCTGACATGGTGTTTATCGGCATGCCTTTGAATGCCAAGGGAGTGAACAGCTGGTTCGGCGCAGGCTTTGTACTGTTGACGGGGCTGGGCTTGTTTGAGCTGTGCCGCAGGCAGTTTTTGCACCAATGGGGCGAGATACAGCAGGATATTGAGAAAGAAGTCAAGCGCAGGGAGGCTTTGCTATGACGAGTGCAGCGACGGGCCGCCCCGAGCAAACGGGCACCCCCTCGGGGGGCAGTGCAGTGGCGCAAGCCGCAAACGCGGGGGTACATACTTTTGCTTTAGAACTCAAAGATCTACGCAAGAGCTTTGGCAAAACCGAGATCATTCGCGGTGTCAACTTGGCTGTGAATGCAGGCGAGCGCATCGCCATCATCGGGCCCAACGGTGCGGGTAAATCTACGCTGTTTAATCTGATCAGCGGGCGCTTTGAACCAAGCTCGGGTGATGTGCTGCTGAACGGTGCACGCTTGAACGGCAAAAAACCGTTTGAGATCAACCGCATGGGTCTGTCGCGCAGCTTTCAAATCACCAATATTTTCCCCAAGCTCAGCGTGTTTGAAAACCTGCGCTGCGGGGTGCTGTGGAGCCTGGGCTACAAGTACACCTTCTTCAAGTTTCTAAACGACCTGGACGATGCCAATGAGCGCGCCGACGAGCTGATGGAGATGATCAAGCTGGGCAAAAAGCGCGATGTTTTAGCGATCAACCTCACCTACGCCGAGCAGCGCGCGCTGGAGATTGGAATCACCATCGCGGGTGGTGCGAATGTGATTTTGCTGGACGAGCCGACGGCGGGTATGAGCAAGTCAGAGACCAGTCGCTTCATCAATTTGATCAAAAGCGTCACTGTAGGCAAAACCTTATTGACGGTGGAGCACGACATGGGTGTGGTGTTTGGGCTGGCCGACAAAATTGCCGTGGTGGTGTATGGCGAGGTGCTGGCCTTTGATACGCCAGACGCGGTACGTGCCAATGCCAAGGTGCAAGAGGCGTATTTGGGTTCGCACATTGCAGACGCGCAAGGAGGCGGACAATGAGCCTCCACGTTCGGCACTTCGTGTCCTCTCTGCCCCTACTCCTCACGCGTGCAGGGGCGCAGTCCTCCTTGGGGCGGCCCTGCGGAGTCCTATCATGACTACATTACTTACCATCGACAACCTGCACGCCTACTACGGCAAAAGCCATGTGCTGCACGGCGTGGCCTTCCATGTGGAGGCGGGTGAGATTGTGGCGCTGCTGGGGCGTAACGGCTCTGGGCGCAGCACCACCGCCAAGGCCATCATGGGTTTGGTGGACTGCACCGGCTCCATGCTGTGGAAAGACCAGCAAATTACCGGTAAAAAAGCCTTTGAGGTGGCGCATTGCGGTATCGGCTACGTGCCAGAGAACCGCGATATTTTCCCAACGCTGACGGTGCACCAAAACCTGATGCTGGGCCAAAAGAGTGGGGCCAAAAACTCGCGTTGGGATTTTGACGACATGTACCAGTTGTTCCCGCGCCTCAAAGAGCGCCAGCACACCGAGGCTGGCGTGCTGTCCGGCGGAGAGCAGCAAATGCTGACTCTGTGCCGTACGTTGATGGGCGACCCGGATTTGATCATCATCGACGAACCGACCGAAGGCTTGGCACCCAAGATTGTCGAGCTGGTGGCAAAGTACCTGCAAGAGCTGAAAAAGCGCGGCATCTCGGTGCTGCTCATCGAACAAAAGCTCACCATCGCCATGGCAATTTCAGACCGGGCCTTGGTGATGGGCCACGGCAGCATTGTTTTTCAAGGCACGCCAGACAGCTTGCGCGCGGATGCATACATACGTAAAGAGTGGCTGGAGGTGTAATGGGCCGCTGATGCAGTGGAAATGGTTAACTTTTTTCACTATAAATTAGATAGCTTCTCCCGCAATATTCTAGGAGGCTACTGCCTGATTTGGTATTAAAAAACAGGTTTCCAGCCCCGTGAGCGACAGGTTGGCGACCGGCAATCCTTAAAACCTGCTTAGAATATTGAAAAAGAACGGTCGTACTATTTTTTGGTTTGCAGCACACTATCGTCTTTCCCCGTTTGTATTCCCCCATTTTTTTCAACGCTAACAAAAAGGACTCCCCATGACGGCAGAGTACAAAGCCCACGGCGACGTGGCGGTCATCACCCTGAATAACCCTCCGGTTAACGGCTTGGGCTTGTCCACACGCACAGCTTTTGTTGTGGCGCTGGCCAAGGCGCAGCTAGACGACAAGATCAAAGCCATCGTCGTTACCGGCGCGGGCAAGGCGTTTTCTGGCGGCGCGGACATCAAAGAATTTGGTTCACCCAGAGCGGTGCAAGACCCTAACTTGCTGGCACTGATTTTGGCCTGCGAAAACTCACCCAAAGTCGTCGTCGCTGCCGTGCACACCACCTGCATGGGCGGTGGTTTGGAACTGGCACTGGGCTGCCATTACCGCGTCATGGCCCCTGGCTGCAATGTGGCGCTGCCTGAGGTCAAGCTGGGCTTGATCCCCGGTGCGGGTGGCACACAGCGCCTGCCGCGCGTGCTGGGCGTTGAAGCCGCTCTGAACATGATCGTCAGTGGTGAGCCAGTCAAGAGCGAAATGCTCACCATGCTGCCCGGTCAAAAGCTGATCGACCTGCTGGTCAAATCCCCAGAGTCGCTGATGGAAGAAGCTATCGCGCTGGCGCGTGATAAAGCCGATGCCCATGCGAAGGACAAATCACCCTTGCCGCTGGTACGCAACCTGCCGTGCCGCCATCCACTGGGTGATGCTTACTTCCAGTTTGCCCGCAACATGGTCAAGGGCATGAGCAAAAACTACCCTGCACCTGTTAAGTGCGTCGATGCTGTAGAGGCTGCTACCAAAAACAAGTTTGACGCAGGCATGGCGATTGAGCGCGAGATATTCACCAACCTGATGTGGACGCCAGAATGCAAAGCGCTGCGCCATCTGTTCATCGCCGAACGTGCGGCCAGCAAAATACCTGATGCGCCAGAAGACACGCCCAAGCGCGAGATCAAGTCGATTGCCGTGATTGGTGCAGGCACCATGGGCGGCGGTATCAGCATGAACTTTTTGAATGCGGGTATCCCCGTCAAAATCTTGGAGATGAAGCAAGAAGCCTTGGACAAAGGCCTTGCCATCATTCGCAAAAACTACGAGTCGCAAGTCACCAAAGGCAAGCTCAAGCAAGCCGTGTATGACCAGCGTATGGCGTTGCTGTCAACAACTTTGAATTACGCCGACCTGAAGGACGCAGACATGGTGATCGAAGCCGTGTTTGAAGAGATGGGCGTGAAAGAAAAAGTGTTTACCCAACTTGACGCGGTAATGAAGAAGGGCGCAATTTTGGCGTCCAACACCTCCACGTTGGACGTAGACAAAATTGCCTCGTTCACCAAGCGTCCGCAAGACGTGATTGGTACGCACTTTTTCAGCCCGGCGAACGTGATGAAGTTGCTGGAAGTGGTGCGCGGCAAAAAGACCTCCAAAGACGTGCTGGCCACCGTGATGGCACTGGGCAAAAAGATCAAGAAAACCTCGGTGATATCGGGCGTGTGCGACGGCTTTATTGGCAACCGCATGATCGAGCAGTACAGCCGCCAGGCAGGCTTTTTGATCGAAGAAGGCTGCACCCCTGCACAGGTGGACAAAGCGGTAGAAAAATTTGGCTTTGCCATGGGCCCGTTCCGTATGGGTGACCTGGCGGGCAACGACATTGGCTGGGCCATCCGCAAGCGCCGCTACCAGGAAAAGCCAGGCATGAAGTACAGCAAGACGGCAGACCTGCTATGCGAGTTGGGCCGCTATGGCCAGAAGACAGGCGCGGGCTGGTACGACTACTTGCCGGGCAAACGCGATGCGATCCCCAGCGACGTGGTGGTACAAATGATCGAGAAGCATCGCAAGGCCATCGGCTTGGCACCGCGCAAAATCAGCGACGAAGAAATTGTGCAGCGCCTGGTGTTCTCACTGGTTAATGAAGCCGCACACATCTTGGAAGAGGGCATTGCCAGCAAAGCAGGCGACATTGACATGGTGTACTTGACCGGCTATGGCTTCCCTATCTACCGTGGCGGCCCGATGCACTATGCCGACCAGCTAGGCCTGTTCAACGTGTGCTTGGCGATGAACAGCTTTGCCAA
>JANMTF010000224.1:0-8149 GCA_031390175.1 Polaromonas sp.
CCATCACTGCTGCTAGCAACAAGCGCGCCTTCCACTTTTGCTCTGACTGGAAGTAGGGCAGCGACAGCGCCCACACTTTGCGGGCTTGGTCTTTAAAGTTGGCGAACTTGGCGGTGATGGACATGGATAAACCTCTGCCCAAGGGTGCGGGCTTTTAATGGAACGCGTTCCACAGGAGTTTGCAGCCTGTGAGGAACATGCCAATATACACAAGGCGGTAAAACAGCGTGGGATTGATTTTGCGGGTGACTTTAAGGCCAATCCATACGCCCAGCGGCGCAATGGGCATCAGCACCAGGGAAGTGGCAAAGTTTTGCATGTCCAACAAACCTAACCAGGCGTAGGGAATCCACTTGGCTAAATTAATCACGAAATAAAAAAACGACATGGTGGCCGCAAATACGATGGGCGTGAGCTTGAGCGGCAGCACATAAGCGTTGAGTGGCGGACTGCCCGCGTGGGCGATAAAGCTGGTAAAGCCCGAGGTCACCGTCAGTATTGCGCCCAGCCAGCGCGGCGGCAAAGGGCTGCCCGGCTGGGGTGGGAACAGCAATCGCTGGGCTAAAAACAGCAGGGTAAAACCGCCCACCACACCGGCCACAATATGCTCATCCAACAACTTGAACAGCAAGGTGCCTACCAACACGCCAGCCAAGCCAAAGGGCAGCAAAAACTTGAGCAGCGCTTTGTCGTAGTCTTTGCGAAAAGCGGCCAGCCCCAAGCAATCGACCACCAGCAAAATCGGCATAAAGATAGCCGCTGCCTGCGGCACGCTGATGGCCAAGGCCATCAGCGGCACGGACAGTGAGCCAAAGCCCGCGCCAAAGCCGGATTTGCTGATGCCCATAATGAGCACAGCGGGGATGGCACTGGCGTAGAAATGCCAGTCGGTGATGACAGGAAAGTTCAAGTGCTGGGCTTGTCGGACGGGCTGCTTATTTACAGCCTTTGCGGCTTAGACGATTTGGCAAGCCTCGGCAAAACCCAGGCGCGGGCTGCGTGCCATGGTTTTAGTGGCGTCTGCATAGCCCAAGTTGCAGACAAAATTGGTCTTGACCGCCGTACCGCTCCAAAACTCTGCATCCAGCTTGGCGGCGTCAAAGCCGCTCATCGGGCCGCAGTCCAGGCCCAGCGCGCGGGCGGCGATGATGAAGTAGCCGCCTTGCAGCGAGCTGTTGCGAAATGCGGTGGCATCGATCATGCTTTGGTTGCCAACAAACCAGCTGCGCGCGTCGGCATGCGGGAACAGCTGGGGGAGTTTTTCAAAAAACTGCATGTCCATGCCGATGATGGCAGTCACAGGCGCGCTCTGGGTTTTGGCGGCATTGCCAGGCGACATGCACGGAACCAGTCGTGCTTTGGCCTGAGCGCTTCTGACAAACTGGATACGTGCAGGCGAGCAGTTGGCCGAGGTGGGGCCCCACTTGAACATGTCGTAGAGCTGGTGCAAGAGCGCGTCTTCCACAGCGCGGCTGGTAAAGCCGTTGGCCGAGCGGGCATTGTCGAAAATCTGTTCGGTGGTGATTTGCATGTTTATCCTATAGGAATTTGTATGGAATGGGCTGGGGCCCAGACCTTCACTGCGCGCAGCGTGTGTACGCCCACCAGTCAAGCGCGATGGCCTAGACCCGCTCCAGTATCACCGCAATGCCCTGCCCTACGCCAATGCACATGGTGCACAGCGCGTAGCGCCCTTTGGTGCGTTGCAACTGGTTCACTGCGGTGGTGGCCAGGCGCGCTCCAGAGGCACCCAGCGGGTGGCCCAAGGCGATAGCACCCCCGTTGGGGTTGACGCGCGGGTCGTCGTCCGGCAAGCCCAGCATGCGCAGCACGGCCAAACCTTGGGCGGCAAAGGCTTCGTTCAGCTCAATCACATCCATCTGCTCGATCTTCAACCCCGTGAGGGCTAACACCTTTTGCGTAGCGGGCGCAGGGCCAATGCCCATGATGCGCGGGGCCACACCGGCGGTGGCCATGCCTACCACTCGGGCTTTGGGCGTGAGGCCTTGCTTTTTAGCCTCTGCCTCACTGGCCAGCAAAATAGCGCAGGCGCCATCGTTCACTCCGCTGGCATTGCCTGCGGTGATGGTGCCGTCGGGTCTGACAATGGGTTTGAGTTTGGCCAGCGCATCCATGGTGGTGGCGCGCGGATGTTCGTCCTGGCTCACGACGATGGCGTCACCTTTCTTTTGTGCGATGGTGACGGGTGTGATCTCGGTATCAAAGTAGCCCGCTTTTTGTGCGGCCACGGCTTTCATCTGGCTGGCCAAGGCCATCTTGTCCTGCGACTCGCGGTCAATTTTGTAGTCAGTGGCCACGTTCTCTGCGGTCTCGGGCATGCTGTCCACGCCGTATTTTTCTTTCATCAGCTTGTTGATAAAACGCCAGCCAATCGTCGTGTCGTACATCTGCGTGCTGCGGCTAAAGGCGCTGTCGGCCTTGCCCATCACGTAGGGCGCCCGGCTCATGCTCTCTACGCCACCGGCGATCATCAAAGACGCCTCGCCCGATTTAATAGCGCGTGCGGCCGTGCCCAAAGCGTCCAAGCCGCTGCCGCACAGGCGGTTGATGGTGGCGCCGGGCACATCAAACGGCAGCCCAGCCAATAAGCTCGCCATGCGGGCGACGTTGCGGTTGTCTTCCCCGGCTTGGTTCACGCAACCATACAGCACATCGGTCACCGCAAGCCAGTCCACGCCCGGGTTGCGCTGCATCAGCGCGCGCAGGGGAATGGCGCCCAGATCATCGGTACGTACGCTGCTCAGTGCGCCACCATAGCGGCCAAAGGGGGTACGGATAGCGTCACAAATAAAGGCTTGGGTAGTCATGGAAAGTCTGTCGGTAGTTAATCAAAAAGATGCTGGGGATTATCCACAATCTCACCACAAGGGACTGTCGCATTGGATAATCAGCACATGTTCAATCCCAGCCAAGACGATGTTCGTAGATTTTTTTGCTCTGCTTTTGCCAAAGCCCAAGCACACGAGACACAAGATGCTCTTGAAACCATAGCAAATCAATGGGTGTTGGAGCACCCGGAGTACCACGCCGACCTGCTGGAAGCAGATGCCGCCGTGACGCGTGTGTATGACGGAGGCGACGGCAAAACCAACCCGTTCTTGCATTTGTCCATGCACCTGTCCATCACCGAGCAGTGCAGCATCGACCAGCCGCGCGGTATCCGTCAAGCGGTGGAGCTGCTGACCGCCCGCCGTGGGGACCTGCATCAAGCCCATCACGAGGTGATGCAAGAGCTGGGCACCATGCTATGGGAAGCCCAGCGTGCAAATAAGGCACCAGATGGTCAGGCTTATATCGACCGCGTGCAGCAGCGCTCCACGCGGGACTAATCCACTGCTTATGTTGGTGCAGCAGACGGATAGCTATGGCTGCATCTCATCGCGCAAAGCGTCCGGCGCGGGAGCGTCACTTTTGGTTTGCTTGCGCACCTGAGAGGATTTGTTTTTAGGATGCGAGTTGGCTACTTTTTCTGCCTCCAAAACCTCATCTGCTTCCTTCTTTGACTTGGGCGCGGTTTTAGCTGCAGCTTGTTTCACTTTTGCAGATTTCACAAACGCCTGCTCTTCATCAGTAAGACGCTTGGCTGCTTCATGATTACCTTCACCTTGAACTTTACCCATGGCTAACTCCTTTTGACTAGGTTGAAATTCACGTTTCGCTGGCATCTGCCAAAAACGGATATGCACCGAATGCACACATCTGAGAGGAAGGTAACTCGGCAGGTTTTTTGGGTCTGTCGGACGCGCTTGACATTCACTGTCAGACATTACTTACTCGCAGGGCTGGCTGGAGTTTATGAGCTCCAATGGCATGAGGTGTTGTATGCGATTGCGCAATCGGCCGCCTTGGCCATAGGAACGGTGGCTTACCCGTTTTTGAGTCCATCTCCTACACACCATAGCACCACCTGCGCTTACATTGGTGATTGTCCATTTTGCAAACATTACATGACTTTCGGAGATAGCGCCATGAACGCAAAACACATCGCCTTTAAAATTTTTGCACTTACCCTTTCTGCACTCATGGTGGCTGCGTGTGGCCGCACAGATGAAACAATTGGTCAACGGGTTGACGGCGCAATAGATGACACCAAAGTAGCTGCCCAAAAGGCAGCTGCGCAGGCCACGACAGCAGTAGAAAAGGCCTTAGGAAAAACGGCAGACTCTGCGCAAGACAACAAAGGCAAAGCCAGTGAGACGCTTGAGGACGCGGCCATCACGACGTCCATCACTGCCAGCATAGCCAAAGACCCTGACCTTAGCGCGTTCAAAATTGATGTAACTACCACCAACGGCAATGTGGCGATGCATGGCTCTGCCCCGTCAGAGCAAGCCCGCGCCCGGGCCATGGCGATTGCGCAGTCCGTCAAGGGTGTGATGAAAGTGGACAACCAACTCACCATCAAACCAAAAAGTTGATGCTCGCGATGGTCACAGTGTGCCCGACGGGCAGCTAACGCATCGTGACGGGAATCGTGACCGGCCCATCATTGACCAAATGCACCTGCATATCGGCAGCAAACTGCCCTGTTTGCACTACCGGGTGTGCAGCGCGCGCACGGTGCACAAAATATTCATACAAACGCCGCCCCTCATCGGGCGCAGCAGCCTGGGTAAAGCTGGGACGGTTGCCACCGGTAGTGTCGGCCGCCAGAGTGAACTGACTAACAATCAGCAACCCGCCAACCACATCTTGGACCGAGCGGTTCATCTTGCCCGCCTCGTCGCTGAAGATGCGTAGCTTGAGTATTTTCACCAGCAGCTTATCCGCCAACGCATCGGTGTCGCCGCGTTCGGCGCACAGCAAGACGAGCAGGCCTTGGTCAATACTGCCTACGACATGGTTTTCAATTTCAACGCGCGCCTCGAGCACTCTTTGAAGCATTGCCAGCACTTTTTTCCCTTGCTTACGTTTTTGTTATATTTTTCAAGGCCTGCACGGATTGCACCGTCAAAAGTTTCCCCTGCTCCAACTTGAGTCGAATAGTGGCCAAGTCACCTTGTTTGGCCAGCTGCTCAAACTCGGCATACATCCCTCCCAATGCACTTGCACCCAGATTTTGGGCTGCACCTTTGATGCTGTGCGCAGCGCGTACTATATTCTCCATAGCATCATTCATTTCAACCATTGATGCAAATTTGCCGACATCGGCTTGCATACTGTCAATCATGGTGCCCATAGCGTCTTCTTCTCCGCCCTGCATCAATTCCACTATGGCTCGCGCCTGCACGGTGTTCAACAACTCAATTGCACGGCTTTGAGCAGTCCCGTCCAGCGGGTCACGGCTGGACTGAGCAAAGGGCATTGGGGAGGGCTGTGGCGGAGTCATCTTTTCCATCGCCTGGAGAAGTACCGCATCCAATTCATCAGGCATATACGGTTTAGCCAGGAAGGCGTCCATGCCCGTGTCCAGATATTGCCGCCGATTATCGTCCAGCACATTGGCGGTGACGGCGACGATATAGGGCTGGGCGACGTTGTGGGCTGCACGGATGCGCCGGGTGGCCTCCATGCCATCCATTTCGGGCATTTGCACGTCCATCAAAATGATGTCGTAGTGCTGCCGCTGCAAGGCTTGCAGCACCTCCACCCCGTTGGCGGCAACATCGGCACGGTAGCCAGACTTTTGCAGCATCAGCATGATGAGTCGCAGGTTAATGGAGTTGTCCTCCGCCACCAGCAGGCGCACCTGGCTGCGGCGCAAACGCTGCTCTTGGGTGCTTGCGGCGTTGTGCGGTTTGACGGACTGGACGCGCCGACCGCCGACCAAGGCTTCAATCAAGGCCTCAAACAGCATGGATTGGCGCAGCGGCTTGGTAATGCGCACCGCAAACAGCCCCGCGCCCCCCGCCGTTTCGTGGGCAGGATCTGACGACGAAAATAGAATCAAGGGCAGTGCCTCGCAGCCTGCAACCCGCCGGGTTTCGCGCGCCAGTTGCACACCATCCATACCGGGCATGTGGTAGTCAAAAATAGCGGCGTCAAATGATGCGCCCATGCGCAAAATTTCCAACGCGGCTGCGGGCGACCCCGCAACCTGGCATTCCAACCCCCAGCGCCGCACTACGGTGCTGAGAATGTTCAGTGCCGTCTCGTTGTCGTCCACCAGCAGCAGGCGTTTGCCCTGCACTGCAAATTGGTCTGATTGCGAGTAGCGCACCGCCATGGCAGGCACTGGCCGGGTACGGACGGAGAAGTTAAACGTGGCCCCTTGCCCCAGTTCGCTGCTCACCCTTACGCTACCACCCATCAGTTTGACCAGCCGGGACGTAATGGCCAGGCCCAGCCCGGTACCACCGTATTTGCGCGCGGTACTGGCATCCACCTGGTAGAAGGGCTGGAACAGCTCGGCTTGCTTTTGCGCTGCAATGCCAATGCCTGTGTCGCGGATCGAAAACGCCAGCTCTAGATGGTCTGCATCGCAGCTCACTTTCGCTACACGCACATAGATCTCACCATGCTCGGTAAATTTGACGCCGTTGTTCACCAAATTAACCAGTACTTG
This sequence comes from Polaromonas sp., assembly GCA_031390175.1. Taxonomy (GTDB): domain Bacteria; phylum Pseudomonadota; class Gammaproteobacteria; order Burkholderiales; family Burkholderiaceae_C; genus JAAFIP01. The sequence goes on from JANMTF010000224.1 coordinate 6,527, forward strand.
GCGCAATCGGGTTACGTCGCCATCAATCCAGGCTGGTACGTCGTTTTCCACCAAGTAAAGCAGGTCCAGTCCCTTGGCTTGGGCAGACGGGGCAATCATGCTGAACACGTCTTCAATACAGCGTGCCAGCTCAAACGGTTGCATCTCCAGCTGCATTTTTCCCGATTCGATCTTGGAGAAATCCAGCACTTCGTTGATGATGGACAGCAAACTGGTGCCACTGACGCGAATGGTTTCAATATACTCGCGCTGATCCACACTGAGTTTAGTGTCCAGCAACAAGCTCGTCATGCCAATCACCCCGTTCATCGGCGTGCGCAGCTCGTGGCTCATGCCTGCCAGAAAGGCGGATTTGGCTTGATTGGCTTGCTCAGCCAGCAGGGTTTCTTCGTGCAGGTCGCGTATGGCGCGGCGCAGCGCTGCCAATGGCAAACTGATGGCGGCCCAATACAGTGCCAATGCGAATAAAAGCGCCATCGCAGCCACCCCCGCAGTGTGCAGCAACAAAGGGCGTAGCGAAGCCACTATCTCCACCTTTCCCACTTGTCTGCCCGTGTCGTAAATGGGCTCACTTAGTGTGATGCTCGGGCTTTCCAGCGCCAGGGCACGCTCGGCCACTACAACACTGGAAGCTCCATCCGTGGTAACGATGCGCGCGGAAAACGGTGCGGTGTGGGCTAGTTTGTCATCCAGCACCACCAACAACTCGTTTTGCATGAAAAGCCAAAATTCTGGTTCACGCAAAATCATCGCATCAACAGCTCGAGCTCGCATAAGCGCCTCTAAGCGCAGATCAGACTCCAGCCCTGCATGCTCTAGCTGGTATGAAATGGCGGGAAAAACCAGTGCGATAAACGCGCAAAACGCAAAGCTGATCACTGTAATGGCAGGCAACGAGCCGCTGCGCGCCGCAAGGGTGTAAGTAGCCACGTTCAGGGGGTTCTGAATTCGCCTACCCAGCAACCATGGGCAGACAGGAGCGCTTGCGCCTGGGCAGACACTGCAAACGCTAAAAAACGCTCCACGATAGGCGTGGCGCTAGCAGGCGTTACCAGAAAATGGCGCTTGTAATACGGATAGCCGCCATCTTTGATACCTTGCACGCTTGGAGTTTTACCCTGCAGTGACAAGGCCTTGAGCGGACGTTTATCCGCCAGGATTTGGCCAAGCGTTGTAAAGCCCAGAGCGCCATGCAGCCGCTGGATGGCGGTTATGGCGTCTTCGTCCGTAGCGGATATAAATGTACCCACGCGGTTCTGCGCAGATAGCCAACTGGCCGCAACATCTGAAGACAACCTGGAAATGATTTTGCTATCTATGTCCTCCGGAGGGCGTAAAACCAGCCGTATGCGCGTGCCATCGGGCCAACGGGGATCTGTTGCTGCATAGATTTTGGCCAACTCGGCAAAATCCATGTCGTTTTTGGGATTGCTTGCGGCCACAGCCAGCACAAAAGGAGTGCGGGAAAATTCCACAGCCTGCAAACCACGCTCACCATCCGTCAATGGCCGCGACATCAGCGCAATACCCACCGCCTTGGCATGCAAAGCCTTGATGCCGCCCGATGTCCCCAGCGCAGGGGCCACCGTAATCACATCCTGCGGATATTTTTTGTTGTACTCT
>JANMTF010000226.1:0-8467 GCA_031390175.1 Polaromonas sp.
CCATCACTCGGATCACACGCTATGAAAATCCATGAGTACCAAGGCAAGGACATCTTGCGTTCCTTTGGCATCCCCGTCCCTCGTGGCATACCTGCATTCACCGTGCAAGAAGCGGTAGAGGCCGCACAAAAACTCGGCGGCCCTGTGTGGGTGGTCAAGGCCCAAATCCACGCCGGTGGGCGCGGCAAAGGCGGCGGCGTGAAACTGGCGCGCAGCATTGATGAGGTGAAAAAACTCTCTGGCGAAATCTTGGGCATGCAGCTGAAAACTGCGCAAACCGGCCCAGAAGGCCAAAAAGTGCGTCGCCTCTTCATCGAAGACGGTGCAGACATCAAAAAAGAACTCTACGTATCGGTCGTGACCGACCGCGCCACGCAAAAAGTAGCCTTCATGGCCAGCAGCGAAGGCGGCATGGACATTGAAGCCGTGGCGCACGACACACCCGAGAAAATCATCACCGTGTTTGTCGACCCGGCTGTGGGCCTGACCGCCGAGCAAGGCAAAAAACTATCTGACGGTATGACCGTGCCTGCCGCGTCTACCGCTGCCTGCATTGACGTACTGCAAAAGCTGTACAAATGCTATATGGACACCGACGCGGCCTTGGTCGAGATCAACCCACTGATCGTGGAAGGCAATGGCGGCGTGAAAGCTTTGGACGCCAAATTCAACTTTGACTCCAACGCGCTGTTCCGTCACCCAGAGATCGTGGCCCTGCGCGACCTGGACGAAGAAGATCCGGCTGAAGTCGAAGCATCGAAGTTTGACCTGGCCTACATCAGCCTGGACGGCAACATCGGTTGCCTGGTCAACGGCGCAGGCCTGGCCATGGCGACCATGGACACCATCAAGCTGTACGGCGCAGAGCCAGCGAACTTTTTGGACGTAGGCGGCGGCGCCACGCCAGAGAAGGTGACCGAAGCCTTCAAAATCATGCTGAAAAACCCCAAGGTCAAGGCCATCATGGTCAACATCTTTGGCGGCATCATGAAGTGCGACACCATTGCCACCGGCATCATCACCGCCTGCAAAGCCACCAACCTGTCCGTGCCGCTGGTCGTGCGCATGAAGGGCACCAACGAAGATCTGGGCAAGAAGATGCTGGCCGAGAGCGGCCTGCCCATCATCAGCGCCGACAGCATGGCTGATGCGGCGCAAAAAGTCGTGGCTGCCGTCGCAGCCGTTGGCAAGGCTTGATTAGGAATAACTATGTCTATCTACATCAACAAAAACACCAAAGTCATCACCCAAGGCATCACCGGCAAGACCGGCCAGTTCCACACCGAGAAGTGCCAGGAATACGCCAACGGTAAAAACTGTTTCGTCGCCGGCGTGAACCCGAAAAAAGCGGGCGAGTCGATCTTCAACATCCCCATCTACGCATCGGTCAACGAAGCCGCTGCGGCCACGGGCGCTACCGTCAGCGTGATCTACGTGCCACCGGCTGGCGCAGCCGCTGCCATATGGGAGGCTGTAGAAGCCAACCTCGACCTGGCCATCTGCATCACCGAAGGCATCCCCGTGCGCGACATGCTGGAACTGCGCAACCGCATGAAGGCCAAAGAAGCCGCTGGCGGTAAAAAGACCCTGCTGCTGGGCCCCAACTGCCCCGGCCTCATTACGCCTGACGAGATCAAAATCGGCATCATGCCCGGCCACATCCACCGCAAAGGCCGCATTGGCGTGGTCTCGCGCTCAGGCACTTTGACTTACGAAGCCGTAGCGCAACTCACCGAAATCGGCCTGGGCCAGTCCAGCGCCGTCGGCATTGGCGGCGACCCGATCAATGGCCTCAAGCACATTGACGTGATGAAAGCGTTTAACGACGACCCAGACACCGACGCGGTCATCATGATCGGCGAAATCGGCGGCCCAGACGAGGCAGAAGCTGCCCGTTGGTGCAAATCCAACATGAAAAAACCCATCGTCGGCTTTATCGCAGGCGTCACAGCACCCGCAGGCAAGCGCATGGGCCATGCAGGCGCGCTGATCAGCGGCGGTGCCGACACGGCGGATGCCAAATTGGCGGTGATGGAAGAGTGCGGCTTTACAGTGACGCGCAATCCGTCCGAGATGGCTAAACTACTCAAAGCGCTGCTGTAACTTAAGCGATCCGGCGGTTATTTTTGCTGCAGTGAGATAGCGGCCCAATGGCTGTTCGTACGCAGTTTTACACAAGGGGATGCGGGTGCATCTCCTTATACTTTCCGAACCAGCCTGTTTAAGGCCCGTTTTACAGACCAAATCAGCTGTCAACCCAATATAATATAGCGGGATCAGCTATAAATTTAATAGTTTTGAAATCATGGAAGCATTTGCCACCCCCCAGTTTTGGTTAGCCGTCGGTCAGATCATCATGATCGACATATTATTGGGCGGCGACAACGCCGTCGTGATCGCATTGGCCTGCCGCGGCCTGCCAGCCGAGCAGCGTAAATGGGGCATCATCTGGGGCACTGTGGGTGCTATCGTGCTGCGCGTGCTGTTGATTGCCTTTGCGCTGGCCCTGCTGAGCGTGCCCTATCTCAAGCTGGTTGGCGCTGTGCTGCTGATATGGATTGGTATCCAGCTGCTCATGCCCCAAGAAGAAGAAGCGCATAACGTCAACTCCAGCGATCGTCTGTGGGGCGCTGTCAAGACCGTCATCATCGCTGACCTGGTGATGAGCGTGGACAACGTACTGGCGATTGCCGGTGCAGCCGAAAACGCAGGCCAGCACCAAATGGGATTGGTCATCTTTGGCCTGCTGGTCAGCATCCCCATCATCGTGGCGGGCAGCCAGATTGTGCTCAAACTGATGGACCGTTTCCCCTGGATCATTACCGTGGGCGGTATGCTTTTGGGCTGGATTGCCGGTCAAATGGCTATTACCGACCCTGCCGTCAAACAGTGGATCACCGTTACCAAGCCGCTGGAATACGGCTGCGCAGCAGCAGGAGCGATCTTGGTACTGCTAGTGGGCCTGTATTTGCAAAAAAGAGCCAAAACTGCCGCGTAAACGGCAGGCCTGAGTGAACAACCTGCACAGGGCCTTCGAGCCCTGTCCTTTTGGACGCTTGAAATCAACCCTTGCGTTGCCGTTAAATTGCAACAACCCTCCCCATTTCGTGACTAATTTACTTGTGCTCCCACACACTGTCTGTTAACGTGTAGCACTGAATTTTCAGTAAATACAACAGCTTAGCGCATTTACTTCATAAAGCGCTTTGACAATGTGCAGACAAGGACAGTTTTGGGGACTTCAACAGCATCACAAAAAAGCCAATTCTGGCGCGCCGACTGGTTTGTTGGCGTGCTGGTGGTGCTTGCCATCTTGCTGCTGTACAAAGCCACAAATGTAGTTGACACCCTGGAAAATCGCTTCTATGACTTCGGCATCACCCAGTCGAATAAAAAACCCTCTGACCAAATAGCCATTGTCGCGATTGACGATGTGAGCGTTGCCAACGTCGGGCGCTGGCCCTGGTCGCGTGATGTGCAAGCGCAGTTGATCGAGCAGATCAGCTCTGGCAAGCCCAAAGCCATCGTCAATCAGGTTTTTTATCCCGAAGCACAAATAGAAAGAGGCATCCCCTTTCTGCGCAAAATTCGAGAAGCCATCCAGCCCGACGCATTAGCTGACAGCCCCACGCTCCAGGCCATCCAGAAAATAGCCACTGAGGGTGAGCAGTCACTCAACGCGGATGCAAGTCTGGCCCAGGCTTTTGCAGCGGCGGGTAATGTGGTCGGCTTGGTCAGCTTCACACCCGGCGAGGTTCGCGGCAAGCCCGACAAGCCATTGAAGCCGGCCACCCTGAAAAGCTTGGTCAAAGCTTCTGCCGGGTTCGGCGTAGAGGCAGCTGGTATTTTGGAGCCTATCGATATTCTGGGTAGCAAAATTGAATCGATTGGGCATGGCAATAAAAGCGCCGATGTGGATGGCACGATCCGGGTAGAGTCTTTACTCACCGACTACTATGGCCAGATGGTGCCCTCCATGGCACTCATGGCCGCCGTCAAAGGGCTGAACCTGAGCACATCGGACATCAAGGTGTTTGAACAAGAGTCGGTCATACAAATTGGCAAGCTGCGTATTGGCACCACCGACCAAGCCCAAATGCGCCCGTTTTACTACGCTGACAAAGACGGTAAAACGCCGTTCAGCTACGACTCAGCCTTTGACGTGATTTCTGGCAAAGTACCGGCCAGCAAATATGCCGGCAAAGTCGTGTTACTCGGGCCCACCGCTGCCGGGGTGGGCGTGGAGTTTCCAACGCCCTTGGGCGGGCGCGGCATGACCCCGCTGGAGCAAACCGCGCACGTGACTTCCAGCATCTTGTCCGAGCATTTTGTCACCACGCCTTGGTGGGCCAGCTTGGTGGCTGGCCTGGTTTTCTTGCTGGTCGCAGCCTATCTGATTGCCCTGTTACCGCGCCTGTCTGCGGGCAGCGCGGCGTTGGTCACAGGTGTGATTTTTGTGGTGCTGCTGCTCAGCTCTTTTGTGCTGCTGTCACGCTTTAGCTACTGGGCGCAGTTTGTGTTTCCGGCCATTTTGCTGATCGTCGGCCATTTAGCTCTCACCACCAAGCGCTTCTTGATGACCGAGGCTGGCAAGTTGAAATCAGACGAAGAGTCAGCCGAAACCAACCGCATGATGGGTTTGTCCTACCAAGGCCAGGGCCAGCTAGATATGGCATTTGACCGCTTCCGCCGGGTGCCCGTAGGTGAGGCACTGATGGGCAACCTAGGCAATTTGGCGTTGGACTTTGAACGCAAACGCCAGTTCAACAAATCACAAGCTGTGTACGAACACATGGCCAGCCTGGACAAAGGCTACAAAGGGCTGGACGCCAAACTGAGCCGCGCCAAGAACCTGTCTGAAACGGTGATTTTGGGCGGCAGCGGCGCACACCCTGGTGGCACCATGCTGCTAGATGGCGGCGGCGTAGAAAAACCCATGCTGGGCCGCTACCAGGTAGAAAAAGAGCTGGGCAAGGGCGCCATGGGCGTGGTGTATTTGGGCAAAGATCCCAAGATTGGCCGCGTGGTGGCCATCAAGACCATGGCTTTGTCCCAGGAGTTTGAGGGAGACGATTTGGTCGATGCCCGAGAGCGCTTCTTCCGCGAGGCTGAAACTGCGGGCCGCTTGCAACACCAAAATATCGTGACCATTTTTGATGCGGGTGAAGAGCACGACCTGGCCTTTATTGCCATGGAGTTCCTCAAAGGCAAAGATCTGGTTGATTTTTGCAAAGATGGCGCGCTGCTGCCGGTACCCAAGGTGCTGTCCATTGTGGAGCGTGTGGCCCAAGCGCTGGCCTACGCGCACCGCCAAAACGTAGTGCACCGTGATATCAAGCCTGCCAACATCATGTACGAGTTGGAGAGCGACACGGTCAAGGTGACCGACTTTGGTATTGCCCGCATCACCGACTCCAGCAAAACCAAAACCGGGTTGGTACTGGGCACACCCAGCTTCATGTCGCCCGAGCAAATTGCCGGCAAAAAAGTAGATGGCCGCTCAGACTTGTTCTCTCTGGGTGTCATGCTCTACCAAATGCTTACAGGCGTATTGCCATTTAGAGGCGATTCAATGGCTGAGCTGATGTACAAAATAGCCAGCGAAGATGCCCCCGATATTCGCATCGTTCGCAAGGACTTGAGCCCCGCCATTGCCAACGTGGTGGCCATGGCGTTGAGTAAGCGCCAAGAGACGCGCTTCCAGGACGGTGACCAATTTGCGTCAGATTTGCGCCTGGCTATCGCCGAGTGTGGTTTGGCGGCAGACTCTTTTGCGCAAACGCTCCCAACACGGGCCACCGGAAATTCAATAGAAAGAAGTGCCGTTGTCACTACGCAAGTGATGTGCGCTCAGCCTCCGTCACTTGATAAATTCACTCCTTCAACCACAGACTTTGAAAAAACCCTGGTCTCCAGCCCACCCAATAGCGGAACTGGCAGCTAAAACTCGTTATAGTAGACCTTGGCTTACACATGATTTACCAATTTTGCACCCATACTGATCCCGGACTCGCGCGCGATAACAACGAGGACTCGGCGACGTTTGACCTACCCACCCTGATGGTTGTTTTGGCCGACGGCATGGGCGGCTATAACGCTGGCGAAGTGGCCAGCGGCATGGCCACGGCGTTTATCCGCTCTGAGCTGAGCCGCTGGCTTACGCAGGTAGGCAAAACTGCCAATGCCCGCGAAGTGCGCCGCGCGCTGGAAATTTGCGTAGACAACGCCAACCGCTCCATCTTTAACGCCGCCAACTCCAACCCGCAGTACGCTGGCATGGGCACCACTTTGGTCGTGGGCGTGTACCACGATGCGCGCTTGATGCTGGGCCATATTGGTGACAGCCGCTGTTACCGTCTGCGCGGCGAAGAATTTACCCAAATTACCAAAGACCACTCCCTGCTGCAAGAGCAACTGGATGCGGGCTTGATCACCCCCGAACAGGCCGCTACATCGCTGAACAAAAATCTGGTGACGCGCGCCTTGGGCGTAGAAGACAGTGTTTTGTTAGAGGTCAATGAACACAAGGTCGAGCCTGGCGACCTTTATATGATGTGCTCTGACGGCTTGTCCGACATGGTGGATGATGCAGGCATTGCCCAGATTTTGCTGACTGCTGGCACGCTCGACCAAAAAGCACTGGCTTTGATAGCGGCGGCCAATGCGGCCGGCGGCAGGGATAATATTACGGTCTTGCTGATGCAAGCCCACGAAGGCTCTAACAAGCGCGGATTGATGTCGCGCTTGCTGAGGAAGTAGACAACATGTACAGCTATACCAACAGGAGTCGGCCATGCCGAAAATGATCGTATCGATCGACGGTGTCGTCATCAAAGAAGTCCAACTTACCAAGGACCGTACTACGCTGGGGCGTAGGCCGTACAACGATATTGTGATTGACAACCTTGCCGTCAGTGGCGAGCATGCTGTCATGCAAATGTCGGGCAATGAGGTGTACCTGGAAGACCTCAACAGCACCAACGGTACCTATGTCAATGGTAAAGCTGCCAAAAAGCAACTGCTGGCCAACAACGACACGGTGGAGATTGGCAAATACAAAATCAAATATGTCAGTGAAGCTGCCAATGCGGGCTTTGAGCAAACCATGGTGGTCAAAGCCGGTGCTGTGGGAGCGATGCAAGCACCCGCCGCTGCGGCCATGCCCAGTGCAGAGCCAGCCAAAACAGCGGCCATCAAGGTCATGTCGGGCGCAGCAGCCGGTCGCGAAGTACCTCTGATCAAAGTGGTGACCACCATTGGCAAACCCGGCGTGGCTGTAGCCGCCATTACCAAGCGTCCGCACGGCTTTGTCGTGGCCCATGTGGAAGGCGCCAACAAACCCACCCTGAACGGCTTGCCTATTGGTGCCGAACCTGTAACCTTAAAGCATATGGACATGCTGGAGTTGGCCGGTACCCAGATGCAATTTGTGCAAGGCTAAATCCCACACCCACTTCGCTGGCACTCAGTATTTACTTTTCATTTTTAAGCACCACTGAGCCGCGATATGGGGGCGTTGTTAAAACACTGGCCTCGCATAGCGGTCACGCTGATTCCGCTGATCTTTGCGTTGCTGCATGCCAGCGCCATCCTGCCGATTCACGTTTTCGAGCGGCTTGACGACATCATCTACGATGCCCGCCTGCGCTCCACGATGCCCAGGAGCATCGACAACCGTATCGCTATCATCGACATCGACGAGAAAAGCCTGGCCGAGCTGGGCCGCTGGCCGTGGAGCCGCAACAAAATGGCCACGTTGGTCAACGAGCTTTTTGACAAACAGCAAATTGCCATTCTGGGTTTTGACGTTGTATTTGCCGAGGCCGACGACAGCTCCGGGCTCAGTCGCCTGCGCCAACTGGCCAACAACGAGTTGCGTGACCAAACTGGTTTTACCGAGCGCCTCACGCAAATTCAAGGCAGCCTGGATTACGACGCGGCGTTTGCCAAATCCATTGACAAGCGGCCCGTGGTGATGGGTTACTACCTCACCAGCGACCGCGACGGACGCACCAGCGGCGCATTGCCCGCCCCCGTGATGCAGAGCGATGCACTGCAAGGCAGGCCCATCAAATTCACCAGCTGGTCAGGCTACGGCTCCAACATTGAGTCTCTGGCCAAGGCCGCGCCCTTGGCGGGGTTTTTCAACTCGATCACCGACCTGGACGGCGTAGTACGCTCCATCCCTTTGATTGCCGAACACAAGGGGCAGTATTACGAATCTTTGTCTTTAGGCATGTTTCGGCTGTTAACCGGGCTGCCCAAAATAGAGCCTGGCTTTCCTCAAGAGCGTTTTATAGCGCGCAACTACCAAGGCCTGGAGAGCATTTTGCTGCGCCAAAATGACAAGTCATTGGCCATCCCCGTAGACAGCCGCGTGGCCGCGCTGATCCCCTTTCGAGGCGAGGGCAATAGCACCGGCGGATCATTCCAATATGTTTCAGCCGCCGATGTCGTAGCCCAGCGC
>JANMTF010000268.1:0-25667 GCA_031390175.1 Polaromonas sp.
AAAGGCAAGGAGTGGGATGACTGGGTGGCTTATATGAAAAAATACCACCCCACCGGCGCGCTGAATGACAACTTCAACGTCTATGGCTACAGCGTGGCGCAAACCCTGGTGCAGGTGCTCAAGCAGTCGGGCGACAACCTGACGCGCGACAACGTGATGAAGCAGGCCGCCAACCTGGACATGAGCCTGCCCATGTTGCTGCCCGGTGTGAACGTGAAAACTTCTGCAGATGACTTCTACCCGATTGAGCGTGGGCAACTCATGAAGTTCAATGGCAAATCCTGGGAACTGTTTGGCAAAGTCTACGGGCGTTAAAGCCTATGACCGCTAGGGCAGCATAGAATCCATGCATTCAAAGCAACACCGCTGGAGACTGCATGGATTTGGTTTATTCGCTCTTGGCCACCTTGGCCGCTTACTGTATTGGCTCGCTGAGCTTTGCGGTCATTGTCAGCAAACTGATGGGCCTGAACGACCCGCGCACCTACGGCAGCAAGAACCCCGGCGCTACCAATGTGCTGCGCTCGGGTAGCAAGAGCGCTGCCATCGCTACGCTGGCGCTGGACGCGCTTAAAGGCTTTGTCCCCGTGCTGCTGGTGAAAGTGTGGGGCCCCGATGTGGGCTTGGGCGAGGGCACATTAGGCCTGGTGGCCTTGGCCGCGTTTGTCGGCCATGTGTTCCCGGTGTTCTTCAAGTTCAAGGGCGGTAAGGGCGTGGCCACCGCTGCAGGCGTGATTTTCGGCGTGCACTGGGTGCTGGGGCTGGCCTGTGTGGCAAGCTTTTTGATTATTTTGTATTTCTCTCGCTACGTCTCGCTGGCTTCCATTGCCGTAGCCGGTTTTGCGCCGTTTTACTATTTGTTCGGCGACCGGGCGGCTTGGTACACCTCCAAGCCCGTATTGATGGCAATTTTCGTGATGAGTGTGATTCTGGTGATTCGCCACCGCGAGAACATCAACCGCCTGCTGGCGGGTACCGAATCCAAGCTGGGCAGCTCCAAGCTTGATGTGTCGAGAAAATAGGGCGAAGCTTTCGCCCATCAAAATAGGGCGAAGTTTTCGCCCATCCAAATAGGGCGAAGCTTTCGCCCATCCTTTGGCAAGCTCACCTTGAGCGGCCTTAAGCGAACAGCATGGGCGCAGTCAGTGCTAATTGCGTTTGTCCAGCACCATCTGGTCGATGGTTTTATTCATATTAAAACGGCCTAAAAAACTGTTGCCCAGCAGAGCGTAGGGCATATCGGGGCCGACGATGGCATCTACCTCGTAGACCTCGACATCGCCAATTTTGACGGTGCTCAGCTTGATCTTCCAGCCCTGGGCTACGCCATTGGCGGTGCTCATGCGCACCGCCAAGCCTTTTTGGTAGTCGATGCCCATGCGCTTGGCATCACTCATGCCCATGGCCACCGTGGTGGCCCCTGTATCCACCATAAATTGGATGGGCTTGCCGTTGACCGAACCCTGCGCAAAAAAGTGGCCACCGCTGCCGATGGGCAGCACTATTTTGCTGCCATTGCTACCGCCCGGCTGTGCGCCTTGGCTTACCGGCGCATCGCCTACGCGTACCGCGCTGCGCTTGCCTTTGATTTCAATCGTGGCTTGCTCGCCCACCACGCTGACGACCCTCACACCTTGGTGGGTTTCACCGGCTGCCACCGCTTTGGGCGCACCGCCATCTACCACCAGCAGTGCTTTGCTGCCCATCACCCCGGTTAATGCAACCGATTGGCCGCTGGCCCCGTGCCATGAGGCGAGAGCAGCTATAAACAGTAGAGATTTTTTGAGGTGGAGGGCCATGCAAACCTTGTAGTGAAGGGGCGGGTGGAGGCTTGGAGTGTCGCGGTATACACGTTGGTCAGACAAGCATTCTCGGCGCAAACGTACTAGTCGCGAAAGTTGTTGAAGGTCAGCGGAATGTCTTCAATGTCTTTTTTAATCAAAGCCATCGCTGCCTGCAAATCGTCCCGCTTGGCACCGGTCACGCGCACGCTGTCGCCCTGGATGCTGGCTTGCACTTTCATCTTGCTGTCTTTGAGCACTTTGACGATTTTTTTCGCCATGTCGGCCTCGATGCCTTCGCGCACTTTGGCCACTTGCTTGACCTTGTCGCCGCCAATTTTCTGGATTTTCTCTACGTCCAGGTAGCGCGCGTCCACGTTGCGTTTGGTCAGTTTAGCGCGCAGCAGGTCTTCCACTTGCTGGAGCTGAAAGTCAGCATCGCCAAACAGGGTAATTTCTTTGTCTTTCAGCTCGACAGCGGCGGAGCTGCCTTTGAAGTCAAACCGCGTGGCGATCTCTTTGGAGGCATTTTCGACGGCGTTTTTCACGTCGACCATATTGGGTTCACAAACAGTATCAAAACTAGGCATAGCTAAAGCTCACAAAACAGGAGATTAAGGGAAACACAATGCGACAATTGTGGCATGTTTGTAGAGAAAAATTTCGCCCTCAAGGCGCACAACAGCTTTGGTATTGTGGCCAAGGCGCAGCAGCTGGTGCGAATCGGCTCGGTAGAGGCTTTGCGGGGTGCCATAGCCGCCACAAGGGGCACAGCACTGGATTTTGCCCAACATCCGCCGTTTATTCTCGGCGGCGGGTGCAATATCGTGCTGACGGGCGATGTGAAGGCCCTGACCCTGAAGGTCGAAATCATGGGCAAACGCCTGGCTGCCGAGACTGACAAACACTGGATTGTCGAGGTAGGTGCAGGAGAGAACTGGCACGACACGGTGGCTTGGACGCTTGAGCAGGGTTGGCCGGGGTTGGAAAATCTGGCCCTGATCCCCGGTAGTGTGGGGGCCTGCCCTGTGCAGAATATTGGCGCTTACGGTGTGGAGCTGCAAGACCGGTTTGACAGTCTGGACGGGGTGCACCTGCATACGGGAGAGGCGTTTACGCTTACCGCCGCTCAGTGCGCCTTTGGCTACCGCGACTCGGTGTTCAAGCACGCCTCAGGCGCTGGCGGTGCGCATAGCCAGGGCTTGGGCCTGATGGACAAAGCCATGATCACCTATGTGCGCTTCGCCTTGCCCAAGCGCTGGCGGCCAGAGCTGGGCTATATCGATTTGCAACGAAAATGGGCTGCATTTTTAGATGAAGAAGGCCTGCAAGCCAATAAAATATTGCGGGAGCAGCTATCTAATACAGAGCAGGTTACGCAACTTTTGGAGCTGGGGCAGACCGCTGGCCTGGCCCCCAGCGCCCAGCAAGTCTTCCATTGGGTGTGCCAAGTGCGCCGCGCCAAGCTGCCAGACCCGGCGGTGATAGGCAACGCAGGCAGCTTCTTTAAAAACCCGCAAGTGAGCACTGAGCAATGCGCCGACATCATAGCCCGCGACCCCAAGGTGGTGTATTACCCTATGGCCGATGGTCAGGTCAAATTGGCTGCGGGTTGGCTCATCGACTCCTGCGGCTGGAAAGGCAAAACCGTGGGCAATGCCGGGGTGTACGAGAAGCAGGCCTTGGTCTTGGTCAATAAAGGCACCGGCACCGCCACACCCGCCACCGGCGGCGAGGTGATGACCCTGGCCAAAGCCATCCAAACCAGCGTGTACGAGCGGTTTGGCATTGTGCTGGAGCCTGAGCCGGTGGTGGTGTAGCTGGGCGGCTTGGCAAAGGGGTTGGCATGGTCAGCCCAATGTTTTGTAGACTTGTCACTACAGTGTCATATTTCTGTCACATTGCTATGCCACGCTACGAGGCATAACAACAAAAGAAGATCACAAAATGACAAAAAAACAAAGACTTCTCATCCAGCTCATGCCCTGGCTGTTCTTCGGCGGCGTTTCACTGGGGGTGATGTTGGTCGGCGGCAGTATCTTGGGCACTTGGCGGCCCAAGGGCTCCTGGATTTTCGTGCTGTTGGCAGTGGCGGCACTGGCCTTGTTCCTGCAGGTGTGGCGCCGCTCCATCAGGGAGCGCTATGTGCGCGAGTCGCCCATGCCGCAGTTTTTGAAACGCAAACTGCGCGAGACCTACCCCCACCTGAGCGCAAAAGACTGCGACCTGGTAGAGCACGGCCTGCGCCAGTTTTTTCTGGCCTGCTCGCGCAGCAAAAAGCAGTTTGTGGCCATGCCTTCCAAAGCCGCGGACGCCATGTGGCATGAGTTTATCTTGCACACCAAGGCCTACCACCGCTGGTGCGACTTGGGCCTGGGCCGCTTTTTGCACCACACCCCCGCAGAGGCGCTGGGCAAGCAAGCCATAGGCAACGACGGCCTGCGCCGCGCCTGGTACTGGACCTGCAAAGACGAGGCGATTAACCCCAAAAAGCCCAGCCGCCTGCCGTTGCTGTTCGCACTGGATGCCAAGCTGGGCATAGCGGGCGGCTTTGCCTACAAGCCAGATTGCAGAGACATTGACCGTAAGAACGCCGACGGCGGAACCGGTGGCGACACGTATTGCGGCACCAGTTTTTCAGACGGTAGCCACAGCGGCAGCTCGGGTGACTTTGGTGGGGCTGAGACTTCGGATGCTTCTTCGAGCAGTGACGGCGGTAGTGGTGACGGGGGGAGCGGCGGCGGAGGCTGCGGGGGTGGGGGTGATTGAGGTCTGAAGACATGGCTAGGGCCTAATCAGGTAGCTCACTCTCAAACGGACTATGGGCGGCTATGGCCGCGCTGAAGCGGCGCGGCTTTGAAGGCTTCAGTTCGTACCGCTGCTCCCCGCACTTCAATGTGCACCTCATCCAGCGCGTTGCCTTGCAAATCGACAAGAGTGATGACGTGCTTGCCTGGCCACGGTAGCCACTGTGCTTGCGTGCCTTGCGCTAGGGGCTTGCCGTCCAGCAGCCAACGCACGGTTTGGGTATTGGATTGCACATTGGCTTGCAGATGCAAGCGCTGGCGTTTGGGGGGAATGTCGGGGTCTAGTGCGATGATGCTGCCGGGGGCGGGCTGCACGATCTTGGCTGGGCCGATACCTTCTACTTGGTTTTTTAAGCCTTTTTGACCTGTATCCCAATGGAGTATTGCGGGAACAGCTACTAAATAAGTAGCGTCTTTCGATATGACGGATTGCTCTGTGTCTTGGATAAACCATTCTTCACGGCCTGCCTCTTGCGCCTGGGCGTAGCGCAGGGGCACCCTGACGATACCTGTAGGCGCTGGGGTCGCTGCGTCAACCACTCTAGTCTGCAGCCTGCCAGCGGGCACGCTGTTTGGCGTCGCCGCGCCGTTGCCGCGCGGGTGCAGGTAGTGTATGAGCGCCGCCCACACCGGTGCCGCGCCGCTGGTGCCGCTCACGTCCCACATGCTCTCTCCGCCTGCGTTGCCCACCCAGACGCCCACAGTGTAGCGGCTGCTGTAGCCTAGGGCCCAGTTGTCGCGCATGTCTTTGCTGGTGCCGGTTTTCACGGCGGCGTTGATACGGGTGGCCAGCACGCTGTCGGTGCCGAAGGTGCGGGCGCGGGCCATGGGGTCGCGCAAAATGTCGCTCACGATAAAGCTGGCTTGGGGGTTGATGCAGTCTTTGAACACGGGCTTGGGCTGCATGACCAGGCTGGTGGCGCTGCAGCGCCCGCCATTGGCGAGAGCCCGGTAGGCGTTGGTCAGGCTCAGCAGGCTCACGTCCGCGCTGCCCAGGGCCAGGCTGTAGCCATAGTAGTCGCCCTCATTTTTAAGGGGCAGGCCCAGCGCACGCAGTTGCCGGGCAAACGCATCGGGGCTGACCATCACCAGGGTGCGCACTGCCGGTACGTTGAGCGATGCGCCTAGCGCCGTGCGTACCGACACCCAGCCCTTGAAGCTGCGGTCGTAGTTTTGCGGAATGTACAAGCCGCTGGCCGTGGGGATGTGGGCGGAAGAGTCGTCTACCAGCGAGGCGGCGGTTAGGCGCTTTTCTGCTATCGCTTGGGCGTAGAGAAAAGGTTTGAGGGTGGAGCCTGCTTGGCGCGGCGCGGCTGCGGCGTCTACTTCTTGGGCGCTGCCTAAAGCGCCTGATGAACCGACGTAGGCCCGCAGCTCGCCGCTGGCGTTGTCTATCACCACCACTGCGCCGTCTTCCACGTTACGGCCTTTTAGTTCTTGTAAATGCTGCTCCAGGCTTTGGGTGGCAAAGCGTTGCAGCTTGGCATCCAGGGTGCTGCGCACGCTGGCCTGCGGCTTGGCGGGCGGTTGCACTGCATCTTTACCCGGTGCGTTGCCGGTCTTGACTGCCAATGCCGTGGTAGAAATTAGCAGGCGCGCCACATGCGGGGCAATACCGTCGCTGGATGCAAAAGCTTTGCGCGGCAACACCGCTTCAGTGTAGGCCTCTACCGCATCGCAGTGCTGGGCCTCTATGCTTTGCATGGCGCGCAGCACGCCGCAGGCGCGCTGTGCTACCACGCGGGCCGATGCATTGGGCCCGCGCACCAGGGCTGCGGTGATCGCCGCTTCGCGCTCATCCAAACCGTGCGCGGCTTTGCCAAAGAGGGTGCGGCTCAGCGCATCAATGCCTTGCATCTCGCCTTTGAAGGGCACCAGGTTCAAATACGCTTCCAAAATCTGGTCTTTGCGCCAGCGCTGCTCTAGCCAGGTGGCCGATACGGCTTGGCTCGCCTTGCCCAGCACGTTGCGCCGTTCGCTGCCTTTGCGCGGGCCGTCTTCTATCAGCCCGGCCAATTGCATTGACAAAGTAGACGCGCCACGCGTGCGCTGGTTCAGTGCGTTGCCCCAGGCGGCGGCCGACACTGCCCGCCAGTCAACGCCGCTGTGTTCGTAAAAGCGTTTGTCCTCGCTCAGTACCATGGCCGTGCGCAGGGCGGGCGACACGTCGGCTAGCGCCACCCACTGGCCGCGTCGCACTGTGGGGTCGGTGCGCAGGCGGTGCAGCACTTCGCCATGGCGGTCCAGCAGCAGGCTCTCGGACGATGTGAAAGCGCGCTTTTCTTGCTCAAAACTGCCGATAGCCCAGCAGGGAGTTGCGAGAGCAGCTACGAAAAACGTAGTGTAGCGAATAATGCGAGTAACGCGCATTTACTTGCCCATCACCTTCACCCGCGCGTTCGGCGTCTCGCCAAACATCTCGGGTGCATACATCGCCTCGACCCGCGTAGGCGGCATGGCAAACTCGCCCACGTTGTTCAGGCGCACGGTGTATTCAAGCTTGAAAGTGCCCTTGGGCACGTACTCGTAGTACGCGCGGAACGACTCAAAGCTGCGCTCTTCAAACGCGGCCCACGCACTGCCTCTGCTGCGCTCGCCTTGGGTGGCAATCTCGGAGTCGCGCCCCAAGCCGCCGCCCAAAATGGTGGCACCACCGGGGATCGGATCGGTCAATGCCACCCAGGTCATGTCAGCGCTAGCGTTGACTTCCAGCGTGATGCGCAGCACGTCGCCACGGCTGGTCTGGCCCTTCACAGCTTCTTCTACAGGCGTGATGGTTTTCTTGACCTGGTAGCCTGCGTTGAACGGCGCTTTCAGCGCAATGGCTGCGACCGACTGGATCGTCAACCACGGCTTGCCGCTGCCTGCATGCGTGACGCTCAATGCGTCTTTGCCAGCCCACGGCAAGAACATATGGTTGTTGCGCAGGTTGCCAGGCGCTGCGGGCGCGCCAAACCAGGTGGTTTGGTGGGCTGCACCTTCAGGGTCGGTCGCTTTGATGCGTTCTACCTTGCTCCAGTCCACAGCAGCCTTGGCTGTGCCCGTGGCGGCACTGGTCATGCCCGCTACGGGCACGGATTCAAACGCCGCAGAGAATTTCTCCAGCGCCAAGCCGCCCCACAGATTGGCCGTAGTGGTGTGCCACGCGCCGCCTTGCTGGCGCGAGATAAAGCCGTTGGCCAGGCGCGGCATATCGTCTTTCCAAGCCGGGTCGTCCAGCACAGCGAGGATCAGCTTGGCGGTGTTGGCATCGCCGTTTTGCATCAGCCACCACCAGTAGTCGTCCTTCTCGGTGCTAAAGACCATCTTGGTGCCTTGGTAGGACAGGCGGGCTTTGAGGATTTGCGTGGCCTCGGCCAGGCGTTCATCACGCTTGGGGGCGTCTTTCATGCGCTTCAGAATATTCAGCCAATCTATCACCGTGTGCGTGGGCCACTGGTTGGGCGCGATGGTGATGCTGCCCAGCAAGCGTGCGTTGGCGCGGCCGTAGCGTGACAACGCTTCGATAGCGGCAATCTTGCGCATGTCCAGGTCTTTTTGCGGGCTCCAGAACTCGCGCTGGATTTTGCCTTCTATAAAGGCGATCAAACCCTTTTCCATAGCGGCGCGAGATGCGTCGGGAATGCCAAAGCTGGTGTCAATCGATGATGCTTCATGCGTAGCGGCCAGCAGGTAGGCGGTGAGGGTGTCGCTGCCCCGGTCGCCGTCGCCCGCACGCGGTGGGAAGTAGCTGGCCAGGCCGTCTTTGTCGAAGTAGGTGGGCAGTTGCGCGGCTACGCTTTGCCACAGCTTGGCATCGCGCAGGCCAATCGACTTGCTGGTTTTTTGCTCCAGGCAAATGAAGGGGTAGTTGGCAAAATAGTCGCGCACGCCGGGCAGGCCTTCGGCCAGCTTGGGCTGCAGTGCCAGCTTGAGGCCACCACGACCGGGCAGGGCATCTGCGGGTGGCTGCACGTCTAAATTAAATGCGCCGTCCACTTGCACCAGCGTGGCTTGCTGCACCGTGAGTGGCACAGCGTAGGTGATGCGCTGGCGCGCCTTCAAAGCATCGCGTGCGCCGCTGATGCTGTCTTTGGCCTCAATCTCCCACAAGATCACCTCGCTGCGCACCTGCGCCAGTTGCGCGGGCGCAGTCACCGTCCAGGCTACCTCGCGCGACTCGCCTGCGGGGATGTCGATGGTTTGCAGCTTCACCTCCAGCAGTGTGGCGCGCGGGGTTACCTCTACCTTCATCGCCGCCTTGGTGGTGTTGCGCAGGGTAATCTGCGCGCGGTACTGGTCGTCCTCACGCACCAAGGGCGGCAGGCCGCTGATGATTTGCAAGTCTTGCGTCGCGCGGATGTTGGTTTGCCCGGTGCCAAACAGGCCGGTGCCCAAGTCGGCCACCGCTACTATCTTGAAGGTGGTGAGGGCATCGTTCAGCGGCACGTTGACTACCGCTTGGCCATTGGCATCGAGCTGCACGCGCGGGCTCCACAGTAGCAGGGTGTCCAGCAGCTCACGGGTAGCGCCGCGCCCACCGCCGCCGCCCGCTGGCACGGCCTTGCGGCCATAGTGCCTGCGGCCGATGATCTCCATTTGTGCGGTAGATGTCTCCACGCCCCAGCTGCGGCGCTGCAGCATCGCGTCCAGCAGGTTCCAGCTGCTGTTGGGCATCAGCTCCAAGAGCGCTTGGTCTACCGCAGCCAAGGCCACTTCGGCATTCGCTGCGGGCTGGCCATTGGGCAGCTTGGCGGTGATGGTGACGGTGGCTGTAGTGCGCACGGCATACGACTCTTTGTTGGCCACCACTTTCACGTCCAACTGGTGCGCCTTGGTGCCCACACGCAGCTCGGCGGTGCCCAGGCGGAAAGCGGGTTTGCTCAAGTCCACCAAGGCGGTGGGCACGGTGTATTCACGGCCCTCCACCCAAAAGGCCGTCCACCATTCACGCGGGGCCTTGTAGCCCCAGGTGAACAGGCTGTACCACGGCACCTCACGCAGCCGCCCTCGCAATACGAGCGCCGACACATACACATTGGGTGCCCAGCCCTCGGCAATCTTCACGTGGATGGTCGGGTCTTGGCCATTGAGCTGCACGATCTGCGTGTCGATAATGCCCTCGCGCTCAATGCTGACCAGCGCGGTGGCAAAGCGAAAGGGCATGCGCACTTGCAGCTTGGCCGTCTCACCCGGTTGGTAAGACTTTTTCTCGGGCAGCAGGTCAATGCGGTCATGGTCTTCACCGCCAAACCATATCTCGCCCTGCTTGGTGACCCACACGCTGCTGGCGGCTTGCGCGGTGTTGCCGTCTTTGTCTTTGGCGGTCACCGTCAGCTCTACCTCGCCTGCCTCGCCCAGTTTGGTGTCGCACAGCAGCAGGCCCCGGCTGTCGCTGGTGCCGCTGCACACTTTGCCCAGGTCTTTGGTCTCGGTTTTGTTGTCGTAGCTGTAGAAGCCACCCACCATGCGTTTGCGGCTGGTGGTGGTGATGCGGGCTACCGCGTTCACCTCCATGCTCACGCCCGCCTGAGCCTTGCCAGCGAGGTCAAGCGACAAGGCTTGGAACTTGATCTTCTGGCTGGCAGATACCCAGCCCTCGGTGCGTATGCCTGCCACCACGGCGGCGGGCCACAGAGTGTGGGTGCTGCGCACGGTTTGCACCTCGCCATTGGGGTCAGAGTAGGTGGCTTCCAGCAGCAGCTCTTGCGGTTGCTTGACCACCGGCAGGCCCTCGATAGTGGTTTTGCCTGCGCCATTTTTGTCCAGCGTGATGGCCAGTTTATCGGCTACTACGCGGCTGTCGCGGGTTGAGCCGATGTCTGTATCCTCTGCGCTGTTATTGGAGTCGCCGCGCTTACGTGGGGGCGCAAAGCTGTACTCCTCGAAGTCGGGGTATTGCAGGTATTTTCCGCGCACCAGGGCCGACACCCGCACCGGCAAGTTGTTGGCCGGGCCACCTGATACGTAGTTGATTTGCACCGCCGTGGGCACGGTAGTGGCTTTCACCAAGGGCTTTTTGTCCGCAGGCAGCACGCTGCCTTCCAGCACCGGCAGGCGAAACTCTTCTACGCGGAACTGGCCGGTGCCCAAACCGCTGTCGGTGCCCGATTCATCCATCTCGGCAGAGGAGTTAGCCGAGGTGGTGGATGTCGCAGTGCTGTAGTCCAGGCGCACCGTGTACACGCCCAGCTTGGCCGCAGGGGGCACGGCAAACTTGCTCTCAGCGCTGTAGCCCCCGCTGGCGGTTTTGCGCCAAGTCAGCGGCTGCTTAAACTGCTGGCCACTGCCTGTGTGGGTGATGACCAGGGTTTGCGGCCCAACGCTGGGCGCGCTAAAGCCTTGCAAACTTTGCTCGCGCATCACATGCTTCATTGACACGGTTTCGCCAGCGCGCAGCAGCATGCGGTCCAGGATGGTGTGCGCTACTTCATCAGCACTGGCTTTGCGGCTGGTGGGCAGGTTAAAGCGGTAGGGCTCTATGCCGCGCTGCCAGTCGCTCCAGGTAAAAGCCATGTCTTCCACGCCGTCTGCGCCTTTGAGTCGGGCGCTGACAAAATAGCTTTGCGCACCGTCTCTGCCGCGCCCGCTGTCGCATTGCGGCGGCTCGGACGACAAGCCTTTGATCATCGCTAAACCCTTGGCATCGGTGGTGCCCGTGGCCAGCTCTTTGCCATCGCAGGTGGACACGCGCACGGTGGCACCTGCGACCACAGTTGCTTTGTCCAGGGTGGTCACCCACACCGCCGCGTTCTCGCGCCCTAGCTTAAAGTGCACGCCCAGGTTGGTTACCAGCGCCGAGGTGCGCACATACATCGTGCGGTTCGCGCCCAGCTTTTCGTCCAGCAAGGCGCTGCCCAGTTTTTGCGACGCTATTTCCACGACGTGAAAGCCCGGTGGCAAGGGTATGCCCACCACCTCAAATGGGCGTGCTCGCCCCTCGGGGGCCTTGGGCAGCTCCAGCTTGCGCACATTGCCTACTTTGGCCAGCAAGGCGGTCTCGCGCGACTCGCGGTTGCGGTTGTTCGCGTCGCTGATGCGGCGGTACCAGTCGATGATTTCGGCATCGGTTTTAACCTGCAAATCCGTCACTTTGCTGCCTGGTTGCAGGGCCTGCACCTTCAGTTCGTGCTCCACATTACGCAGCGTCACAGGAAGCAGGGCAAAGGTGCTGCTGCCGGGTTCAGCAAAGCGCTCCACCACGCCAAAGCTGCTGGCGGCAAACTTGGCCAGTGGGGGTTGCCCGCCGGTTTTAGTCGCCAGCGGGAAAGATGCCGCGTTTTGCAGCGTGCGGCCCGAGGCATCGGTAAAGGCACTGGGCAGCTCGATGCGGTAGTCGGTGTCTTCGGTAAATGGGCCTTTGAAAATGATGCCGTTGATGGTGCTGTCGTCGCCCTCGTTGTTGTCCAAGTCGGCTTTAAAGTTGTTTTTAGCACCTTTGAGCACAATGCCCTGCGCCATCTTTTTTGTCACCGGCGCGTTAAAACGCAGGCTCATTGGGCGAATCGGCAGGCAGGGTGCCTGGGCGTTCTCGCGCTCGCAGCTAAAGGTGGCCATGAACGGCTCACGCACCTTGAAGTTAAAGCGCTTCTCTACGGCATTGGCTACGCCGCTGGGCGTGGCAATGCCTTTGCCATACACTAGGCTCATGCTGCCCGAAGGGTTCAGGCGGCGGTTGCAGGCCAAGGTGATGAAACGCTCGGGTTCGGCTTTAGCTGCTTTCTCGTTGCCAGTGGCTTTGAGCAATTCGGCGCGGGTGCTGTTGTCCAGCATTTTGACGGCCACTTTCTCCCCCACGCCTTCTATCGTGCACCACAAGTTGCTCTGTAGCGTGGCAGGCGCGGCCGCGCCATTGAGTTCCAGTACAAAAAACTGTTCTTCATCAATGCGGCTGCCCGGGCTGGGCGATATGCGCCGCACAAACGGGCCGCCGGTGTTGAACGCAAACTTGGTGTTGCCAGTGAGGGTTTGGCCCGCAGGTGGCTTGAAGCTGATGCTCAGTTGCACTGTACAGCGCACGCCGGGCGGCAGGTCGTTTTCAAACTCATAGGCCCATTCGCGCTCACTGGTCCAGCGCCCACTGCCCTTGCTGGCCTGCGCATCGCTGCAAGTCACGTTAAGTGGTGCGGTGGCCTTCGGGTCGCCAAAATTAACCGCCCCTTGGTCAAACTTGGCCACCAGTTGACGCACTTGGGATACCTCGCCTTGGGGTGACAGGCTGGTAATTTGCAGTGCGGATGCATTGGAGCTGAAAACAGCCAGCACCGTCAACCCCAGCGCCGTTAGGAGACGTGCGTGCAGACAATGTGCTTTTTTCATGCAATCCCTGTGAGTTTTTCCATGAGAACTTGAGGGTAACCGAGATCGGGTCTCAAAGGCTGATTTTTGTACAGATTCAGGCCGACGGCGCACTCAGCTCCCCGGCTGTCCCCCGTTGCGGCCTACGGCTTCTGCCTCATCCTTTATGCCGCGTAGCTAAGTGCGCCGTCGGCCATCTCCCGTACAAAAGCGGCTAAGCTAGCTACCCATTTAAAATCACTCATCCTCAAAATTTATTTTCTAAAGCTAGTAAATTACTTGACTTGGAAAATAAATGCCTCTAAAGTGTGAATCACGAAGTGCAGGTAATTAAGCCCCTTGAAGCAACTTTCTACCCAGACCAGCCCTGAGCTGCTTGCATGTAAGAAGGCTGCATTACCAGTGCAAAACATCAACCGCTCCTGGAGTCAACTATGGCCATCAAACGTCCCACCCTAGACCAACTGCAAGAAGTGGCGCTGAGCTTGGGCATCCATTTGTCCCCCGAGCAGGCCAGCACCTACAACACGCTGTTGCAAGGCAACTTTGATGCCTACGATGCGGTCGACGCCATGCCCGACTATTTGCCTGTCGTCACCTACCCGCGCACACCGGGCTACCGCCCGACAGGGGCCGAGAACAAGTACGGTGCCTGGTACGTCAAAACCACCATCAAAGGCGCAGCCAAAGGCAAGCTTGCTGGCAAAACCGTGGTGCTGAAAGACAATGTGTGCCTGGCAGGTGTGCCCATGATGAACGGTGCCTCCACGCTGGAGGGCTATGTGCCCAACGTGGACGCCACCATCGTCACGCGCCTGCTGGACGCGGGTGCCACGGTGGTAGGCAAAGCGGTGTGCGAGTATTTTTGCTTCTCGGGCGGATCGCACACCAGCGCTTCCGGCCCCGTGCATAACCCGCACCGCATGGGCTACTCTGCGGGTGGCTCGTCCTCAGGCAGCGCGGCACTGGTGGCCGCCGGGGAGGTGGACTTGGCCATTGGTGGCGACCAAGGCGGCTCTATCCGCATGCCCGCCTCGTACTGCGGCATTTACGGCATGAAAGCCACCCATGGCCTGGTGCCCTACAGCGGCGTGATGCCGATTGAACTGACCATCGACCACACCGGCCCGATGACGGCCAATGTGACTGACAACGCCTTGATGCTGGAAGTGCTGGCAGGCCCCGACGGGCTGGACCCGCGCCAGCATGCCGGCCAAACGTCTAAGCCCTATGCCAAGCTGATGCAAGGCGGCGTCAAGGGTATGAAGATCGGCATCGTGAAAGAAGGCTTTGGCTGGCCACAGTCTCAAGCAGCGGTGGACGCCAAAGTGCGCAAGGCGGCCAAGGTGTTTACCAAGCTGGGTGCTGTGGTGTCGGAAATCTCTATTCCCATGCACACCGCTGGCCCGGCCATCTGGTTGCCGATTGCGGCCGAGGGTGCCACCCAGCAAATGATGAAGGACAACGGCCACGGCTTTAACTGGAAAGGCATGTACGTGACCAGCATGGTCGACTTCCACGCAGGCTGGAAGCAGCGCGCCGACGAGCTGTCAGAAACACTCAAGCTCACCATGGTGTTGGGCGAATATTTCATTAAGCATTACCGTGGCCACTACTACGCCAAGGCGCAAAACCTGGGCCGCCAGCTCACCGCAGCCTACGATACCACCTTGGCCGACTTTGACCTCTTGCTCATGCCCACGCTGCCGCTGACGGCCACGCCACTGCCCAAGCCTGGTGCCTCGATAGAAGAGGTGGTGGCGCGCGCCTTTGAAATGCTGCCCAACACCTGCCCCTTCGATGTCACCGGCCATCCCGCCATGAGCGTGCCCTGCGGCATGGTGGACGGTTTGCCGGTGGGCATGATGCTGGTGGCCAAGTCGTATGACGAAGCCAGCATTTACCGCGCCGCCTATGCGTTTGAGCAGGCGGGCGACTGGAAGACGATCTGACTGCCATCTGATTGCCATCGGATTGCCACCTCATTCGCGTTCTCGTTTTCTCCACCACCCAGATGGCAAGCGCCATCACATCTTAAGGAATTGCTACCATGGACCGTCGTACATTCATCAAATCTTCAGGTGCTTGCGCAACCGGCTCGGCCGCTTTGCTGTCGCCGCTGACGGCTTTGTCGGCTGACGACATTGGCGTGGGCAGCATCCACGACCTTTCTGGCGGGTTGGACATTTACGGCAAGCCGATGCTGGATGCGCTGACGTTGGCGATTGAGGAGCAAAACGCAGCAGGCGGCTTGATTGGCCGCAAGCTCAAGCTGGTGAGCTACGACCCGCAGTCCAATATGCAGATGTATGCGCAGTTTGCGCAACAAGCGGCGCTGAAAGACAAAGTGGCCGTGGTGCATGGCGGCATTACGTCTGCATCACGCGAGGTGATTCGCCCGGTGCTGAACCGCAACAAGACCCTGTACTTTTACAACACGCAGTACGAAGGCGGCGTGTGTGATCGCGGTACCTTCAGCACGGGAGTGACCCCTGCGCAGACGGTGAACAAGCTGATCCCCTACGCCATGAAAAAGTGGGGCAAAAAGATCTACGTGCTGGCAGCGGACTACAACTACGGCCAGATTACCTCGCAGTGGGTGAAAAAATACGCGCTGGAAAACGGCGGAACCATCGCCTCGATTGATTTCTTCCCACTGGACGTGACCAACTTTGGCCCGACCATTTCCAAGATCGAAGCCGCCAAGCCGGACATGCTGGTCTCGGCCCTGGTGGGTGGCGCGCATATTTCGTTTTACCGGCAGTGGGCCGCAGCGGGCTTGACCAAGAAAATTCCTTTGGCATCAACGACCTTTGCGGTGGGCAATGAACACATCGTGCTGTCGCCCGAAGAGGCTGATGGCTTCTTGCTGTCCTACAACTACTTTGAGAACATCGACAACCCAGTGAACAAAGCCTTTAAAGAGCGCTTTCACAAACGTTTCGGCAAAGACTATCCCAACATCACCGAACTGGCGATGGGCACCTACCAGGGCTTCAAGCTGTGGGCCGACGGCGTGAAGAAGGCGGGATCGGTTGACCCAGCCAAGGTCACCACCGCGCTGGAGTCGGGCATCAGCATTGATGCGCCCAGCGGCAAGGTGAGTATTGACCCCGCCACCCACCACTGCGTATTGAATGTGAGCGTGGCTGAGGTGAAAGGTAAAAAACTCAATATCTTGCAGACCTTTGCGCAGGAAAAACCTGCCGACACCAGTGCCGTGTGCAATCTGCAAAAGAATCCCAAAGACAACCAGCAGTATGTGATCAAGGTGTAGCTCTCATCCAGCGGAAACTTCAATTGCACTTACACCATGGATCTTGCCATCATCATCGTGGTGCAGGTGTTGTACGCAATAGCCAGCTTGGTCATCATCTCGGCCGGGCTGGCGGTGATCTTTGGCATGATGAAGGTGATCAACCTGGCGCATGGCGAGTTCATGATGCTGGGGGCCTATGCCACCATTGCTGCCAACAAGCTGGGTGTCAATTTATGGATAGCGATATTTTTGATAGCGCCGATTGCGGTGGGGATCGTCGGGGTGGTGCTGGAGCGCGTGGTCATTCGCAGGCTCTACGGTCGCATGGTAGACACTATGCTGGCCACCTGGGGCCTGTCTTTGCTGTTAGTGGGAATAGTCACGTCGATAGCCGGTAACACGACCGCAGGCGTGTCAGCGCCGCTAGGTAATTTTATGATTGGCGGCTATTCGGTCAGCGGCTACACCTTGGTCATCATCGGCGTGGCTGCTGTGCTGGCGCTGGCGATTCGCTGGGTACTGGTGCGCACCCAGTGGGGTTTGATAGCGCGCGGCACTATGCAAAACCCCGATATGGCCAATGCCTTGGGTATCAGCCCGAGCTATGTGTACTCGGTAACATTCGCCGTGGGTGCCGCGCTGTCCGGATTGGCGGGGGCGCTGCTGGCACCCTTAACAGGTGTCGTGCCTACGATGGGCGCGGCTTTTGTCGCCAAGGCCTTCATCACCGTCATCGGCGGTGGCCCGGCTATTCTTGCCGGCTTGGTGGGCGCATCCACGCTGTTTGGTGCCATTAACCAATTGGCTACGTTCATTACCACGCCGGTGTTTGGCGAGGTGGCCTTGCTGCTGGCCGCAATTGTGATGCTGCGCTTGTTGCCGCAGGGTATCACCGGGCGTTTCTTCAAGGGTTCGTTATGAACGCCTTTGCCAAGTCCTGGAAGGGCGCTGCGTTGAGTTTGGCGATAGGTGTGTTGCTGCTCTTCACGTTGCCCATGGTGATAGACGAGTACACCCTGCTGCAAGTGACTATTTATGCCGTGATGTCCATCCTGGGGCTGAGCTTGGGCTTTATCTGGGGTTATGGTGGAATTTTGTGTTTTGGTCAGGCGGCATTTTTTGGCTTGGGCTCTTACACCTATGCCATTGCCGTGATCAATATGGGCGACAGCACGGTGCCGTTTTTGCTCTCCATTGCGGTGCCTGCCTTGTTTGCGGCCATGTTGGGCTATGTGATTTTCTATGGCCGATTGTCCGACGTGTACATGGGCGTGATCACACTCACAGTGACCTTGATTCTGTTCAACCTGATCAACTCCACCGCCGGGCCGGAATGGAAAATTGGCACCGCTGCACTTGGGGGCTTCAATGGTATACCCACGATTCCCACGCTCAACGTCCCCGGGCAGGCAGACGAGGTGCTGACACCCAAAGATCTTTTCTACGTCACCTTCGTGTGCTTGCTGCTGGTGTATCTGGGCTTGCGGGTGCTGGTGGTCTCCAAGATCGGGCGGGTGATCATCGCGGCCAAAGAAAACGAGCAACGTGTATTGCTGCTGGGCTACGACGCACGGGCGTACAAGCTGTTTTGCTTTACCCTCGGTGGTGCCATTGCGGGCCTGGCGGGCTGTCTGTTCGCCAACTGGGGTGCGTTTACCAGCCCGACCATTTTTGGCTTGGCCCAGTCAGCGCAAATCATCATCTGGGTCATCGTCGGCGGGCTGGGCACCTTGATCGGGCCGATTGTGGGCTGCGTGGCCATTCAGTGGTTGACGACCCAAATCGGTACCCAGCAAACCTTCAACTCCAATCTCGTTTTGGGTGCCATCCTGGTGGGCTTTGTGCTGCTGGTGCCGCGCGGTATTGTGCCCAGTTTCATCAGTATGGGGGACTGGGTGCTGCGGCGTTGGCGCGGACACAAGGCAGTCGCTCCCAGCGGCGCTGCTAACCCCAAGGGCGAATCCACCACCCTACCCACCAGTGAGCAAGCGGCATGACGGCACTGCTGGAAACCCGCAACCTTAACGTTCGCTTTGGTGGTGTGCATGCCACGCGCGACGTGAACTTCAGCTTGGCAGAAGGCGAGCTGCGCTGCGTGATTGGTCCCAACGGCGCAGGCAAGAGCACCTTCTTCAAGCTGCTCACAGGCCAGGTCAAACCCAGCTCGGGGCAAATACTGTTTCGCGGCAAAGACATCTCAAAAATGCTGCCGCACGAACCAGGGCGGCTGGGCATTGGCATCAAGACGCAAGTGCCCAGCTTGTTCAATGGTTTGAGTGTGTGGGAAAACGTCTGGCTGTCAGCGCGGCGCGTGAACAGTGCGCAAAGTGCAGAGCGCATCACGCGCGAGACGCTGGAGCGGGTGGGCATGCTGTCCTACCGCGATGCCTTGACGGGCCTGCTGTCCCACGGCCTGCGCCAGTGGGCCGAAATTGGCGTGGTGATTGCAGCAGACCCCGCCCTGATTTTGCTGGACGAGCCAGCTGCTGGCATGAGCGACGGTGAAGTGGCACGTACCGCAGAGCTCATTTTGCAGATCAACCGCCAGCACGCCCTGGTGGTGGTAGAGCACGATATGAACTTTATCCGCATGATTGCGAAAACCGTGACGGTGCTGCACCAAGGTGCCGTAATCAAAGAGGACACCCCCGACCGTATCATGCGTGATCCCTTGGTGCAGCAGATCTACCTTGGCAAGAAGCCGCATTGAGCTAGGAGCTGCCCATGCTTAAAGTTTCTGGTCTGCACGCAAGCTATGGATTGATTCCCGTCTTGTACGACATTTCCTTGACGATTGCACGCGGTGAGTCGGTAGGCATCCTGGGCCATAACGGCATGGGCAAGACCACGCTGCTGCGCACCTTGGTAGGTGCATTGCGTGCCAACGCAGGCACAGTGCATTTGAACGATGTCGATATCACGCACTATGCGCCGCATGCGCGCGCCAAACTGGGCATGGCCTATGTGCCGCAGGGCCGTGAGATATTTCCTACGCTGACGGCGATGGATAACCTGCGCATGGGGCTGGTCAAAACGGGTCAAACATCCATGCAGCCCATCGACGCCTTGCTGGAAGACTTTCCGCGCCTCAAGCCGCTGCTGGGCAGGCTGGGCGGCTCTTTGTCGGGTGGTGAGCAGCAATTGTTGGCTCTGGCGCGCGCGCTGGCGGGGCAGCCCACACTGCTGCTATTGGACGAGCCTACTGAAGGCATTCAACCCTCCATCATCGAAGAAATTGCAGAAACCCTGGCCTCGCTGCGCGACCGCATGCAACTGACCATAGTGTTGGTAGAGCAGAACCTGGAATTTATCGCCACCGTGTCGCAGCGGGTGCTGGTCATCAAACGTGGCCAGGTGGGCGACGAGATTCCCCGCGAGCACCTGGGCGATCTGAGCGTGATGAGCCAGTACACCGGTGTGCACGGTTAAACACCAAAACCCTCAACAAAGACCATCAACAAAAACCCGAGCAGACAGAAAGCGAGAAAATAAATGACATGGCTAAACCAATCCATCATGCGCACCAGAGGCCTGGCCCAAGGCCACGCAGCTGAGACGCATTCCCTCACCGAAGCCCAGCAAGGCAAGTACCACTACACCATCGGGCCCTACACCGACCCGGTGCTCAAGGTGCGCCCCGGGGACAGGGTGGTAGTAGAGACGCGCGATGCGTTTGAAGGCGCAGTGAAGACGGAGAAAGATCTGCCGTCCCGCGTGCTGACCATGCCCTTCGTCAACCCGCAAAACGGCCCCATCATGGTGGAAGGGGCTGTCAAGGGCGATGTGCTGGCGGTGTACATCGAAACCATGGCCCCGCGCGGCCCCAACCCGCGCGGCACCTGCGCGATGATCCCGCAGTTTGGCGCGCTCAGCGGCACGGCGCTGACCGCCATGCTGGCCGATTCGCTGCCCGAGATCGTGCGCAAAGTGGATGTGGACGAGAACGGCGTGTACTGGAGCAAGCGCGTCACCTTGCCCTACAAGCCGCATATCGGCACGCTGAGCTGCTCGCCCGAGATTGACTCCATCAACACCCTCACTCCCGACGCACACGGCGGCAATATGGACCTGCCCGACATGGGCCCCGGCAGCATCACCTACTTGCCGGTGCGCAGCCCGGGTGGGCGGCTGTTTATTGGCGACGCGCATGCCTGCCAGGGCGATGGCGAGGTGTGCGGCACCGCAGTGGAATTTTCCAGCACCACCACCATCCAGGTGGACTTGATCAAGGGCTGGCAATTGGAATGGCCGCGCCTGGAAAACGAGGCCGTCATCATGGCAATTGGCAGCGCGCGCCCACTGGAAGATGCTGCCCGCATCGCCTACAAAGAACTCATCTTGTGGATGGAGGCCGAATACGGCTACGACCGCTGGGACGCCTACATGATGCTCAGCCAGTGCGGGGTGGTGCGGCTGGGCAACTTTGTCGATCCCAAGTACACCGTGGGCGCGGGCATCAGCAAAAAATACCTTGCGCCTGCTTGAAGTGCCTGCAATGCAGTGCGATTCGCATCACTTTTTTTCACCACAACCAAGGAGCCATCATGGATCTCGGACTCAAAGGACTCAAAGCCATCGTCACCGGCGGCACCAAAGGCATTGGTCGCGCCATAGCGCAAACCCTGGCGGCAGAGGGCGCGCACATAGCGCTGTGCGCCCGCAATGCCGAGGAGGTAAAGCAAACCGCCGCTGACTTTGCCAAATACGGCGTAACCGTGTTTGCCCGTGTGGCTGACGTGGCCGATGCCAAAGGCTTGGCCGTGTGGGTAGACGAGGCCGCCAAGGCCCTGGGTGGCATCGACATCGCGGTGGCCAACGTGAGCGCGCTGGCCATTGCCAACGATGAGGCGGGCTGGCAAAGTGGCTTCAATGTGGACATGATGGGCACAGTGCGCCTGGTCAACGCGGCCATGCCCTACCTGGAGAAAAGCAGCAAAGCCTCCATCGTCACCATCTCCAGCGTCTCAGGCCGTGAGATCGACTTTGCCGCTGGCCCCTACGGCGCGTTCAAGGCCGCCATCATCCACTACACCCAAGGCCTGGCCTACCATTTGGCGGGTAAAAACATCCGCGCCAATTCGGTGTCTCCTGGTAACACCTACTTTGCAGGCGGCGTGTGGAACCAGATCGAACACGGTAATCCAGCGCTGTACAAACAAGCCTTGGCCATGAACCCCACCGGCCGCATGGGCACGCCCCAAGAAATGGCCAACGCAGCCGTATTTTTAGCCAGCCCAGCGGCCAGTTTCATTACCGGCACGAATCTGGTAGTGGATGGGGCCTTGACCAAAGGCGTGCAGTACTAGCAGAGCAGGGTAGAACCCATAGCGACGCAGATAGCAAATCTATGGATGCCCACTCGCATCGGATGTAACTACTAATTTTATAGCTACTCCCGCAATATTCCATTGGCCTAGAAGCCTAAATGCTTGAATTTAAAACGCTTGGACAAGCCTGTACGGCATGGCGTAAAGCTACGCGTGGTATACTTACGCCATCGACTCACAGGCGCATAGCTCAGCTGGTTAGAGCACCACCTTGACATGGTGGGGGTCGTTGGTTCGAGTCCAATTGCGCCTACCAATCCCCTCCCGTTTGGTTACCCTTTTCAGGCAATTTGTTTGGTGTTTACAAGCAGTTGCTTGGGAAATTTTTGGCATTTCAGGGTAAACATAGTGGCCTGGGTTGGCATTGCATCACTAAAATCTATTGCAGTGCACCAAATTTCCACTCAGGAGAACAGTTTTGTCGACCAAAGCCCCTAAAAGCAGCAGTGCAGCAGCCAAAAAAAGCATGCGCGTGATTAAAAAATACCCCAATCGCCGTCTCTACGATACTGACAGCTCGACCTACATCACTCTTACTGAGGTTAAACAGTTGGTGTTGGACGGCCAGCCGATCGTGGTGCGAGACGCCAAGACTAATGAGGACTTGACGCGCAGCATCCTATTGCAAATAATTTTGGAAGAAGAATCGGGCGGCCTGCCCATGTTCAGCGAGGCCGCGCTGGCCAATATCATCCGTTTTTATGGCCACGCCATGCAAGGTTTTATAGGCAGCTATCTAGAGAAGAATGTGCAGGCTTTCACAGATATGCAAATTAAAATGACCGAGCACGGAAAAGCGTTTAGTGCGGTATCCAGTCCTACGGCTGGGCTGGGCGCGGGCCTACACAGCCTGCCTGGTGTGCCCGCTATGATGGGTACTTACGCCGAGCAGTCCCAAACCGTGTTTGCGCAGATGCAAGAGCAAATGCAAAAACAAACCGAGCAAATGTTTGCCGCGATGGGCATGAAGCGTTGACGCTTGTGCGATAAGCCTGGATAAAATTGCTTTTGGCTAGTGTGCCGAGCATCATCATGAAAGACGACAATATGAACACGAATCATTGGTCTGGGGTATGGCGGACGGTGCGCTTCGGGCTGATAACCAGCTTGGTAGGCACGGCCCTGTGGTCGTGTGGCGGTGCTGGCGGCAGCAGTGAAAGCAAAAATACGACACCTACCGACCTACAGCCCAACCCGACCACCCCGTGGGAGCTGTTCACGGCTGGTGATATTGCGCAGTGCAATTTGCTTCGTAACCCCAATGATGCCCAGGCAGATGGCACTGCAAGGCTGGTTGAACGCCAGTTGGCCAGAGCTGGTGCCAATTCCAACGTGCTGACTTTGGGCGATAACGCCTACACTTTGGGCCAGAGCATTGGCTACAGCACATGCTATAGCCCAACCTGGGGTCGGTTTATTAACAAAACCTTCGCTATTCCGGGCAACCACGACTACGAAAACAATGGCGATGGCAATTACTTCAGGTATTTTGGAGCTAAGGCCAGCCCGGACGGCAAAGACACGGGCTACTACCGCATAGACCAAAGCGGCTGGACGGTATTTGCGCTCAGTAGTGTGACCGACACTAGCGCTGCCTCAGCGCAGGCGACGTGGCTCAAGCAGCAGTTGGCTACGGCCAAACCATGCATCGCAGCGGCCTGGCACCACGCCCGCTTCAGCTCGGCCCCCGATGGTGACAACAACAAAATGACAGCTATCTGGGACATTCTGGAGCAGGCCAAGGCCGACATCGTGCTGCAAAGCCACGAACACCACTATGAGCGTTTTGCCCCCATGCTGTCCGACGGCACGGTGTCCACCACAGGTGGCCTGCGCTCCTTTGTGGTGGGCACGGGTGGTGCCGAGATCTACCCACATGCCCGCGTGCGTGCGGGCAGTCAGAGGCAATTGGTTACCTATGGTGTGATGCATTTGTCGCTGGACAGCGGTAAAGCAGCTTGGCGTTTCATTGCCACCAATGATGCAGTGCTAGACCAAGGCGATTTCAATTGCCGAGCAAAGTAAATACCGCAAGAATTTCGGGTGCCATCTACCCAGTCTGAGACAATAGGGGTATGAGCGCTGTTTTGTTCCCCACCCCTGTTTCCCCTTCTCACATCCCCAAAGTCGGTTTTGTCAGCTTGGGCTGCCCCAAAGCCTTGACCGACTCGGAGTTGATCCTTACCCAACTGAGCGCTGAAGGCTACCAAACGTCCAAGACCTTTGAGGGCGCTGACCTGGTCATCGTCAACACCTGCGGCTTTATTGACGATGCGGTCAAAGAAAGCTTGGACACCATAGGCGAGGCTCTGGCCGCCAATGGCAAAGTGATCGTGACTGGCTGCCTGGGCTCTAAAACCGTTGATGGCGGGGCCGACACCAGCGGCGGCGTGAGCAGTAACAACCTGGTGCGCAAGATGCATCCCAGCGTGCTGGCTGTCACGGGCCCGCACGCCACGCAAGAGGTGATGGACGCGGTGCATCTGCACCTGCCCAAGCCGCATGACCCGTTTATTGACCTCGTTCCGGCGTATGGCATCAAGCTCACGCCCAAGCACTACGCGTATTTAAAAATCAGCGAAGGCTGCAACCACCGCTGCACTTTCTGCATCATCCCCAGCATGCGCGGCGACCTGGTCAGCCGCCCGATTGGCGATGTGCTGAAAGAGGCCAAAGCCCTGTTTGAAGGCGGCGTGAAAGAGCTGCTGGTGATCAGCCAGGACACCTCGGCCTACGGTGTGGACACCAAATACCTGACCGGATTTTTCGACGGCCGCCCAGTCAAAACCCGCATGCTGGAGCTGGTAGCCGAGCTGGGCAAGCTGGCCGAGCCCTTTGGCGCCTGGGTGCGCCTGCACTACGTGTACCCGTACCCGAGTGTGGACGAGATCATTCCGTACATGGCGCGCGGCAGGGTGCTGCCGTATCTGGACGTGCCTTTGCAGCACAGCCACCCCGATGTTTTAAAACGCATGAAGCGTCCCGCCAGCGGTGAGAAAAACCTGGAACGCATCTCGCGTTGGCGCGAAGCCTGCCCTGAGATCGTGATTCGCAGCACCTTTATTGCTGGCTTTCCGGGGGAGACTGAGGCCGAGTTCCAGCATCTGTTGGACTTTATGCAAGAGGCGCAAATCGACCGTGCTGGTTGCTTTGCCTACAGCCCCGTGACGGGCGCTGCGGCGAACGACATTCCTGGCATGCTGCCTCAAGAGCTGCGCGAGGAGCGCAAAGCGCGCTTTATGGCGGTGGCCGAGGCGGTATCAAGCGCCAAGCTACAAAAGCGCGTAGGCGCCACTATGCAGGTGCTGATCGACAGCGCCCCGGGGTTGGGTAAAAAAGGCGGCGTAGGCCGCAGCTATGCCGACGCACCCGAGATTGACGGCACTGTGAAACTGCTGCCACCCGAGAAGATCAGCAAGCAGCTCAAGGTGGGTGAATTTACCAAAGCGCGCATTGTCGGCACCCAAGGGCACGACCTGGTGGCGCTCCCTATTTAATAGCTGCTCCCGCAATATTCTACTGGGCTAGAGGCTTAAAACGCTTTAAGTTTTCACTTTTTCTTGCGTGCAGCAGACTTGGCCTTTGGCTTGGCCGAAGCTCCCATCATGTGCTCCAGCACCGAGTACACAGCAGCCGTATCGTCAGAGCCGTGGCCCAGTGCCATGGCGGCGTTGTAGATGGGCATGGTGGTGGCGAACAGGGGGGAGGCGGTGTCGGTGGCCTGCAGCAGGTCGTTGATCAGGCGCATGTCTTTTTGCCAGGTAGACACCTTCATCGTGGCCTCGTTCCAATTGCGTTTGACCATCATCGGGCCGCGCACCTGGAACATGCGCGAGCCGCCTGCACCGTCGGCCACTACTTTGACGATGGTGGCCGCGTCTAGCCCGGCGCGCACGCCCATCAAAATCGCCTCAGCGGTAGACACGTTGTGGATAGCCACCAGCAGGTTGGCCACCAGCTTCATGCGCATGCCGTTGCCAAAGCCACCCACTTCATAGCAGGCGCGGGCAAAACCGTCAAACACGGGAGCAAAAGCTTTGATGGCCTTGGCATCACCGCTGGCGTACACCGCCAAATCGCGCGTGATAGCCTGGGCTCCCGTGCCAGACAGGGGGCAGTCGAGCAGGGTGATTTTGTGTTTGGCCAGCAGCGCATGCGCGCTCATCTTGGTGGCCTCGGGCAGGGTGCTGCACTCGGCGGCAATCAGGCCTTTGAC
>JANMTF010000298.1:0-3193 GCA_031390175.1 Polaromonas sp.
CAGCAGCAAACCCCTAAATACATGTGGATCGGCTGTAGTGACTCGCGCGTGCCCGCCAACCAGATCACCGGGCTAGAACCCGGCGAGGTGTTTGTACACCGCAACGTCGCTAACGTGATGGTGCACACCGACCTGAACGCCCTGAGCGCCGTGCAGTACGCGGTGGATATGCTGAAAGTGGAGCATGTGATCGTAGTAGGCCATTACGGCTGCGGTGGCGTGCAGGCCGCACTGACGAATGCGCGCATCGGCATAGCCGACAACTGGATACGCCATGTGCAAGACGTGCGCGATAAACACAAGGTTGCGCTGGAAGCCGCGCCGCCCAAGCAGCGGCTGGACATGCTGTGCGAACTGAACGTGATCGAGCAGGTCATGAATGTGTGCCACAGCACCGTGCTCAAAGATGCCTGGCACCGTGGCCACGAAATTACTGTGCATGGCTGGATCTATGGTGTGCATGATGGCCTGCTGGTAGATCTACAGGTGGGCGCAGGCTCACTCGCGCAGGTGGAGCCACTCTATGATGCTGCTGTTGAACAAGTATTTCTGAGGGATAGGGCTTTAGCCCAATAGAATATTGCGCGAGCAGCTATTAAACCCGTAGTGACCATGTTTCCCCAGCGCTTAGACTCCACGCTCGCCTACGACATCGCCAAAGCGATGATGGATGGCTTTAACCGCCATTACCGGCTGTTTCGCACCGAGTCAGCCCGTGCCAAGCACAGGTTTGAAACGCAGGACTGGCATGGGCAGCAGCGGGCGCAGCGCGAACGCATTGAGTTTTACGATCTACGCGTCAAAGAATGCGTGATGCGGCTGGAGAAAGAATTTAAGGCCGGGGCGCAGCCGATGGACGTGTGGCAGCAGATCAAGCTGCACTACATTGGCCTGTTGGTAGACCACCACCAGCCGGAGCTGGCGGAGACGTTTTTTAACTCGGTGACGACGAAGATTTTGCACCGCACGCATTTCCACAACAGCTTTATCTTTGTGCGCCCTGCGGTCAGCACCGAGTACATTGAGAACGACGAGCCCCAGGCTACGCCCACCTACCGCGCTTACTATCCTACGCGCGAGAACATGCATGCGACGATTGTGCAAGCGGTGGAGAATTTTCGCCTGCAAAAACCGTTTGAAGATGTGCAGCGCGACGCCGGTTTTGTATGGGCCGCGATGGATGCGCAGTTGGGTGATATCAAGCTGCGGGCTAACTTTCAAATCCAGGTATTGAGCGCCCTGTTCTACCGGAACAAGGGCGCGTATGCTTTAGGCAAAATTATCAACGGCTTTAATGAAGTGCCGTTTGCGCTGCCGATACTGCACACCCCAGAGGGCAAACTGGTGATCGACGCGGCGCTGTTGGGTGTAGACGACTTGCTGATTTTGTTCAGCTTTGCACGCGCTTACTTTATGGTGGACATGGAGATACCGTCGGCCTATGTGCAGTTTTTGCGCAGCATGATGCCGCACAAACCGCGCGCCGAGATGTACAACGCGCTAGGCCTGGCCAAGCAGGGCAAGACGCTGTTTTACCGCGACTTTCTCTACCATCTGCGCCACAGCACGGACAAGTTTCGCATTGCGCCCGGCATCAAGGGCATGGTGATGCTGGTGTTTGACTTGCCTAGTTTTCCCTATGTGTTCAAGCTGATCAAAGACTACTATCCGCCGCAAAAAGACACCTCGCGCGAGCA
Organism: Polaromonas sp.; assembly: GCA_031390175.1. GTDB lineage: Bacteria > Pseudomonadota > Gammaproteobacteria > Burkholderiales > Burkholderiaceae_C > JAAFIP01. The sequence continues at coordinate 1,698 of JANMTF010000298.1, forward strand.
GATCAAGGGCAAGTACCAACTGGTGAAGCAGCATGACCGCGTGGGCCGCATGGCCGACACGCTGGAGTACAGCGAGGTGGCCTTTCCGCGCGCGCGCTTTGACGACGCGCTGATAGCCGAGATAGAAAAATTTGCGCCCAGCCAGCTGGAGATATCCGACCGTGACGGCGATGGCAACCTGGAGGTGATCATCAAACACCTGTACATCGAGCGGCGCATGATCCCGCTGAACATCTATTTGCAGGAAACCTTCGACGCTGGCCTGGAGAACGACAAGCCCCATGCGCAAATGGAAAAAGCCGTCATCGAATACGGCAACGCCATCAAAGACTTGGTGCGCGCCAACATCTTCCCCGGCGACATGCTGTGGAAAAACTTTGGCGTGACGCGCCACGGCAAGGTGGTGTTCTACGACTACGACGAGATCGAATACATCACCGACTGCAAATTTAGAAAAGTGCCCGAGCCGCGCAACGAAGAAGACGAGATGAGCGGTGAGGTGTGGTACAGCGTGGGGCCCAAAGACGTATTTCCAGAGACCTTTGGGCCTTTCTTGTTAGGCAACACTGCGGTACGCGAGGTGTTCATGCAGCACCATGCGGATTTGCTGGAGGCTGGCTTTTGGCAAAGCCACAAAGAACGCATCCAGGCGGGGTATGTGCATGATGTGTTTCCTTATGAGCTGGAAAAGAGGTTTGTTCGTTCGTAAGGCTTAAAGAGGGGATTTTTTGAACGCAGAGGGCGCGAAGATTGCGCAGAGAACGCAGAAAAGAAATACCAAAAAATACAAAAAGAAGATAAAAACATAAGTAAAAACGAAAATACAAAACCAATTTTAGAATTTGTTTTTCTTCTAAAATATTTTGTATTCTTTTTTGCCCCTTTTTGTCTTCTTTTGCGCCCTTTGCGAAACCTTCGCGCCCTCTGCGTTCAAAAAATCCCCGTATTTCCCCTGTATTCATCCCCTTAGTCTTTTACCAGGAGTAAACAATGTCAGACCCAATAGTCATCGTCAGCGCCGTCCGCACCCCCATGGGGGCCTTCCAAGGCGATTTTGCAAGCCTTTCCGCGCACGACCTGGGCGGCTTCGCCATCAAGGCCGCTGTGGAGCGTGCAGGTATTTCGCCCGAGGTGGTGAACGAAGTGTTGTTTGGCAACTGCCTGATGGCCGGCCAAGGCCAGGCACCGGCGCGGCAGGCGGGCTTCAAGGGCGGCCTGCCCAAGAGCGCGGGCGCTGTCACTTTAAGCAAAATGTGCGGCAGCGGCATGCGCGCCGCCATGTTTGCGCACGACATGCTCAGCGCAGGCAGCGCCGATGTGATCGTCGCTGGCGGCATGGAGAGCATGACCAATGCGCCGCACCTGCTGCTCAAGGGGCGCAGCGGTATCCGCATCGGGCATGATCGGATTTTTGACCACATGATGCTCGATGGCCTGGAAGATGCCTACGAGGCGGGCCGCTCCATGGGCACCTTTGGCGAAGAGTGCGCTGATAA
>JANMTF010000403.1:0-9091 GCA_031390175.1 Polaromonas sp.
GGGCGCGTGGTGCATGTCAGAAAAGCCACTCGCCCTGAACCTCATCAGCAACGCCTCTACGAGGTCTTGGCCCTGTCTGCCAACCCAGGCGGCACGCAGCGCACGCTCGTTTGAGCGGCGCCCTTTCCCCCTTCTCGCAAACCCCAGTATCGGGGATTTGTTGTGCCATAACGCCGCTTTGAAAATCGTAAGCTTATGATTTCATTGGGTTTTGTTGTGCCATGTGACAAAGATGGGTTGGGTAAACATGGCTGCGCTGGGCTCAGGATTTTTTAGCGGCCTTGCGCTCTTCCAGCGTCTCGGTCGCGCCGCCTTGTTTGACCCATTCGTCCCAGCCACCGTCGATATGGGCTACGTTGGTCATGCCCATGTCTTGCAGGGTTTTGACGGTGAGTGCGCTGCGCCAGCCCAGGCCGCAAAACAAAATGAACTCTTTGCTCTCATCCGCCCATAGGGGCTTGAAATAGGGTGACTCGGGGTCGACCCAAAACTCCAGCATGCCGCGCGGGGCGTGTACGCAGCCTTTTACCGTGCCGCTGGTCAGCTCGCGGATGTCGCGGATGTCTACGATCTGCGCTGCGCCAGCTTGCACTTTGGCCAAAGTCTCCTGCACGCTGTAGGTTTTAACCTGCGCCATGGCTTCGGCGACCAGCACTTTATAGCCTTTGGTAATGGGCATTTTCGTTTCTCCAAAAAAAAGAGGCACTTACGCGCCTCATTTTAAATACCCAATTTATCCATGTCATGGGCATGTCCAGAAATTCAATTATCGGTATGCAGTGCAAGGCGCAAACCACAGCCATACTCCGGTATGGCGCGGATTTGTAACGCCGCAATGCGCCCGATCATTGGATTTATGGATGTGCCCTACTTGTACAGCACGCTTGGCAACCACATCCCAATACCTGGGAAGATGTACAACAAGGCCAACGCTACCACCTGGATACCCATGAACGGCAGCATGCCCAGGAAAATCTGGTTCAGCGTGACGTGCGGAGGCGATACGCCCTTCAAGTAAAACGCTGCCATCGCCACCGGGGGTGACAAGAAAGCGGTTTGCAGGTTCAACGCGACCAGCAGGCCAAAGAACAGTGGGTCGATGTTGAAGTGCGGTAGCAGGGGGATAAAGATCGGCATAAAGATCACGATGATCTCAGTCCACTCCAGCGGCCAGCCCAGCAGGAAGATGATGGCTTGCGCCAGCAACATAAACTGAACTGGGGTCAAGTCCATGGACAACACCCATTTGTTGATGATGTCCTGCCCACCCAACAGCGCAAAGGCCGCCGAGAAGATGCTGGAGCCGACAAACAGCCAGCACACCATGGCGCTGGTTTTGGCGGTGAGGTAGACCGACTCACGCACCACGGTGATGTTCAAACGACGGTAGGCTGCGGCCAAAACCAAGCCCCCCATCGAGCCCATAGCCGCAGCTTCGGTGGGTGTAGCCAAGCCGAAGACGATGGTGCCCAGCACCGCAATGATCAACATGGCCAGCGGGAAGAACGAACCTAGCAGCATCTTGAAAATTTCCATGCGCGCAAAGGTGAACATGGCGTAGAACAGTGCCAGCGCCGCAGCGCCAATGCCGAAAGTGATCCAGTAGGCCGAGGGTGCAGCCAAGCGCTCGGCAGCGGCCGCAGGCGCAGCCTTGGCAGCCGCAACCACCGGTGCCACTGGAGCCGCAGGCTTGGCCACAGGGGCAGCGCTAGCACCTTCTTTGGGCGGCTCTTGCAGCCCGCCTTCTTGCGGTGGTTCTTGCAGGCCGCCACTCTCGGTTTTACTGTCATCGCTGGAAAAACCGGTACCCATTTGCACTGCATCGGTAGACACTACTTCGGCTGGTGCCGTCACCATACGGTAGGTCATGCCCATCGCGGCAGTGAAAGCGATAGCGGGCAGCAGCGCAATCAACAACTGGGATAGCAGGGTACGGTTAGACGCGCCCGCTGTCACATTGCCCTGCAAGCCACCCACCAAACCCTTGACCACGTTATTACTGAACGAGGTGGAGATTTTTTCGGCATACGCGGGCAGTGGAACCACGCGGTCTTCTTCAGACAGCGGTGGTGCCAAATGCGGCTTGAGCTTGGCCACCACAATGATGTAGCCCACATACAGCGTGGCAAGCATGATGCCGGGGAAGAACGCACCCGCATACAGCTTGACCACCGACACACCGGCCGTAGCACCGTACACAATCAGCAGCACTGAGGGCGGAATCAAAATGCCCAGGCAGCCGCCAGCGGTAATGGCACCCGCCGCCAAACGGGTGCTATAGCCTGCCTTGAGCATGGCAGGCAGCGCCAACAAGCCCATCAATGTCACTACGGCACCGACAATGCCAGTAGCCGTAGCAAACACGGCGCAGGTAATGACGGTAGCCACGGCCAGCGAGCCAGGCACACGGGCCATGGCCAGGTGCAAGCTCTTGAACAGCTTTTCGATCAAGTTAGCACGCTCAACCAAGTAGCCCATGAAGACGAACAAGGGAATGGAGATCAGCACGTCATTCGACATGACCGAGTACGCCCGCTGCACCATCAAGTCCAGCGTTTGCTGTACCGCCAGAGCAGGGTTTTGGCTGCGGAAAGCCAGCCAGGCGAACACCATGCCCATGCCCATCAGGGTAAAGGCCGTGGGAAAACCCAACATGATGGCGACAACGATCAAGCCCAGCATCAACAAGCCCAGATGCCCATTGGTCATCTGCGAGAGCGGGGGCATGAATACAAAAATGCCAATAACGACGGCCATCAGAATACTGAGGCCAAACCAGATTTCTTTTTTCACTTGCGCATTCCTTCTTTGGCAACCAGCATCTCACCGAGCTTGGCAATATCTTCATCTTTGACATGCACCATGTCTTTGAGCTTGTCTACGTCTACCTCTTCCACGTCGTCCGCACGTGCAGGCCAGTCGCCCTCTTTCAGGCAGACAATACAGCGCAAAATCTCCACCACACCCTGAATCAACAGCATGCCGCCCGCCAAGGGGATGATGGTTTTAAACGGATAAATCGGAGGGCCGTCGGAGGTGATGTTGGAGATTTCTTTAATCGCCCAAGATTCGGCAGCATAAAAGTAACCTGCATAGGCCAGTGCAAACACACCGGGTACAAAAAACAAAATATACAGCGCCAGATCTAAACCCGCTTGCAGACGCGGTGGAAAAAATCCGTACAGCACGTCGCCGCGTACATGGCCGTTTTTAGACAGCGTGTAAGCACCAGCCATCATGAACATGGAGCCATACATCATGATCATCAGGTCAAAGGCCCAAGAGTGTGGCTTGTCCAGCACATAACGGGAAAATACCTCGAAGGTGATCAACAGGGTCAGGGCCATGATCAACCAGGAAAAGGCGTGGCCTATCTTGGTGCTGATCTTGTCGATGAAGAGAAAAAATTGCTGCATATTTTTTGTACTTGCTCAAAAAAAATCAACCATCCAGGCAGAACCTGGATGGTTGATATGGGCTAAGGTTAACCCTTAAGACTTCTTGGCACCGAAGAAGTGGTTCACGGCCATCCGGCGGTTAATCACCACGTCTTGTTCCCACTTCACAGCGCGCTGGGCAAATGCCTTTTGCGAAGCCACGATCTCTTTAAACAGTGGATTTTCGGCAGACTTCTTGACCAAAATCTCTTCCCACAATTTCAGCTGGTCTTGCAAGATGCTATCGGGGGTCTTGTAGAACTTGACCTTGTCTTTTTCCTGTAGCTCAATGTAGTCTTTGGAGTAGCGGTCAATTGCCTTCCAGGACATATCAGCCGACGATGCCTCAACCGCACCAGCGATGATGGCCTTCATCTTGGCGGGCAGCGCATCGTACTTGGGCTTGTTGAACATGATCTCAAAGGTCTCGGCGCTTTGGTGGAAGCTTTGCAGCATGCACACTTTGGACACATCGGGGAAGCCCAGCAGGCGGTCCGACGTGGCGTTGTTAAATTCAGCGCCGTCCAGCAAGCCGCGGTCCATGGCAGGCACAATCTCGCCGCCTGGCAACGCGTTAACTGCTGCGCCCATGGCGGTAAACAGGTCAATCGCCAGACCGTTGGTACGGAACTTCAGACCCTTGAAGTCTTCCGACTTGGTGATGGGCTTTTTAAACCAGCCCAGAGGCTGGGTAGCCATGGGGCCGTACAGGAAAGACTGCACCGAGGTCATGCCGATAGAGGCGTACAGCTTGGCCAGCAGATCAGCGCCACCGCCGTACTTGTGCCAGGACAGCAGCATGTTGGCATCCATACCAAAGGCTGGGCCAGAGTTCCACAAGGCCAATGCGTTTTGCTTACCGTAGTGGTAGCCCAGCACGCCGTGGCCGCCGTCCAGCGTTCCCTTGGATACGGCTTCGAGCAAACCAAACGCAGGCACCACAGCACCGGCGGGCAGCACTTCAATCTTCAAGTCGCCACCGGTCATGTCGTTGACTTTTTTGGCGAAATCTAGCGCGTACTCATGGAAGATGTCCTTGGAAGGCCAAGTGCTCTGCCAGCGCATGGTGATCGGGCCGGCTTGGGCCTTGGCCAGCATCGGTGCGGCCATGGCTGCCGTGCCCACGGCGGTGGCAGAGGCGGTCTTCAGAAAGCGACGACGCGCGGGGGCTTTTTCAACAGTAAGCTTAGACATAGTTTCTCCAATCGTGAATAAAAAAAACAGACTCCTGATTGTTAGCTTTTTAAATTGCGTCAGGATACGTAAAAACCCTCTAACAGTCGCTTAGGGGGCAAAGCAAAAAGCAAGACAGTACTGACAAAATGGCATTATGTGCAGCGCCCACGCACGGTATGGACGACTTACCAGCTGGCAAACGCCTGACCGTCGTAGTTCAAGTATTTACCCTTGTCTTGGGTGGTCAGCGCGGCAATGGTTTTGCGCATCGCGGTGACTGACTGCACCACGCTCAGCGAAGCACTGGGCCCGCCCATATCGGTACGCACCCAACCGGGGTGCATGGGCAACATAAGCGCCTTGGGGTAATCGTGCTGGGCTGCCATCACGGCCATATTCAGCGCGGCCTTGCTCACACGGTACGTCCAGCCAAAGCTGCTTTCCACCCCGCCGATGCGGCCCATGCCACTGGTGATAAAGATGAATTTGCCGCCCTGGCCCTGGCAAGCCGCCTCTACCAGCGGTGCCACCTGCGGTATGGTTTGCATCGCGCCCAGCACATTGGTACGCATGGTGACATCAAACTCTGCCTGCGTGGGCGGCTGGGTGGCACCGGCCTGGGTATAGACACCTGCCACATAGATTGCCAGGTCGATCTTTTCGCCGTCCAGCTGCCCGCTCAGGCCGCTGACGCTCTGTGGGCTAGCCACATCCAGCGAAAACGCAGTCGCGCCCAGGGCTTTGATGGCTGCCAAACCCGCCGCATTGCGTGCGGTGGCCATCACCTGCTCACCCGCCAGCGCGTACTGGCGCACCAGCTCCAGCCCAATCCCGCGCGAAGCACCCAGAACCAGTATCTTCATGGTGTTTTAGCCCTCTAGCCCAATGAAATGTAGCGTAAGCAGCTATGAAATATATAGCGATTAGCAATCAACTCAACTCCATCATCCCACACTACTCGACCACTCCTATGCTCCCACGGAAACTTCTCAATGACCTACCCAAACCCCTTGTGGTGCTGCTAGCCATCTACTTCCTCAGCAGCCTGGGCCACTACACCGTAGCGCCAATGGCGTATCACAAGCAGGGTGCGAACGTGACGATTTTATCGAAAGTAGCGGCGGCGGCAGTCTTGCTGACTTGCGCGGTTTCTGTGGGCAGCTCATAGTCACTGACATATGCAATAAACCGCTGAGGCACAAATAATTTACATTAGTTTTGCATCAAAATATGCAATCTATCTTCAACCAGTGCACACCATGAATAACAAACGCATCCTACTGGCTACCCTAGCTGCTACCAGCATACTTACGGGCTGCTTGGTACCAGAAAAATTTACGGCATCCGTCACCATGAAGCCGGATGGCTCCTACAACTACAAATACGACGGCACGGCAAAAAATGTATTGGTAATGCAAGCCATAAAAGAAAAAAAGCCACTGTCAAGCAAGGACGAGGCCTATCTCAAAGCTGAAGTTGAACACAAAGCAAAAGGCAAAGGCGTAAAGAAACTTAATTACCTGGGCGAAGGCCGATATGAGTTGACGGTAGATCAAGAGCTTGCTTTGGGCCAGCAAGCAGAACTCATGCCAGTAATTGCAGTCAGCAAAGCAAAAGACGATGTCATCACCATCGCCTCGATGGAACTCAAACCCAAGGATAGAGAGGCCTACAAGCAAATAGGTATCCAAATGGATGGCACAGTCGAAGTGCGTCTTCCATCCAACGCTCAGATCATCACCCACAACGCCAGTGGAACCCCTTGGTTCTTTAACAAAGCCTATTCGTGGAAAATAGGCTCGCTAGACCAAGCACCGAAAATTACATTCAAACTCGGCAAATGATACGTTTCATCTCCATCGAATAAAACACCACACCGAAAATTACTTGGTAAACAACCAAACTCCATCTGGTTGCCGCACAATTTCATGTTGGGTCTTACCGATCTCTCCGCTATCATCCGCTTTGTAAGTCACCTCAAACTGTAAAGCATTCAAGGCTGGCGCATTCCAAGCATGAATCCGAGTGATCGTCATACAAGCCGCTTTATTGTGGTATTGGACATAAGCCATACCTCTATTCCAATAACTAATACGAGCGCCTGGTGCAGCGTATTCCAGCAGTGCGCTTAAACCCGCTTCTTCAGCCAAGCATGACAAACGCTCCAAATAAACAGATAAAGTTGGTGTAGCATCTTTGACTATTTGACGAATGTTATCGTTGGGAACAACTTTAGGAATTTCGTTCGCAATGGCCTGTTGTTGTTCAGGCGTTATTGCTGCATAGCCTCTTGGCGAAGAACGTCTTACAGGTTGAGTCGTCTGACTTACGCTGCCCTGCGCCATCGGTGCATGCGGTGCGCTAGCACCTCTAGTCCCATCACCTGCTGCAGCAACAGTCAAACAAAAATGCTTTTTGATAGCATCCTCAGGCGATAAAACACCCAGTGGCGTGGTGTAGTTCAGATTGATGCGCGTATCAGCACCCGACTCAGCAAGGGTGATATTCAGGGGTACGACTTTGCCGCTGCCGTAAGAGGACGACTGGGCGGCAGAAATGACACCTGCATCCTTGTCCGTCTTCAATACCGTAAAACCGTTTTCTGCCGTAAACGCCATGGCACGCGTGAACGCATCTTGTTTGTTAATACCCGTAAGTACCGCATTGGTTTTATAGGTTTTCCCGATGAACACATTACCACTAGCAGAGAAGTTATCCATGCAGGGCTCAGCAGCAAATACACTTGAAGCAGAATAGGCAAGTACTGTCAATAAAATAGCACGCTTCACATTAACTCCTTAGTGGTTAGATTCGATTGTTCATTAGTTACACTTTGATGAATTGTGACATATGAACGGGTGTCCTGCGAAAACCCAGTCTTCGCGCCAGAGCGCACGCAGTGCCTATGCGCCCCAATTAGGGCTGCGGGCTTGTAGCGCGGAAAAATTTGGATAATAAAAAGTAGGTGTCTGAGCGAAGCGAGTTTAGACGTTTTCCCAAATTTTGAGCATTGGAAAGCTCACCCCGCAGGGGGCCGCAGACCGGGGCGCATGGGCACTGCGTGCGCTCTGGCGCGAAACCGCGAGGTCAGCGATTGAAGCCTCAGAGAACCAATGACACCGACAACAGCGACGACTTGCTCACGCTGTACATCCAGCCAAAGCTGCTTTCCACGTCGCCTATGCGGCCCATGCCGCTGGTGATGAAGATGAATTTGCAGCCCTGGCCCTGGTGAGCCGCTTCTACCAGGGGAGCCACCTGCGGTATGGTTTGCATCGCACCCAACACATTGGTACGTAGAGTTACATCAAATTCCGCCTGCGCGGGCACCACGGTGGCACCGGCCTGGGTATAGACACCAGCCACATAGATGGCCAGGTCGATCTGTTCGCCCGCCAGCTGCCCAGCCAGACCGCTAACGCTGTGCGGGTCGGCCACATCCAGCTTGAAAGCCGTCGCCCCCAGGGCGCGGATTTTCTGCAGCCCCGCTTCGCTGCGCGCGCTGTCCATCACCTGATCACCCGCAAGGCCGTACTGGCGTACAAACTCCAGACCAATGCCGCGCGAGGCCCCCAGGATCAGTATTTTCATGGTGTTTTAGCCCTTTAGCCCAATGAAATGTCGCGCAAGCAGCTACTAAATATATAGCGAATAGACTGCCTCACAGCATCTCCAGCGCCACCGCCGTACCCTCGCCGCCGCCTATACACAGCGTGGCCAAGCCTTTGGTCAGGCCACGGGCCTTGAGTGCATGCATCAGCGTGACCATAATGCGTGCGCCGCTGGCACCGATGGGGTGGCCCAGGGCGCAGGCACCGCCGTTGACGTTGACGATCTCGTGGCTGACCTTCAGCTCATGCATCAGCGCCATGGGCACCACAGCAAAGGCCTCGTTCACTTCCCACAGCTGCACGTCTTTCACGCTCCAGCCCGCCTTGGCCAGTGCCTTTTGCGTGGCACCCACGGGGGCGGTGGTGAACCAATTGGGCTCTTGCGCATGCACGGCGTGGCTGACGATGCGGGCCAGTGGCTTGCAGCCCAGCTTGGCGGCGGTGCTCTGGCGCATCATCACCAGAGCGGCTGCGCCGTCGTTGATGGACGAGCTGCTGGCCGCCGTGATGGTGCCGTCTTTTTTGAACGCGGGTTTGAGCGTAGCAATCTTGTCCAGCCGCGCCTTGGCCGGGCCTTCGTCAATGCTCACCACCACGTCGCCCGCCCGGCTTTTGACGGTGATAGGCGTAATTTCTGCTGCAAACGCTCCGCTTTTAGTAGCTGCTTGCGCACGTTCTACGCTGGCTACAGCAAATTTATCCTGTGCCTCGCGGGTAAATTTGTATTTATCAGCGCACTCTTCGCCAAAGGTGCCCATGGAGCGGCCCGCCTCGTAGGCATCTTCCAGGCCATCGAGCATCATGTGGTCAAAAATCCGATCATGCCCGATGCGGATACCGCTGCGCCCCTTGAGCAGCAGGTGCGGC
>JANMTF010000405.1:0-15512 GCA_031390175.1 Polaromonas sp.
GAACCTGGCACACCCGTATCGGTCTACCATAAGGTGCAAAAGCGCGTTACATACCTATCGCATGGCGTGCAGCAGCCTGCGCAGTGCTTTTGATATGAGGTATTTTGTATGAACCATCTTTCCATGAAATCTGTGCTGGCCATTGCGGCCTTGTCTGCTGTTGGCATGGCGGCCCACGCCCAGACCGTGCAAGCAGCGGAGCAACAAACTGTGCAACAGGTAACCGGGCCTGAGCTAGGCCGCGTGATCTCCAGCACGGCCATCATCAGCCAGGTCAGCGTGCCGCGCCAAGTGTGTGCGCAAGAAGTGGTGCAAGTGCAAAGTCAAACGCCTGCGACCAAATCCGGCGCGGGTGCGCTGATGGGCGGTATTGCCGGTGGTGCCATGGGCAACGCGGTAGGCCAAGGCAGTGGCCGCGCTGCAGCCACGGTGATCGGTTTGTTTGCCGGTGCCATTTTGGGCGACCGCATAGAGGGTGGCAGCCCCGCGCAAGTGGCCACTACGCAGCAAACCGTCAACCGTTGCAGCACCCAAAACTTCATTGAAAACCGCACCACGGCCTACCAGGTGGTGTATGAATACGCAGGCAAGCAATACAGCGTGCAAATGCCGCAAGACCCGGGCCCGAACATCCAGCTGCAAGTCTCGCCTATCGCACCAGCTTTTCCCGTTGCCACGCAGCCGCGTGTGATGTCGCAGGCCCAGCCGCCGGTGTACACCGAGCAGGCCCCGGTGGTTAGCCAAACCGTCATCAGCTCGGGCACGGTGTACCAGCCCTACGTGCAGCCTGTGGTGGTGACGGCTCCTTATTACTACCCCAATCTCGTGTTGGGCGCTTCGTTTGTGTTTCGAGGTGGCCATGGTGGGCATGGCGGGCACGGCCGTGGGGGGCATCGCGGTGGACATGGCGGTCATTGGCGTTAAGCGGCCCGGCGGTAGATAACCGCCTCCCATGAACATGGGTGTTTGCGCTCCTTCCGGGGCGCGCACCTCGTCCCAGCCGGTTGGCTGCGGTATGCTGTGCGCTTCGCAGTTTTAACCCAGAGCCTACAGCGTATGCCCACTCCATGGCGCGTTCTCATCGTCGAAGACGACCCCACTACCCGTGAGTTTTTTGCCCAATCGGTGCGCCAGTGCGCGCAACTGCAGCTGCTAGGCCAGGCCGCCAGCGTGGCCGAGGCGCGCACGTGGCTCAATGAGGGCAGCCACACCATCGACGTGCTGCTCACCGACCTGGGCCTGCCCGACGGCAGCGGCCTGGAGGTCATTCGCCACGCCTTGCAGCGTCATCCGCAGTGTGAGGCTTTGGTGATCTCGATGTTTGGCGACGAAGACAATGTGCTGGCCAGCATCGAAGCCGGAGCCACAGGCTATATCCATAAAGATTCTGCGCCGGACGATGTAGCCCAAGCCATCTTGCAGCTCAAAGCTGGCGCATCGCCCATATCGCCCATGATTGCACGCAGGGTGCTGGCCAAATACCGCAGCATGCTCGGCGATTTGAAGCATATTGAGGTGCTAGCCCAACAGAATATTGCGGCAGAAGCTATTGAAAATATAGCGGCTGCCTTGCCACCGTTAGCCAGCGAAGACAGTCCAACGCTGTCCCCGCGCGAGCAAGAAGTGCTGGAGCTGATTGCCAGAGGCTTCTCCTACGCCGAGATCGCCAAGCTGCGCCATGTGAGTGTGCACACCGTGCAAACGCATATCAAGAATCTCTACGCCAAGCTGGCCGTGCACAACAAAACCGAGGCCGTGTACGAGGCTACGCGGATGGGGCTGCTGCGCCGTTGAGATGGGGCAAAGGCGGGCTGCCAAACTCCTGCAGCTCCATCACGCACCCATACCAGCGCCCCCAAGAAAAAAGCCGCTTCAGGTGACTGAAGCGGCTTTTAGATGTGGTGCCCTTGAGCGGAATCGAACTGCTGACCTACGCGTTACGAGTGCGTTGCTCTACCAACTGAGCTACAAGGGCGAAGCGGAAATTATAACAAACTTTGCCTGGCTATTGGCTGGAATGGAGGTTTGCGGGTGCAGCAAACACTATGTATTTAGTAGCTGCTCCCGCAATACTCTATTGGCCTAGAACTTTATTTGGCTTCCAGATGGTAGGCGGTGACGCGCTCAACCTCGTTTTTGCTGCCCAGCATTACACTCACGCGTTCATGCAGTTTGGCGGGCTGGATATCCAAAATGCGTTGCTGGCCATTGGTGGCCGCGCCGCCGGCCTGCTCGATCAGCCAGCTCATGGGGTTGGCCTCGTACATCAGGCGCAGTTTGCCAGCCTTTTCTGGCTCGCGTTGGTCCCAGGGGTACATGAACACGCCGCCACGGGTGAGGATGCGGTGCACGTCGGCCACCATGCTGGCGATCCAGCGCATGTTGAAGTCTTTACCTCGCGGGCCTTCTTTGCCAGCCAAGCACTCGTCGATATAGCGCTTCATGGGCGGGGCCCAGTGGCGCATATTGCTCATGTTGATGGCGAACTCTTTGGTGTCTGCCGGGATGCGCACGTTTTCTTCGGTCAGGATAAAGCTGCCTTGCTCGCGGTCTAGCGTGAACATGGCCACGCCGTCGCCTACGGTGAGCACCAAGGTGGTTTGCGGGCCATACACGCAGTAGCCAGCGGCGACTTGTTTGTTACCGGCTTGCAAAAAGTCTTTTTCTTCAATGCCTGCATCGTGATCGTCTGGCTTCTTCAAAACACTGAAAATCGTGCCAATGCTGACGTTCACGTCGATGTTGCTGGAGCCGTCCAGTGGGTCAAACAGCAGCAGGTATTCGCCCTGCGGGTAGCGGTTAGGCACCAGGTAAATGCTGTCCATCTCTTCACTGGCCATGGCGGCCAGGTTGCCGCCCCACTCATTGGCTTCGATGAGTACCTCGTTGGCAATGATGTCGAGCTTTTTTTGCACCTCGCCCTGCACGTTTTCCGTGCCCGCCGTGCCCAGCACGCCACCCAATGCGCCTTTATTGACGGCGTGGCTGATGCTCTTGCAGCTGCGGGCGACGACTTCTAAAAGCAGCCGGAGTTGAGGGGGGATGCGGCCGTCAATGCGCTGCTGTTCAACGAGGTATCTGGTGAGGGATATTTTGGATGTCATGTTGTTGGTGCTCGTACGGCAGGGGGAGGGGATTTTTTGAACGCAGAGGGCGCGAAGGTTTCGCAGAGGGCGCAAAAAAGAAAATACAAAAATAAAACCAAAAAAAGCCAATACAAAAAAGCTAATTCTTAAGAATTGAATTCTCGAACTAAATGCGTTGATTGGTAGTTTTGAATTTTATTCTTTATTTTTTCTTCCTTTTCTCTCTTCTTTTGTCTTCTTTTGCGACCTTTTGCGAAACCTTCGCGCCCTCTGCTTTCAAAAACTCTTCGGTATTTTCAAAAAAAAGCGCTAATCTGCCAGAGCGCGCGAAACCACCTCTCTCACGTCGTTACTCAAATCGCCCTTAGCCGCCACGCGTTTAATAGCCTCCAGCGCCGCTGACTGGTAAGGTTGCGCAAGCTTTTTCCAGCGATCCATGGCGCGGGCCAGGCGGGCGGCTACTTGGGGGTTGATGGCGTCTAGCGCCAGCACCTGTTCGGCCCAGTACAGGTAGCCAGCGGCATCCGGGCGGTGGAAGGCGCCGGGGTTGGCGCTGCAAAAGCTGAAGACCACGCTGCGGGCGCGATTGGGGTTTTTCAGGCTGAAGTCGGGGTGCTTCATCAACTGGCGCACGCGGGGTAGGATGTCGCCGCCCCGGTCCGTGCTGCCCGCTTGCAGGCTGAACCATTTGTCCAGTACCAAGGCCTCGTCTTTGAACAGGCGATAGAACTGCTCTAGCGCAGGGGCTGCCAGTGCGTGGCCGCTGGCCACCAGTGCGCCCAGCGAAGCAAAGCGATCGGTCATATTGTTGGCATCTTTAAAACGCTGGTAGGTTTTACCTGGCCACACCGCATCGCCTGACTCTCGAGCTGCCAGGCACAGCATGCTCTGCGCCATATTGGCCAGCGCGCGGCGGCCGCTGCTGGCTGCGTCGGGGCTGTAGCCACCGGGGTTTTGGTGTGCTTCAAAGGCCCATTCCCAGTCGGCTTGCAGGGCTGTGGCCAGAGCCGTGCGCATAGCTTCGCGCACGGCGTGGATGGCTTGTGGGTCTACTACGTCCAGTTGCTCGGCGATATAGGTCTCGCTTGGCAGGGTGAGCACCAGCTCTTTAAAGGCAGCGTCCAACTCAGGGTTGCGCAGCACACTGCGCAGCGCGGCGGCGAAGGGGGATTGGGTGAACTTGTCTACATCCAACTTACCGTTTGCGCTTGCAGAATTTGCGCGATCAGCTACTAATTGCATAGCATGCTGCATGCCCAACCGTTGCGCCGCCTCCCAGCGGTTGAACGGATCGTTGTCGTGGGCTAGTAGGGCCAGCAGCTGCGCCTCGGTGTAGTCGCACTCCAAAATCACTGGGGCCGAGAAGCCGCGCAAGATGGACGGAACAGGCTCGGTGCCAGGGGCGCAGTCCACATTGACGAACTGCAGCACCTCGCTGGCCTGTGTCATCACAAAGGTGCGTTGACCGGGCGCGGCTTGTGCCTCGCTGGCCAGTTGCAGCGGCAGGTCATGGCCTTGGGCGCTGACCAAACCAAAGTTGATGGGGATGACGAAGGGCTCTTTGCTAGGCTGACCGGGCGTGGCCGGGCAGCTTTGCGACAGGTGCAGGGCATAGGTACGCGCCGCTGGGTCGTACACGCCGTGTGCTTTGACGCGCGGCGTGCCTGCCTGGCTGTACCAGCGCTTGAACTGGGGCAGCAGGGTGCTCAGGGCCGACGTGGGGTTGGCATCGGCTATGGCCTGCGCAAAGTCGTCGCAGGTGACGGCCTGGCCGTCGTGGCGCTTGAAGTACTCGGTCATGCCTTTGGCAAAGCCTTCGCGGCTGACCAGGGTTTGCATCATGCGCACCACCTCGGCCCCTTTTTCGTAAATGGTGACGGTGTAGAAGTTGTTGATCTCCTGGTAGGCATCAGGCCGCACCGGGTGGGCCATGGGGCCTGCGTCTTCGGGGAACTGGGCGGTGCGCAGCACGCGCACGTCTTCTATGCGCTTGACGGCGCGGGCCGAGGGGCTGGGACACAGGTCCATGCTGAACTCCTGGTCACGAAAGACGGTGAGGCCTTCTTTGAGCGAGAGCTGGAACCAGTCACGGCAGGTGATGCGGTTGCCGGTCCAGTTGTGAAAGTACTCATGGCCCACTACGCTTTCGATATTGGCGTAGTCCACGTCCGTCGCCGTGGATTGGTTGGCCAGCACGTACTTGGTATTGAAGATGTTCAGGCCCTTGTTTTCCATCGCGCCCATATTGAAGTCTGCCGTGGCGACGATCATGAAGCGCTCCAAATCCAGCGGCAAGCCAAAGCGTGCCTCGTCCCAGGCCACGCTGGCCATCAGCGAGTTCATGGCATGCTCGGTTTTGTCCAGGTCACCCCGGCGCACAAACACTTGCAGCAGATGGTCTTTGCCTGCGCGCGAGGTAATGCGCTGCTCGCGCGCTACCAAATTGCCAGCCACAAGGGCAAACAGGTAGCAGGGCTTTTTATGCGGATCTACCCATTTGGCAAAGTGGCGGCCATCCGGCAGTGTGCCTTGCTCGACCAAATTGCCATTGCTCAGCAGCACCGGGTACGCCGCAGCATCGGCGCGCAGGGTGACGCTGTACATCGACATCACGTCGGGCCGGTCCAGAAAGTAAGTGATGCGGCGAAAGCCCTCGGCCTCGCACTGGGTAAAGAAGGTGTCTTGGCTGACATACAGGCCCATCAGCTTGGTGTTTTTGGCAGGCGCGCAGGTGGTGAAGATCTCCAGCTCGCAGGCATCGGGCAGGTCGGCCAGCACCAAGGTGTCGCCGTCCATCTTGAACGAGCAGCCTTGGCCGTTGACCATCACACGCGCCAGGTTCAGCTCGTCGCCGTCCAGGCGAAGGGGTTGGGTGGGTACATCCAGGTTGCGGCGCACCTGCATTTTGTTCAGCACGCGGGTTTTGGCGGGGTCCAGGTCAAAGGTTAAATCGACGGTGTCGATCCAGTAGGCGGGTGGGGCGTAGTCGGCGCGCTTGACCAGCGCTGTAGTGGCTTCACGGAACATGTTGGGGCTTTCTGGCTAATCGAGTGGATGGTCTTGCGTGCTTACAGGGCGGCCAAAAATTGGCTGTCCAATAGCGCATGGTAATCGGGAACGGCGGCCAGTACGTGGGGCCCGGCCAATTGCGCTGCGTTGTGGCTGGTGCAGATGGCCACCGCCCGCATGCCTGCGCGGCGCGCGGCCTCGATACCAAAGGGCGCATCTTCAAAGACAATACATTCATTCGCCCTTGCAGACAGTGCGCGAGCAGCTTCTAAAAATATAGCGGGTTCGGGCTTGCCAGCAAAACCCTGGTCACCACCAACCATCACGTCAGGCGCGTGCTGCATCTTCAAATGCGCCATGGCAAATGCAATATTGTGTTTGTCGCCCGCCGTGCCCACGCCAATTTTCAAGCCCTGGCTGCGTGCTAGGGCGGCAAAGGCCTTAAAGCCCGCGACTTCTTTGAAAACGGGTGCAAACATTTCGCGGTAAATCTCTTCTTTCTCGTGTACCATGGGCAGCGCCTCAGCGGCTGTCATGGCCCGGCCAAACAGCTCGCCCATGCACTCAGTGCCGGTGCGCCCGGTGGTGCGTTGCAGCAGATCATGCACGTCAATAGTGATACCGCGCCGCTTGCAAAACTCCAGCCATGACCGGGTGTGGTACGGCATCGAGTCGATCATGGTGCCGTCCATGTCGAAGATCAACGCTGTAGTGGGGGCGGTGGTAGTTTGGGTGGTTTGCACTGCCTGATTGTAAAACGGAGCGCCAGGGCGATAGCCATACAACGACGCCATCTCGATATACTGGGCTACTTCTCTATTTTTGCTACAAACCTCATCGACCATGTTGAAATTCTTTGCGTTATTTGTACTGCTCGCGCTAGCTTGCACGTCCAGCTATGCCGACAACTGCGATGCCCTGCGCGAGCAGATCGAGGGCAAGATCAAAGCCGCAGGCGTGGCCAGCTTTACCGTCGTGGTGGTTGATAGTGCGGCCACCGCACCCGGCAAAGTAGTAGGCACCTGCGGCAAGGGTGCGAAGAAGATCATGTATACACAGCAAAGCGCAGCAACCAGCAGTGCGATGCCAGTGACTGCAGCCTCCGCCAGTAAACCCCATTTACCTGCGAAAAAACCTGCGGATGCCATACTGACCGAGTGCAAAGACGGAACGGTGTCGGTGGGTGGCAGTTGCAAAAAATAGCCTTCCGAGCACGCCTTTACCTTCAGAGCGGGCGGCAAGCAAAGGGCACGCTTAAAAACCCACGAAAACGCGCCCGTCCGCCGCGCACGGGTTCCGCCGTCAGCCGGTAGCCGGGAAAGCGTTGCACAAAGCGGCCAATCGCGATGCGGCCTTCCAACCGCGCAAGGCTGAGCCCGGCACATTGGTGGATGCCAAAGCCAAAAGCCAAGTGTTTGTTGGGCGCGCGTTCGAGGTTCAACACATCGGATTGCTCAAACACGGATGGGTCGCGGTTGGCAGCGGCTATGCATAGCGTGATCAGGGTGCCTGCTGGCAGGTTTACACCGCCTACGTTACATGCTTGCAGGGTGCGGCGGTTGCCTAGCTGGTTACTGGGCTCAAAGCGCAGGAATTCGTCCACGCTAGTGATCAAATAGGTCTCTAGCCCAATAGAATATTGCGGGAGCAGCTTCGAATTTGATAGTAGTTTGTGCAACTGCTCGGGCCACTCTTGCAACGCTACCAACGCGTTGCCTATCAAGTTGGTGGTGGTTTCGTGGCCTGCGTTCAAGATGAAGATGCAGTTGTGCAGCAGCTCTGCTTCGCTCAAGGGCTCTGCTCCCGCTTCACCTTGGATCAAACGCGTGAGCACGTCGTGCTCGGGATTGCCGGGGTGTCGTCGGCGCTGCGCTACCAAGGTTTGGAGGTAGGCGCTGAAGTCGGTAACGGCTTGGTTGCCCAACGCCTCTTGCGCAGGCGTGAGCTTGGGTTCTAGCGCACCCAAGATCGCCAACGACCAGGCGCGCAGCGGGGCGCGATCGGCATGGGGGATGTTCAGCAGGTTACCTATGACTTCGATGGGGATGGCGCTGGCAAAGTCTTCAATCAAGTCGCCACCGCCCTGCGCCGCTATGTTGTCCAGCAGGCTGTCTACCAAGCTAATCAAGCCGCCTTCCATCTCGGCAATGGCACGGCGGGTGAGTGCGCCCATGATGAGCTTGCGCACCCGCGTGTGCTCGGGTGGGTCGTTAAACACCAAGCTGGTGGTGTGGTGGGCTAGCAGGGGTGCGTCTGCGCCGTATTTAGGGGTGAACTCGGCTACTTTGTTCGAACTGAAAGTTTGCGCATCGCGGTACACCGCCAGCAGGTCGGCATATCGGGTGAGAAAGCAGGAGCCATCGGGCATGCGCTTTACCGGATCGCTCTCCCTTAGCGCTGCGTACACCGGGTAGGGGTTGGCTAAAAAGTCGGCGGGTAGCTGGCGCAGGTCAAAGCTGGCGGCTATCTCACGGGCGCGTTGTGGGGTCATGGTTTGGACAGGATGTAGGCTACAGGGACGCAGGTGACAGGTTTTGCTTCATCGCAAGTGTTGGCTTCAGAAAGTCATGCAGTGCAAACAGCGTGGCATCGGGTGCCTCGGTCATCACCGAGTGGCCAGCCTCCACTGTGACCACTTTGGCCTGCTTTGCTGCGCTGACCAAGGCTTGCGCGGCCTTGGGTGGTGTCATTTGGTCGTGCATGCCTACTATAAAAAGCGTAGCTGCTCCCGCAGTACTCCAGAAGGCTAGAGCCTCAAAAGCCTTTGAATAATCGTTGCAGGCGCTAAAGCCGATGTGGAACACGTTCTCACGGGGGTTGCTTTGCAGCACGCGGCGCATCAGCGCCCTGGAGCCACCGTAAAGCCAGGTGCCTGGGCCCAGGCTGGAGGGGGGAGGGGCCAGGGTGCTGTGGCTGAAGGTGTTGACCATGTCGATGGCTTGCATGGGTTTGTTCAAAGCGTTGTCTAAAAGTGCGGGCGATACCTTCATGGGGAAAGCCGTGGCCACCATGGCCAGGTGCGTCACGCGCGCGGGTGCCAAGCTGGCAGCGTGCAGGGCGATGAGCGAGCCCCAGCTATGGCCGACCAAAGCGGCTTTGTCTATGCCCGCAGCGTCCAGCAAGGCGATGACGAAGGCCGCGGCTTCTTCCACTGACTTGGGGCAATTCCCCGCGCTCTTGCCGTGGCCCGGCAAATCAATCGCCAGCACGTTGTAGCCGTGGTTGGCCAGGTAGCGGCTTTGCAAAATCCACACACTATGGTCGTTGAGCACGCCGTGGATGAAGACGATGCTGGGCTTGGCCGCATCGAAGGTTTTGCCGCCGGTGTAGCAGTAGGTGTCAATGCCGTTAACTGGGATGTACATGGATGCTCCTGATGTGCAGGGTGAATGCATGGGGGGTGGGGCGCAGCTGGGTTGTAGCGGTTCAATGAGTATTGAAAGGCGCGATTTTCAATGCACTGCAAGGGGTGGCCGTGACTCTGGGCCCGAAGCTGGAAATGTTGGTGAGAGTCGCGTTGTGGTGCGCGATCACCTGTTGCGGCGTTAAAGCGCTGTTACCCGCTGAGGTGTGCGCGTCGGACACCAGGGTGACTGGGAAGCCTCGCGCCAACGCTTGCCGTGTTGTGGTGTCCACGCAAAACTCGCTGTGCATGCCGCAGACAACCAAGTGGTCAATGTGGTGTTCTTTCAGCGTCGCCTTTAGGGTGGTGCGCAAGAATGAATCGGGCGTGGTTTTGCGAATACGTAGATCCGCCTGTGCAACGTTCAAGCCGTCAGCAATTTCCCAAGCTGCTGTGCCGTGTTCCAGATAACCCGCAGCAGATTCGTGTTGGATAAAGATAACCGGCGCACCTGCGGACCGAGCTTGTTGGGTCACGCGGTTGATGTTGGCAATCACACCGGCGCAGTCATGTGCCTTGCCCTCACCCTCGCACAGGCCTTGTTGCATGTCGATAACCAGTACGGCGGATTTCATGGGGGTTTCCTTTTTGTTCAAAAATCTAATCCAGCGAATGGTGAACGTGGTTGGGATGAAAAAATTGGAGAAAGGCGCGCGGTACACAAGGTGGTTTGCTCAGATCTTATTTCGCGCGTGTTTTCGCAAATTTTTTGCAGCACAACTTCTTCACCGTTCGCTAGCCAACCAATTTTGCGCATCATCTTCAAACCTTCTCCGCTGCTTTTAATGCCCGCTTCAAATCGTCAATCAAATCGTCCGCATCTTCCAGGCCAATCGACAAACGAATCGTCCCCTGCGTAATACCCGCGCCCACCAAAGCTTCATCGGTCATGCGAAAGTGCGTGGTGCTGGCGGGGTGAATCACCAAACTGCGGCAGTCGCCCACATTGGCCAGGTGGCTAAATACCTTGAGCGTTTCAATAAACTTTTTGCCCTGCTCCCGTGCACCCAGCATGTCAAAACTGAACACGCTGCCCGCGCCGCGCGGCAAGAGTTGTTGCGCCAGCGCATGGCTCGGATGCGATGCGAGCATGGGGTGGCCCACGCGTGAGACAAAGGGGTGCGCCGCCAAAAATTCCACCACCTTTTGCGTGTTGCGCATGTGCTGCGCCATGCGCAGCGGCAGCGTTTCAATGCCCTGCAAGATCAGCCAGGCGCTGTGCGGGCTGAGGCAGGCACCAAAGTCGCGCAGGCCCTCGCGGCGGGCGCGCAGCAAGAAAGCGCCGACCGTGCTCTCGTCGGTAAACACCATGTTGTGAAAGCCCGCGTAGGCCTCGGTCAGCTCGGCAAACTTACCCTCGGAGCGTGGCCCGTCCCAGTCAAAACTACCACCATCCACCACCACGCCACCAATCACCGTGCCGTGGCCCGACAAGAACTTGGTGGCCGAGTGGTAGACCAGATCGGCCCCATGGTCAAAGGGCTTCATCAACCATGGCGAGGTGAGGGTGCTGTCTACCAACAGGGGCACACCAGCCTCGTGCGCAATCTGCGAGACGGTGGGAATGTCCAGCACATCCAGCCCGGGGTTGCCCACCGTCTCGCCAAAAAACAGCTTGGTGTGGGGTTGCACCGCAGTGCGCCAGCCGTCAATGTCGCCGGGTTTGACAAAGGTGGTGTCAATGCCAAAGCGGCGCAAGGTGTAGTGCAGCAGGTTTTGTGAGCCGCCGTACAAGGCGGTAGAGGCCACGATGTGTGAGCCAGCGCCCATCAGTGTGGCAATCGACAGGTGCAGCGCCGCCTGCCCGCTGGCTGTAGTGATCGCGCCAATGCCGCCTTCCAGCGCCGAGATGCGCTGCTCCAGCACCGCGTTGGTGGGGTTGCTGATGCGGCTGTAGACATGGCCTGCACGCTCCAGATTAAAAAGCGCAGCGGCGTGGTCGCTGGACTCGAACACGACGGACGTGGTCAGGTGGATAGGCACGGCGCGCGCGCCGGTGGTGGGGTCGGGCGCGGCACCTGCGTGCAGGGCCAGGGTGTCAAAACCGGGGTCAGCGTAGCCGCTCATGGCACGGTCTCCTTTTGTTTTTGCTGTTTGATAATTTGGGCTGTTAAAAAAAGCATTTGTGGGCTATATTGTGAACATAAAACTGAGGGTTCACACCGTGAAAGTAAGCGATATTCTGAAGTCTAAGGGCAACACGCTCTACACCATCACCCCCGAGGACAGCCTACAGCAAGCCATGCAGGTCATGGCTGAGAAAGACATTGGCTCCCTGGTGGTCATGTCCACCGGAAGGGTGGTGGGCATGCTGACGTTTCGGGAGGTCATTTTGGCGATCAATGCCAATGCGGGTGCTGTGGGTGCCGTGTCAGTCTACCGCGCCATGGACAATGGCCCCTTGGTGTGCACTCCAGAGACCGAGCTGGACGAGGTGCGCCGCATGATGCTACAGCGCCACGCCCGCTATATGCCGGTGGTGGACAGCGGCATGCTGATGGGCGTGATCAGCTTTTACGACGTGGCCAAGGCGGTGGTGGACAGCCAGAATTTTGAGAACAAGATGCTCAAGGCCTATATTCGTGACTGGCCCGAGGCGGACGGCTAACCCTGCTCCCGCACTACCCAGCGCCAAAGCGCGCTATAATGTAGAGCTTCGCCAAGTTTCAACTGGTGGGGAAAGCACGTCGCGGGTAATTCCACTCGCGTACGCAAGTGTCCATTCAAGCTCACATGTGCCGGTTCGAGCCTGGCAAGTGCCTGAATTTAAAGGAAATATTGATATGTTGACAGCAACCAAAGCTGAAGTCGTCAAGGCAAACGCCCGTCAAGCCGGTGACACCGGTAGCCCAGAAGTGCAAGTTGCACTGCTCACAGCCCGCATTAACGAGCTGGCCCCCCATTTTAAATTGCACGCCAAAGACCACCACGGTCGCCGCGGCTTGCTGCGCATGGTCAACACGCGTAAAAGCCTGCTCACGTATTTGAAAACCAAAGACGCTTCGCGTTACACCGCGTTGATCGCCAAGCTAGGCCTGCGTAAGTAAGCGCCAGCACCAGATAAAAACGCCTGAGTTAGTTCACTAGCTCAGGCGTTTTTTACTTCGGAGAAGAACCAAGCAGAACTGAAGCTGTGTCATTCCAAAGGTGGTTTGTCTGCAAACCGGCTCTGGGATGGCATCGTGTTCTGGCTAAAACGCTCTGGCCCAACCGTACAGGGTATGTACGTTGTAAATGGTATCTGTCTCCAGCCCAATAAAATATTGCGCGAGCAGCTACTTAAATAATAGCAAGGAACAAGATGACTATTTTTAACAAAGTGACCAAGACCTTTCAGTGGGGCAAGCACACCGTCAAAATGGAAACTGGCGAGATCGCTCGCCAAGCCGGCGGCGCAGTGCTGCTGGACATGGACGGCACCGTGGTGCTGGCCACCGTAGTCGGTTCTAAAACCGCCAAAGCCGGGCAAGACTTCTTCCCGCTGACCGTAGACTACCTTGAGAAAACCTACGCGGCTGGCAAAATCCCCGGCAGCTTTTTCAAGCGCGAAGCCAAGCCCAGCGAGTTTGAGACGCTGACCAGCCGCCTGATTGACCGCCCGATCCGCCCGTTGTTCCCGGAAGGTTTTTACAACGAAGTGCAAGTGGTGATCCACACCGTGTCGCTCAATCCTGATGTGATCGGCGACATCCCTGCGCTCATCGCTACCAGCGCTGCGCTGGCCATCAGCGGTATCCCGTTTGCCGGCCCCATCGGTGCTGCGCGCGTGGCCTACATCAATGGCGAATACGTGCTCAACCCCAGCAACACCCAGTTGGCCGAGAGCCAGATGGACTTGATCGTGGCTGGCACCGAAGCGGCTGTGTTGATGGTGGAATCGGAAGCTAAGCAGTTGGGTGAAGACCTGATGCTGGGCGGCATTGTGTTTGGCCACGAGCAGAGCAAAGTGGCTATCAACGCCATCCACGAACTGGTGCGCGACGCTGGCAAGCCGGCCTGGGACTGGAAAGCCCCCGCCAAAGACGAGCCATTGATCGCCAAAGTAGGCGGTTTTGCCCAGGCCAAATTGGCCGCTGCCTACCAGCTGCGCAACAAGCAAGCCCGCACCCACGCATGCCGTACGGCCTATGCCGAAGTCATGGCCGATTTGAAAGCCTCTGGCACCGAGTTTGACAGCGTCAAGGTCGAGAGCATGCTGTTTGACATCGAAGCCGGTTTAGTACGTAGCCAAATCTTGGCAGGCGAGCCCCGCATTGATGGCCGCGACACACGCACCGTGCGCCCCATCGAAATCCGCAACAGCGTGCTGCCACGCACCCACGGCTCGGCACTGTTCACGCGCGGCGAGACGCAGGCTTTGGTGGTGACCACCTTGGGTACTGACCGCGATGCACAGCGCATTGATGCACTGTCTGGCGAGTACCATGACAACTTCATCTTCCACTACAACATGCCTCCCTTCGCCACCGGCGAAACCGGCCGTGTAGGCACGCCCAAGCGCCGCGAAATCGGCCACGGCCGTTTGGCCAAGCGCGCATTGGTTGCCGTGTTGCCGACCAAAGAAGAGTTTCCGTACACGCTGCGCGTGGTGTCTGAGATCACCGAGTCCAACGGCTCGTCGTCGATGGCTTCGGTCTGCGGCGGCTGCCTGTCCATGATGGACGCTGGCGTGCCTTTGAAGGCGCATGTCGCCGGTATCGCCATGGGCTTGATCAAGGACGGCCCACGTTTTGCCGTGCTGACCGACATCTTGGGTGACGAGGATCACCTGGGTGATATGGACTTCAAAGTGGCCGGTACCACCAACGGCATTACTGCGCTGCAAATGGACATCAAAATCCAGGGCATCACCAAAGAGATTATGCAAGTGGCATTGGCCCAGGCCAAAGAAGCGCGCATGCACATTCTGGAAAAAATGCAGTCAGCCATGGGCGAAGCCAAGACCGAAGTGTCTAACTTTGCACCCAAGCTGTACACCATGAAGATCAACCCTGAGAAGATCCGTGATGTGATCGGCAAAGGCGGCGCGGTCATTCGCGCGCTGACCGAAGAGACCGGCACGCAGATCAACATCAGCGACGAAGGCATCATCACCATTGCCAGCACCGACGGTGCCAAGGCCGACGAAGCCAAGCGCCGTATTTTGATGATCACGGCCGACGTGGAAATCGGCAAAGTGTACGAAGGCGCGATCACCAAGATCCTCGACTTCGGTGCATTGGTCAACCTGCTGCCAGGCAAAGACGGTCTGCTGCACATCAGCCAGATCAGCAACGAGCGCATCAACAAGGTGACCGACGTGCTTGCCGAAGGCCAGATCGTGCGCGTGAAGGTGATGGAGCTGGACGAGAAAGGCCGCGTCAAGCTGTCGATGCGCGCCCTGCAGGAGCGCCCTGCACAAGACCAGCAGCAACAGTAATGTGCTGTCTTGAGGTAGTGAAAGTAATGCTCTAATTACTACCAGAACAATAGCTGCTCCCGCAATATTTGATTGGGGTGGCGGCTATTTTGATGATGAAATTATAGATACTAAACACCATGCAAGCTGTAGAAATCACCTCTTTTGGCGCACCTGAAGTACTGCAACTGGGCACCCGAGCCGATGCCGTGGCGGGCGTGGGCGAGCTGCTGATCAAGGTCAGCGCTTCGGGTATCAACCGTCCTGACGTGCTGCAACGCACCGGCAACTACCCCGTGCCGCCTGGCGCCTCGGATTTGCCTGGGCTGGAAGTGGCGGGCACCATCGTGGGTGGCGACGCAGCGGCCATGCAGGCGGCCGGTTTTAAGTTGGGTGACCGCGTGTGTGCGCTGGTCGCGGGCGGCGGCTACGCCGAGCTGTGCCCCGCACCCGTAGGCCAGTGCCTGCCCGTGCCCAAGGGCATGACGGATTTAGAAGCTGCTACCTTGCCCGAGACATTTTTCACCGTGTGGAGCAATGTGTTTGACCGTGCGCGTTTGCAAGCGGGCGAAACCTTTTTGGTGCAAGGCGGTACCAGCGGCATTGGCGTGACGGC
>JANMTF010000432.1:0-6103 GCA_031390175.1 Polaromonas sp.
CCTCGACCAGTTCGACGCCCATCTGCTGGGCCAGGAAGGCATGCTCGAAATAGGCCGAGTTGTGCATGCCGGGCGTCAGCACCACCACCGTCGGCTCGGCCGTGGCCGGCGGCGCCATGGCGCGCAGGGTCTCCAGCAGCAAATCGGGGTAATGCTCGACCGGGGCGACGCGGTTTTTGCTGAACAGTTCGGGAAACAGCCGCATCATCATCTTGCGGTCTTCAAGCATGTAGCTCACGCCGCTGGGCACGCGCAGGTTGTCTTCCAGCACGTAGTATTCGCCGTTACCGGCGGCATCCGGTGCGCGCACGATGTCGATGCCCGCGATGTGGCTGTAGATGCCGTGCGGTACATCCACCCCCACCATCTCAGGGCGAAACTGGGCGTTGTGCAGCACCTGCTCGGCCGGCACAATGCCGGCTTTGATAATGTCTTGGCCGTGGTACACATCGTGCACAAAACGGTTAAGCGCGGTGACGCGTTGCACCAAGCCGCGCTCCATGCTGGCCCATTCGTGGGCGGGGATGATGCGGGGGATCAAATCGAAGGGAATCAAGCGCTCAGTTCCCGCGCCATCCTCGTCTTTCTCGCCATACACCGCAAAAGTAATGCCCACGCGGCGAAAAATCATCTCGGCCTCTTCACGCCGTGACTGCATCACACCCTGCGGCTGCTGCGCGAGCCAGGCATCGTAGCTCTGGTAATGTGCCCGCACGCTGCTGGGCGAGGCGTGCATTTCGTCGTATTTATTGCTGCTGCCCATCGTTGGTTCTCCTTGATACAGCATAGCAAGTTTTATGCCTCGCGTGTTTGAATCAGGGGACTTGGTGGTGCCAATAGCGCTTATTTTTTTCGCGCTGGCACACCACAGCTTGTGGTTGCACGCTGCGCCAAGTAGCCGCCCCGCAGCGAGGGCTGGTGATGAGCTGGATATTGCGCTCGTGGTAACGCTGGGCCACCTCGGGCGCGGGGTGGTTAAAGCGGTTGCGGTAGCCTGACTGGCCCAAGGCGATGCGGGGCTGGACAGCATCTAAAAACTCTGGGGTGGAGGAGGTTTTACTGCCGTGGTGGGGCATGAGCAGCACGTCGGCCTTGATGGGGGCGGAGCTTTCTACCAGCCTGCTTTCTTGCGCGGCTTCAATATCGCCCACCAGCAGCGCGGTGTGCTGGCCATTGCTGATGCGCAGCACGCAGCTCATGGCATTGGATTTGTTGGCTGCATCGTAGTCAGTCGCTTGGGGGTGCAGCACAGCAAAGTCTACGCCGTCCCACTGCCATGTCTGGCCGGCCATACAGCGCTGGGCTGTCGGGCGCAGGCCAAGCAGCTCATGACCATCCTCTAGCGAGCTAAGAAGCGCAGCATGCGGCTGCAAAGCCAGTATGGCCGTAGCGCCACCTGTATGGTCGCTGTCGCGGTGGCTCAGCAGCACGGTGTCCAGCTTTTCGCCCAAGGCGCGCAGCAGGGGAACCAGAGTGCGCTGGCCCGCGTCGCTCTCGCGGGAGAATCGCGGGCCGGTGTCGTACAGCAGGCTATGGCTGGCGGTGCGCACGAGCACGGCGTTGCCCTGCCCAATGTCGGCGGCCAGCAGCTCAAACTGGCCGTGGTTGGGCCTGGGCGGCTGCCACAGCAACACCGGCAGCACCATGGCCGCGCCCATGGCGCGCACGGCCCAAGGCAACTGCATAGCCAGCACTATGGCACCTATGACGGCGACAGCACCCAAGAATAATGCGGGAGCAGCTACGGAAATAGTAGCGAGTGGCCAACTGGCAAACCATGCCAGCACCACGCCCAGAGCCTGCACGCACAGGGCTGCTGCCGTCCACGCTGGGCTGAACAACACGCCTAGCATAGCCAGCGGCGTAACCACCAAAGTGACCCAGGGAATAGCCAATGCATTGGCCAGCAAGCCGACGACCGACACCTGCTGGAACAACAACAGCGACAGCGGCGTGAGCGCCAAGGTAATGATCCACTGCTCGCGGGCAGCGGTAATGACTGTTTGCGCCACAGGGTGGGCGCGCAAGCGGGCCCCTACCGAGGCAGCCACCGGTGGGCCTACGTGGGCATCGTCTGGGTACTGCGCTGCAGTTGAAACGCTAGAAGCACTTGCGCCATGGACAGGCGCAGGAGCATCGTCGCCAGGGTACGAAACAGCTTGCGCATGGGTTACGGTTTTGCCCCGTCCATCGGTAGCAAACAGCACGCCCACCGCCACAAAGCTGAGCCAAAACCCAGCTTGCAGCAGCGCCCACGGGTCTATCGCCACCACCACGGCCATGGCCAGCAGCCACACCAGCGGCCAGGGCCACTGCTTGCCTGACAGGCGCAAGAGCGCCACCGCGCCCAGCATCCAGATGGTGCGCTGGGACGGCACGCCCCAGCCGCTGAACAGCGCGTAGCAGGCCGCCAGCAGCACACCGCCTACGAGAGCGGCGTGTTGCGATGGCAAGCGCAGCATGGCGCGGCTGGACCTGCGCCACAGCCAGCCGACGCACAGGGCAGCCACCCAAGCAAACATGGTGACATGCAGGCCCGAGATGCTCATTAAATGGGCGACACCGGTGGCGCGGTAAATGTCCCAATCGGCCCGCTCAATAGACGCTTGGTCGCCCACCACCAGAGCCGCCACCACACCCGCCAGACGCGGCTCAAGCACCATGCCCATCGGGCCAGGCTCTGCCAAACGGGTAAAAATAGCGTCGCGCACATGCTGGCGGGCACGCTCTACCGGGTGCTGCCAGGTACTGCCCAGTTTGCGCGGTGCCGTGCCGTTGGCGGCATCTTTGGGGGTGGCGCGCACGTAGCCGGTGGCTTGCAGGCCCTGCTCCCAGAGCCACAGTTCGTAGTCAAAACCGTGCGGGTTGGCGTTGCCATGCGGTGCTTTGAGCCGCACGGTCAAGGCCCAGCGCTCGCCTGCGCGCAGGTCGCCCAGGCCCTGTTGCAGCTCGGCAAACGGCACGACACCCGGGTCTTCGGCGCGCTGCAGGGTGCTGTACCAACTGAGGTAAATGTGGGGCGGCAAGGTGACGGGGCGGCCAGCCGCTTGCGCCGACTCCACCTCCAGCCGAAAGCGCAGCCCCGCTTCACTGCGCTGGGGCATGGCGGTGACTACGCCGACCACCTGCACATCTGGGCCTTCCAGGCTGGGCTGCACAGCGTTGGCTTGGAAAGCCACTGCGCGCAGGCCGGTGATGCCAAAGCCCAAGCTGGCTGCCAGCAGCGCAGCAGCCAACCTGCGCCATCCGGCGTGCGCAGTAGAGAGGCTGATAGAAGCGTGCGAGGCCAGCTGCCGCTGCGCATACGCTGTGTATTTAATAGCTTCTCCCGCTATGAAACAGAGGGCTACAGCACTAAAACCAATGTAAAAAGTGCTTGGGAACAGCGCCGCCTGCTGCAACTGCACCGCGCAGCCCAACACAAAACCCGCCATCAGCGCCAAGAGTGTCGCCAACTTCTATACCATTCGCATGGGGTTGAAAATTTCTCTCACCTTGTTGTTACCACTTTGTAGCTATCACTTTGATTTTTACCATTCTTTAACGGAGCCTCCACCATGAGCATTTACGCCAATCTTAAGTCCCTGGGCATCGAGCTGCCCGCCGTGTCTACCCCGGCAGCTGCCTATGTACCTTTTGTGCAAACTGGCAAGCTGGTATTTATATCGGGCAATATCGCCCGCAAAGACGGCGCGGCCTGGGTCGGCCAACTGGGCAAAAACATCAGCACCGACGAAGGCAAGCTGGCCGCCCGCAGCTGCGCCATCCAGCTGATGGCGGCTCTGCAAGCGGCCTGCGCGGCCAACGGAGGAGACCTCACAAGCGTCAAGCGCATTGTCAAAGTGATGAGCCTGGTGAACTCTACAGCCGACTTTACCGAGCAGCACTTGGTCACCAACGGCTGCTCGGAGCTGCTGGGCCAGGTGTTTGGCCCGGTGGTGGGCGCACATGCCCGCAGCGCCTTTGGCGTGGCGCAGATCCCCATGGGTTCCTGCGTAGAGATTGAATTGATTGCCGAGCTGAACTAAACCTGCGGCCATGGGGCTGGCACCAGACGTGTGGCAGGGGCTGTCCAGCCGTGAACCCTTGCCTTGACCACCCCACACAAACCTTAGTATTAACACAACTATATAATTTACAATTTATCACATTTATACTATGGTGTAATAATAATTGCTATGTGAATGTAAGCCATGTCACAAATTACAAAACAAGAACTTTTAACGAGACTGAGCGATTTGGTTGTGCGCACCCCCAGGGGTGATGCCGTGATGCAGCGCAACCCACGCGAGTTGCCGCGCAGGCTGCGCGTGCTGCTGCTGGCTATTGATGGCAGCCATACGGTGCAGCTGTATGTGCAAACCCTCAAAGGCTTTGGCGATATTGCAGATCTGCTGATAGAGCTGATGGCCTTTGGCTTGGTACAGCTGCGCTCGGCCAAAGAGGTAGCAAACAACACACCGCCCGCTGACCAGTTTGCAGATTTGGGAAATTTGCTCGACGATTCCCGGTTTAATTCTGGCCATGCTTCTGACGTGCTCTACGGTGCCACCTCGGCAGGCAGCTTTGACGAAATGCTGCGTGTCGCAAAAATCGAGGTGCCAGAATTTAGGCCACCGCCGCCGCCACCACCATCTGCCCCAGTAAGCCCACGCACACAAAAAGTGCAGATTGAAAGCCTGTTTGCCCTGCTGGAGTCAGTGCGTGGAGAGCGCCGCAACCTGAAACACAAGCTGGCCAAAATGGACCGCTTGCGCAAAGCCGCTGTCAACCTGGACAGAGAAAACCAACGCCTGTTTACCTACGTGATTGCGTTGTCCAGCGTGTGCGTGGCGCTTGCCATCGTATTGGTGCTTGTTTTGCTGCGCCGCTGAGGCGCGGCCGCTTACTCTACCCGCACCACACCCGTCGGCTTAAAGCCCAAATCAGCTGCCTTGCCCTTACGGCCCCGGGCAGCGCGCGCGTTGTTCAGGCTGCGAATCTCCAGCTGCTCTTCACGCGCTTTGCCGCCCCTGCCTATGCCGATGATATTGACGCTGCGGGTATAGGCGGCAGCACCCGCCAAAGTGTCCTTGGCTTCCAGGTCGATCAGCATCAAACCGCGCCCACCGTTGGCCATGGTTTTGAGCTCGCTGATCTCAAAGGTGAGGATGCGGCCACCGGTAGAGGCGCAGGCTACATGCGTAGCCACTACGTTTTTCGTAGCTGCTCCCGCAATATTCTGCTGGGCTACAGGCATATTGAGCTCTAGAGCGGAGGGCTTGCACACGCTCTCGCCGTCTGCACAGCTGATAAAGGCTTTACCCGCTTTTTGGCGTGAAATCATGTTCTCCACACTGGCGATAAAGCCGTAGCCGCCGCTGGCGCTGACAAGTAGCTGCGCGCTGGCCGCTGCGGCAAAGTAGTGCAGCACTTGCGTGCCGGATTCGAGCTCGATCAAGGTGGTGATAGGCTGGCCGTCGCCGCGCGCACCGGGCAGCAGGGCCACCGCCACCGAGTACACCCGGCCGTTGCTGCCAAAGGCCAACAGCGTGTCTACGGTGCGGCATTCAAAGGTGCCGTACAGATCGTCACCTGACTTGAAGGCAAAGCTGGCTGCGTCGTGCCCATGGCCGGTACGAGCGCGCACCCAACCTTTGGCGCTGATCACTACGGTCACCGGTTCGTCGATCACTTTGACCTCGGCGATGGTTTTTTTCTCGGCCTGGATCAAGGTGCGGCGAGGGTCTTTGCCGCTGTCGCCGTACTGCTTGGCATCCACCTCGATCTCTTTGACCATCAGGCGACGCAGCGCTGCGGGGTTGCCCAAAATCTCTTCCAGCTTGGCCTGCTCTTCGCGCAACTCTTTCAGCTCGCTCTCGATCTTGATGCCTTCCAGCCGGGCAAGTTGGCGCAGGCGGATGTCCAGGATGTCTTCGGCCTGGATGGTGCTGAGCTTGAAGCGCTCCATCAGCGCGGCCTTGGGCTCGTCGCTTTGGCGGATGATGGCTATCACCTCGTCGATGTTGAGCAACACCAACTGGCGGCCTTCCAGAATGTGGATGCGCTCCAGCACCTTACCCAGGCGGTGGCGCGAGCGCCGCTCGATGGTGATGGCGCGAAA
>JANMTF010000446.1:0-25805 GCA_031390175.1 Polaromonas sp.
CACCGGCAGCGCCACCGCGTCGCGGCCAAAGCCTTCCTGCGTGACAAAACTCTCGGCGGCACTCACCAATTCTTCCAGGTTCTCTACCCGGTCTGCGCCTTCTTTGTCGTTCTTGTAGTGCTCTATCAAACCGCTGTGGTCCAGCACCAGTTCAATAATCTCGCGCAGGCTGCAGCCCTGCGTCTGCTCGCGCAGCACGTCCATCTTGGCGACAAAGCCGCCCAGACTAGCCCCGGCTTTGCCGGTGACCAAACTCACCGCGTCGTGCAGCGAGCAACCCGAGGCGCGGGCGGCATCTTGCAGTTGCTCCAGGCTACGCGCACCAATGCCGCGCGGCGGAAAGTTCAACACCCGGCTAAAACTGGTGTCGTCTTGCGGGTTCTCCAAAATGCGCAAGTAGGCCAGCGCATTTTTAATCTCGGCGCGCTCAAAAAAGCGCAGGCCACCGTACACACGGTAGGGCACGCCGGCGTTGAACAGCGTGGTCTCTATCACCCGGCTTTGGGCGTTGCTGCGGTAGAGCACGGCAATTTCTTTGCGCAGGTAGCCCGGCTCGGTGCCTTGGTCGCGTTGCAGGTTTTTTACCTCGTCCACCAGCCACTGCGCCTCTGCATAGTCGCTGGGGTTTTCCATCACCCGCACTGGCTCGCCAGGGCCTTGCGCGGTGCGCAGGTTTTTGCCCAGGCGCTTGGTGTTGTGGCTGATCAGCTGGTTGGCACTGTCCAATATGTTGCTGTACGAGCGGTAGTTTTCCTCCAGCTTGATCTGGTGCTGCACGTTAAATTCGCGCACAAAATCGGCCATATTGCCCACCCGCGCACCGCGGAAGGCATAGATGCTTTGGTCATCGTCACCCACTGCAAAGACTGAAGATTTGCTAGTATTTTGTGAGCTGCCGCCGCTATGCTCCAGGGCGTTGTGGCCCGAGAACATCTTGATCCAGGCGTATTGCAGCTTGTTGGTGTCCTGAAACTCGTCAATCAAGATATGCCGAAAGCGGCGGTTGTAATGCTCGCGAATGGGCGGGTTGTCGCGCAGCACCTCGTAGCTGCGCAAAATCAGCTCGCCAAAGTCCACCACGCCCTCGCGCAGGCACTGGGCCTCGTACAGTTCGTAAATCTCCACTTTCTTGCGCGTCTCTTCATCATGCGCCTTGATGTCTTTGGGCCTGTCACCCTCTTCCTTGGCACCGCTGATGAAATACATCAACTGCTTGGGCACATAGCGCTCTTCGTCAATGTTGAACTGCTTGCATAAGCGCTTGATGGCCGAGAGCTGGTCTTGCGTGTCCAAAATGGCAAATGACTGCGGCAAACCCGCGATTTTGTAATGCGCCCGCAAAAAGCGGTTGCACAGGCCGTGAAAGGTGCCAATCCACATGCCGCGCACATTCACCGGCAGCATGCTGCCCAGGCGCAGCAGCATCTCTTTGGCGGCCTTGTTGGTAAAGGTCACCGCCATCATGCCGCCGGGCGATATTTGCCCGGTTTGCAGCAACCAGGCAATGCGGGTGGTGAGCACCCGCGTTTTGCCCGAGCCCGCACCCGCCAAAATCAGCGCATGCGCATCGGGCAAAGTCACAGCGGCAAGCTGCTCAGGGTTAAGATGGTGAAGCAGCGGCATGTGGCCTGCAGGCTGTGGGGAACCGCCCGGCTGTAAGACCGGCGCGCTGCGGGAGACTAAACCCGAATCAAGTGATACTTCTGAAAACATAGTCCAGATTGTGAAGCCAAGACCATGCAAACCTCTCTTTACCAGCGAATTTATTGTGCAACCGTGTCTATCGTGCCTCGCAGCCGTGTCGCGCGCTTAACCCG
This sequence comes from Polaromonas sp., assembly GCA_031390175.1. Taxonomy (GTDB): domain Bacteria; phylum Pseudomonadota; class Gammaproteobacteria; order Burkholderiales; family Burkholderiaceae_C; genus JAAFIP01. The sequence continues at coordinate 1,818 of JANMTF010000446.1, forward strand.
CCTTGGCCTTGCAGTAGCACTTGCTTTAGGCTTGGCTAACCAAGTCCACGCCCAGTCATCTTGCTCAAGCGACGGACAGAGTCCACCCATAGCCCTGCTACAGCGATTTATCAGCGCCGACTGCGACGCTTGCTGGGCCAAAGCCTCATTGCCGCAACCCGCCGCAGGACAAGCCGTGTTGGACTGGATCATCCCCAGCCCCAAGGGCGATGATGCAAATTTGTCCGCCGCCGCCACCCGTGACGGGCAGGCCCGATTACAGGCGCTGGGCCTGCCGTGGGACGCAGCCAAAGCAGACATGCAAACCAGCGCGGTACAAAAAGTCCTGCCCCACAGCAGCGCTGCGCCTGCCGCCAAGCTGCGTGTAGCCCATGGCCTGCCGTTTAACGGCTATATCGGCGCGTCCATAGAGTTCACTCCCACCCTGCTACCTAGCGCTGCGCCCAAGCCCTCTGGTACGCTTGACGGCCACGATCTGTTTGCCCACTTGGTACTGTTTGAAACCCTGCCCGCCGGAGCCGAGGGCAGCGATGCAGAGCGCCATTTGGTACGCAACGTGCTAATCACCCCATGGAGCATGGCCGATGAACTGGGTAAGGTGAACAAAGAAGGGTTTAAGCCGTTCTTTGAATCGCGCCCCATCAGCGTTCCAGCGGGCGCCAACCCCGAGCGGCTGCGGGTGCTGGGTTGGGTGCAAGACGCTTCAGGCCGCCTATTGGCTGCAGCGCAATCGCGCTGTCAACGCTGAGCGACTGTCGACTACTGACCGGCGGCTGGAAGACGTCGCTCAGGTCGGTGTGATGCCCCCAGCCACGGGTGACCGAAACCAACAAATTTCAATCCTCGCAAGACAATTTCACGCTGCGGCGGCACCAATACGCGCTACGATGTGTGCAGTTTAAAAACCAAGAGACTCCCCATGACCGACTTGTCCAAAATCACTTGCGTGGAAGACCTGCGCCAAGTAGCCCAGCGCCGGGTGCCCAAAATGTTCTACGACTACGCTGACAGCGGCAGCTGGACCGAGAGCACCTACCGCGCCAATGAGGCGGATTTTCAGAGCATCAAGCTGCGCCAGCGTGTGGCCATCAACATGGAAGGCCGCTCGACCAAGACCACCATGCTGGGCCAAGAGGTCAGCATGCCGGTGGCTATTGCGCCCACGGGCCTGACAGGTATGCAGCATGCCGACGGCGAGATCTTGGGCGCGCGTGCGGCCAAGGCCTTTGGCATTCCGTTCACTCTGTCTACCATGAGCATTTGCTCGCTTGAAGACGTGGCCACCGCCACCGACCGGCACCCCTTTATGTTCCAGGTGTATGTGCTGCGCGACCGCGCGTTTATGGAGCGGCTGATTGACCGCGCCAAAGCCGCTAACTGCTCTGCGCTGCAAATTACGCTGGACCTGCAAATCCTCGGGCAGAGGCACAAAGACATTAAAAACGGGCTGAGCGCACCGCCCAAGCTCACCCTGCCCAACCTCATCAACATGGCCACCAAACCGCGCTGGTGCCTGGGCATGCTGGGTACCCAGCGGCGCGAGTTTGGCAACATCGTGGGCCATGTGCAGGGCGTGGACAACATGTCGTCTCTGTCGGCCTGGACCAGCCAGCAGTTTGACCCCACGCTCAACTGGAACGACGTGGAGTGGATCAAAAAGCGTTGGGGCGGCAAGATTGTGCTCAAGGGCATTCAAGACGCTGAGGACGCACGCCATGCCGTCAACAGCGGCGCAGATGCCTTGATAGTGTCTAACCACGGCGGTCGCCAATTGGACGGCGCGCCTTCGTCCATCACCGCTCTGCCCGGCATGGTGGATGCCGTGGGCAAAGACATCGAGATATGGATGGACGGCGGTATCCGCAGCGGCCAAGACGTGCTCAAGGCCCGCGCCTTGGGCGCTCGCGGCACCATGATTGGCCGGGCCTGGCTCTACGCCCTGGGCGCCTACGGCCAGGAAGGCGTGACCAAGATGCTGCAAATGATCCACAAAGAGCTGGACTTGACGATGGCGTTTTGCGGGCGTACCGATATCAATGCGGTAGACAAAAGCATTTTGCTGCCGGGGACTTTTCCGGTTGCTTAAGGAGTTTTTGGCCTCTGAGTGGTTCGCAGTGGGTTGGTTGATGGTCGGTTGACTTGAAGATTTCGCGCGAAGGTGGTTGGCTGGCATCAGCTCAGTTTGAAGAGCTAGTGCGACGGTGGTTGGCTGGCATCAGCTCGGGAAGTCGCGCTGCTGCTGAACTGGCACTTCTTCGCTCTTTACCATGCTGAGTGATCGCGTTGTGATGCTATTTGGAGCGCTAGCCCCCTATTTAATTGCGGGAGCAGCTACACTTTGTATAATAATATTCAAAAAAAACGCATTGCCGTTGCACGGAAAGCACCTCAGCGTGCCATAACCGACCCACCGCACACCACGCTCGCGCGAGACAAAAAGTACATCTGCCAGCAAGCGGTGATGGAGCGTGTTTGTGCTGAAAAATCTGGAGAAAGGCGCGGTGACCAACTGCAGATGACTACCCACACCCCCGCGTGTTTTCGCAAGATTTTTGCAGCGCAAATTCCTCCGTCGCCGCAACGTGGCCTAGGTAGGGCAGACATCTTCATACCTGAGCCGCAACGGGATCTGGGCAGGACAGAACTCTTCAAGCCGATACAGCAATGTGACCACGATAAGGCAGGCACCTTCAAGCCCGCCCACGCACAAGCACTTGCAATGTTCCGGAATTTTGTTACCGCAAAGCCTGCAAGCTTCGGGGCGGCAAGCGACACAATGGGCGTGACACTGCGTGAGTGAAAAATACACCTGAGGCATAGACACATGGCAACCACTTGCAAAGCTTTTCGCGCACTTCAAACGGGCATGGCACTCTTGGCAGTGCTGGGCTGCGTGGCCTGCTCTACGCCGCCCGGTGCACGCACCGCGCCCAGCACGTCTACCGGCACGGCTCCGGGCAGCGCACCAAGCGGGAGCGGCCCGTATGGTGGCTCCGCCAATGCGCCCGTCATGCCGCCATTGGTAGAAAGACCCTCGGCTGGCGGCGCCGCCTTGCGCCAGGGCGTGGCGGCGTTCGAGATGGGCGAATATGGCCGGGCTGAAAGCAAACTGTCCGAGGGCTTTAAACTGGGCTTGACGAATACGCCCGACCTGCTGCGCGGCTACAAAACCCAAGCCTTTGTGTACTGCCTCACCGCGCGCACAGCGCAGTGCGAGAGATCGTTTGACGCAGCCTTCAGCATCAACAAAAAATTCAACCTCACACCCGGCGAACGCCAGAACCCCGTATGGGGCCCGGTGTTTGCCAAAGTGCAGAAGCGCTACCCCGTTTAGCGCACTAGCCCAATAGAATATTGCGGGAGCAGCTACAAATTTGAGAGTAACTACGGCGGATGTACGCCCCCAGCCGCACCCGCTGTCGCTGCACTTTTTATTTGTGGTCGGCCTTGGTGTCGGTATAGCGGCCAAAGCTTTGCAGCTTGTCGTAGCGCTTGTCCAGCAGCTCTTTGACCTTGAGGTCGCTGACTTGGCGGTAGGCATCATTGAGGCCACGCTTTAAGAAGGCGGCCATCTGCTTGTAGTCGCGGTGCGCGCCGCCTACCGGCTCGGCGATGATCTTGTCGATCAAACCCAAGGCCTTCAAACGGTGGGCGGTGATGCCCAGTTGCTCGGCAGCGTCTTGCGCCTTGTCGCTGGTTTTCCACAAAATACTGGCACAGCCCTCGGGGCTGATCACGCTGTAGATGGCGTATTGCAGCATCAGCACCTGGTCAGCCACGCTAATGGCCAGCGCACCGCCAGAGCCGCCCTCGCCGATGATCGTGGTGATGATGGGCACCTCAAGCTGCGCCATCTCGAAGATGTTGCGACCAATCGCCTCGCTCTGGCCACGCTCTTCTGCGTCCATCCCCGGGAAGGCGCCGGGGGTGTCGACAAAGGTAAAGACGGGTAGTTTGAACTTTTCCGCCGTTTTCATCAGGCGCAGGGCCTTGCGGTAGCCCTCTGGCCGGCTCATGCCAAAGTTGCGCAGGGTGCGCTCTTTGGTGTCGCGGCCTTTTTGGTGACCCAGCACCATGCAGGCGTTGCCGTTAAAACGCGCAAGACCGCCCACAATGCTCTGGTCGTCCGCAAAATGGCGGTCGCCATGCATCTCGATGTAGTCGGTAAAGCACTCGTTGATGTAGTCCAGCGTGTAGGGCCGCTCGGTGTGGCGGGCGATCTTGGTGATCTGCCAGGGCGTGAGGTCGCTGTAGATATCTTTGGTCAGCTGCAGGCTCTTTTTGGCCAGCTGGTCGATCTCTTCGCTGATGTCTACCGCAGACTCTGACTGCACGTAGCGCAACTCTTCGATCTTGCTTTCCAGTTCTGCAATCGGGTGTTCAAACTCTAAGAATACTTTTTTGGCCAATCTCGGCTCCTTGGCGTTGCAACAGCGGCAAGTTTAAACCTGTTTGAGGCAATTTCAAGCCTTGACAAGCGCTATAAAATTGATACTGAAACGGTATTTCCGCCGTTACAAGTAGTTCAATAGACCACAGGCAAAGGGTCTAGCGAGCGCCAAAGATACCAAGTCGCCACGCTGCAATAGGGTGCCCAGGCCGCAGCCACCTCACGGATTTCACTGCGGCTAACAGCTTCGCCTGAAAAATAGCTCTGGCTGATGCCATTGATTAAACCGACATCGTCCAGCGGCAGCACGTTGGGCCGCATCATGTGGAAGATCAAAAACATCTCTGCCGTCCAGCGGCCAATGCCGCGAATGGCCACCAGCTCGGCGATGATGGCTTCGTCGTCCATGGCCTCCCAGTTTTTGACGTGCAAAGCGCCACTGTCAAAGTGCAGCGCCAAATCTACCAAGTATTCAATTTTTCGGGCCGACAAACCGGCTTCGCGCATACCGTCCACCTTGAGCTTGAGCACCGCGCCAGGGGAGAGTTTTTTGGACAGCAGGGCAAACCGGTCCCAAATAGTTTGCGCCGCAATAACGCTGATTTGCTGGCCCACAATGCTGCGCGCCAGGGTAATGAACGGGTCACCACGGCGCTGCAAACAGGCCTCGCCAAACTGCGGAATCAAACGCTTCATGACCCGGTCTTTTTTGACCAGATGCTTGCAAGCTTCTGCCCAATAGTCAGGCGGCAGGGCTACAGCAGCTACTACTTTCATAGCTGCTCCCGCACTATTTTAAACGGCTGCAGATTGAAATAACTTAAATTTTGCAGGCGTGGCCTCATACCTTTTGCACCTCCCAGGTGGTGCCGGTGGGTGAGTCTTTGAGCACCACACCCTGGGCCGCCAGGTCTTTGCGTATCTGGTCCGCGCGAGCGAAGTCTTTGCCCGCTTTGGCGGCTGCACGCTGGGCAATCAGGGTTTGGATGGCGGCATCGTCCAGGCTGGCACCGGCTTGCAGAAATGTTTGGGGATTGCCTTGCAAAATACCTAATACCCCACCCAAGGCTTTGAGCTCGCCCGCCAGCGCCGCAGATTGGGTGCGATTGACCTCGACAGCCAAGTCAAACAGGACGGCCACGGCTTCGGGGGTGCCAAAGTCGTTGTCCATCGCGGCCTTGAACTTGGCCGAGAATGCACTGCTCCAGTCGATGGCGGCTTGTGCTGGCGGCACCAAATCAAGGGCGGTGTACAAACGCTTTAAACCTAGGTTGGCATCATCCAATCCCGCGTCGCTAAAGTTGAATGGCCGCCGGTAATGCACCCGCACCATAAAGTAACGAATAGTCTCGCCGCCATAACTTTTGAGCACATCACGAATGGTAAAAAAATTACCCAGAGACTTGCTCATCTTCTCGCCGTCTACGTTCAAAAACCCGTTGTGCAGCCAATAATTGGCAAACGGTTTGCCATTGGCGCCCTCGCTTTGGGCAATCTCATTTTCATGGTGGGGAAACTGCAAGTCAGCGCCACCGCCGTGGATGTCAAAGGTCTCGCCCAGCAAGGCGCAGCTCATGGCCGAGCACTCAATATGCCAGCCCGGGCGGCCTGCGCCAAAAGGCGAATTGTATTTAGCATCTTGAGGTTCGGTAGGCTTGGCCGCTTTCCACAACACAAAATCCAGTGGATCGTCTTTGCCGCCCAGCACGGCCACGCGCTCACCGGCGCGCAGCTGGTCAAGGGATTTACCGCTGAGCTTGCCGTAGCCCGGCATTTTGCGCACGGCAAAGTTCACATCACCGGCTTCTTCCCCGCTGCTGGCCTGGTAGGCCAGGCCTTTGTCCATCAAACGGGAAATCATCGCCGTCATCTGCGGCACATACTCGGTGGCGCGCGGCTCGTGAGTGGGTGGCTCCAGGCCCAAAGCGCCCAAGTCTTGGTGCATCGCGGCAACCATCTCGTCTGTCAGGGCACGCAGGCTGATGCCGCGTTCGACCGCACGCTTGATGATTTTGTCGTCAATGTCGGTGATATTGCGTACAAAAATGACTTCGTAGCCGCTGGCTTTGAGCCAGCGTTGTACGGTGTCAAAAGCCATCATCATGCGGGCGTGGCCGACATGGCACAGGTCGTAAATCGTCATGCCGCACACATACATGCGGACTTGACCGGGAACGAGAGGGGAAAAATCTTCCAGCGCACGCGACAGCGTGTTATAGATACGAAGGCTCATGGGAAAGGACAGCGCTTGGGTGTTATCAGGTCTAAGGACAGCGGCGTGGGCCATGCCGGGATGGGGATTGCCCGAAAGTCATTAGCCAGCCGCTACAATACAGCACAGTATACGGCCCAATTCTTGGGCTTGCCAAGCTCGCTTCGTTCAAAGAGGTTCTATGCCATTCGTTAAGCCATACGTAAACTCGTCAGCAATCCGTGTGATTTCGTTATCCCGCTTTAGCGCAGCCAAACCACTGGCCAGTGTGTGCTTGGCCGTCAGTTTGTTGACATCTGGTATGGCTTTTGCTGATGACTACTCGGACGTGAACCGCATGCTGCGCGCAGGCCAACTGGCCGAGGCCAATGCCAAGGTAGACCAGTTTTTGGCCACCAAGCCGCGCGATGCGCAAATGCGCTTTTTAAAGGGCGTCATCCTGACCGAGCAGAACAAGCCTAATGACGCGATCAGCGCTTTTACCAAGCTGACGGAAGATTTCCCAGAGCTGCCCGAGCCCTACAACAACCTGGCCGTGCTGTACGCAGGCCAAAGCCAGTTTGACAAAGCCCGCGCGGCACTGGAGATGGCTATCCGCACCAACCCCAGCTATGCTACGGCGCATGAGAACTTGGGCGACGTCTACGCCAAGCTGGCCAGCCAAGCCTACAGCAAGGCTTTGCAGTTGGACAACACCAATACCGGCGTGCAACCCAAGCTGTCCTTGATCCGAGATTTGTTTGCCGCGCCTGGTGCTAAAGGGCAACGCCCCGTGGCGGTGGCTGCGGCACCCGCTGCAGCCCCTATGCCTAGCCCGGTACCCGCGCCTACCGCCACACCGGCGCCTGCGCCCGTAGCCAAAGCGCCCCCTTCACCTGTAGCTACTCCCGCGCCTGCGCCAGTGGCTGCTGCCCCAGCTACACCCGCTGTAAAGCCTGCAACACCCGCCCCAGCGCCGGCACCCGCCAGCGCAAGCTCTGGCAATGCGGGCCAAGAGGTCGGTGCTGCGGTGCAAAACTGGGCATCTGCCTGGAGCGCCAAAAACACGTCTGAATACTTCAGCGCCTACGGCAGAGATTTTGATGCACCCGGTGGCCGCAGAACTTGGGAAGAAGAGCGCAAAAAACGTATCCTCGGCAAAAACAAAATCAGCGTGAAACTCAGTGAATTGGCGATCTCCGTCAACGGCAACAAAGCCCAGGCGAAATTCAGACAAGAGTACAACGCCGATGCGTTGGCTGTCTCGAGCCGCAAAACACTAGACTTGGTCAAAGCAGGCGAGCGTTGGGTAATTGTCAAAGAGACTGCAGGCAGCTAATTTCATTGTCTAGTATTTCCAGCATAGTACCCCTCAGTTTGGTTCATGTTCAGAGCCTCCTTAGCCCATTGGAGAATTTTTCAGTTGGTCGAGATTCCAAGCAAGTAACTCGTATGTTGTTGCGCCGCCTACGGGTTGCGCTGTATCTGGTGGCACTGGTATGCGCCCCCGCTATAGCCGCCCCAAAAACACCTTCTTCGCCAAGCAAGTCTGCCGCTGGCAAAGGCTTTGACGCGGAAGCACGTTTAATCCATATCTACCAACGCATTGGCCAAGCCCAAACGCGTGAGGCACTCATACTGACAGATCAGTTGGTCAAAGACCACCCTAATTTTGCACTGGCCCAGCTGGTGCATGGTGACCTGCTCAACGCGCAAACCCGCCCGCTCAAAAGCATGGGCGATATGCCTGAGGCCACTGCGCGTGCCGCGCCAGGCGTGCTGGGCGAGCTGCGTGAAGAGTCCATCTTGCGTCTCAATGCCCTGAAAGATCGCCCCCCCGCAGGCATGTTGCCAGCGCAGTTTGTCCGGCTCTCAGCACGCAACAAGCACGCTATTGCCATCGATGCATCGCGCTCACGGCTTTACGTGTTTGAGAACACCAGCGCAGGCATGCGGCTGCAAGCGGACTACTACATCTCGGTTGGCAAACTCGGGATTGAGAAAAATCTGGAAGGTGACTTGCGCACACCGCTGGGCATCTACTTCATTACCAACACCCTCAAGCGCAAAGCACTGAAGGATTTTTACGGTGCCGGGGCATTGCCGATCAACTACCCCAACCCGTTTGACTTGCGAAGGGGCAAAACCGGCAGTGGCATTTGGTTGCATGGCACGCCATCCAACCAGTTCGCACGGGCACCCAAGGCCACTGACGGCTGTGTGGTCTTGTCCAACCCCGATTTGGAACGCATTTTGGCCACCGTCGAAATCCGCACTACCCCTGTCGTGATTGCACCCTCACTGCAATGGGTCAGCTCCGCACAAAGCAATGTAGAAGTGCGTGCTTTTGAAGACACTTGGTCCAAGTGGCGCGCTGCCAAGACCAAAGCTGATCTGACCAGCACCCTCGCTTTTTACACCAGTGATTTCAATAATTACGGCAAAACACTGGCCGATTGGACTAAAGTGTTGCAAACCGAGCTGTTGCAGAACAAAGGCCATAGCGTAGAGGCCAAGGATGTCTCCATACTCCACTGGGCCGAGAAAGCGCAAACCCAAACCATGGTGGTGACATTCTCTGAAGTACGCGCAGGCCGCAGCACGGGCAGTACCAAGCGACAGTACTGGCTACGTTCGCCCAGCGCAACGCAAAATGAGTGGAAAATATTTTTTGAAGGAGTGATTGGATAATGTTTCTTAATTTTAAATTGATTCGCAGATTAGCCCTTGTATTTGTTGCGCAAGCAGCTATTACTTTTGCAGCACCCAGCGCCATGGCACAAGCAGCTTCTGCACCCAAAGTCAAAATCACCACCTCCATGGGCGACATTGTGGTGGAGCTGTACCCCGACAAAGCACCCAAGACGGTTGAGAATTTTCTGCAGTACGTCAAAGACAAGCACTATGACGGCACCGTGTTTCACCGCGTCATCAGCACCTTCATGGTGCAAGGCGGCGGCTTTGATGCCAGCTATGTGCAAAAGAAAACCCGCCCCAACATACCCCATGAAGGGCGCGAAGCGCTGTCCAAAGGCCTGAAGAACACCGTAGGCACCCTGGCCATGGCCCGCACCAACGACCCGCAGTCGGCCAGCAGCCAGTTTTTCATTAACACCGTGGACAACGCGTTTTTAGACCCCACCTTGATCCCCGATGGCGACCCGGTGCTGAACTTTGTCTACCAGGGCCAAACCTACCCCAGCACACCACGCGCCAATTTGCTAGGTGCTGCGCAGCTCTGGGGCTACACCGTGTTCGGCAAAGTCGTGCAAGGCATGGACGTGGTAGAAAAAATCAAAGCCGTGCCGACAGGCGCTGGCGGCCCCTTCCCCACTGACGTGCCTAAAACCCAGGTCAGCATCCTCTCTGCAACCCTTTTGAAGTAAGAAACTCCTATCATGGCAAACCCCCAAGTAGAACTGCACATCGCCGGTCACGGCACCATCACCCTGGAACTCGATGCCGCCAAGGCACCGAAGTCGGTGGCTAACTTTTTAGCCTACGTCGCCTCCGGACATTACAACAACACCGTGTTCCACCGCATCATTGACGGATTTATGGTGCAAGGCGGTGGCTTCGAACCTGGCATGACCCAAAAACCGGTCAATGCCGCCATCGACAACGAAGCCAATAACGGCCTGAAGAACGACAAATACACCGTAGCGATGGCCCGCACGCAAGAGCCGCACTCGGCTACCGCGCAGTTCTTTATCAACGTGGGCGACAACGCCTTCTTGAACCACACTGCGCCGAGCCGCCAAGGCTGGGGTTACGCCGTGTTTGGCAAAGTCATCTCGGGCACCGAGGTAGTGGACAGCATGCGCGCAGTCAAAACCACACGCAAAGGCTTTCACGACGACGTGCCCGCTGACGACGTCGTGATGACCAAGGCCGTAGCCTTGTAAGCCTGGCCATGCTGGTGCCGCCCTTGCCCAGCTTTCACCCGTTGCATGCACCAGCGGCTTGGCGCAGCGTTGACTTTATCTCTGACCTGCATTTGCAAGAGAGCGAGCCGGCCAATTTTTTAGCCTGGCGGCGCTACATGCAAAACACGCCGGCGGATGCGGTGTTTATCTTGGGCGATTTGTTTGAAGTGTGGGTGGGTGACGATGTGCTCCCGTCCAGCGCCCATAGCAATACGGTGGCCCGCCATGAAGGCCTGCATTTTGAAGAGCGCTGCCGCCGCGTGCTGCACCAGTGCGCGCAAGACAAAGTCCTGTTCTTTATATGTGGCAACCGCGATTTTTTAATTGGCAGTGAATTTTTAAACTCCAGCGGCATGCAAGCCCTGCCCGACCCCACCGTGCTCACTTTTGGCAAAGCGCAGTACCTGCTGAGCCATGGCGATGCGCTGTGCCTGGCCGACACCGAGTACCAGACATTTCGCGCCCAAGTGCGTAGTAAAGTATGGCAGGCCGATTTTTTTGCCCACCCATTGGCCGAGCGTTTGCGCATGGCCCGCAACATGCGTGCGCAAAGCGAGGCGCGCAAACAGCAAGGCGGCCCATGGGTTGACCTGGACCCTGTCCAGACCGCGCGCTGGATGCAAGCCAGTGGCGCACAGCACATGGTGCACGGCCATACCCACGAGGGCGTGGACCATCCCTTAGCCAACGCCCAAGGCACCAAAGCCGGCCAGAGCACACGCCATGTGCTGTGCGACTGGCATGCCGATGCCAGCCCGCCGCGCGCGCAGGTACTGCGTATCACCTGCGCGCCGGGGGGCAGCCCCAGCGTGCAACGCCTGCCCGTGTGAATGCACACCTGGTTTAGCCGCATAGGGGCACGGCTACGCGCCGCCAGCCATGCGCGCACCTTGCAGCGCCGCGCAATCAGCGATGTACTGTGGCGAAGTACTCTTACTGGTCTGCCTTTTGTGCAGGCAATGGGCGCTGAAGATTTGCTGCGTCTGCGCCATTTGGCCAGTTTATTTCTAGACCGCAAAGAGTTCAGCGGAGCCCAAGACTGGGTAGTGACCGACGCACAGGCCGTCATGGTGGCAACCCAAGCCTGTCTGCCCATCTTGTACATTGCACCACCTGACAGACCCGATCTTGCGCTGCGCTGGTACGACGGTTTTGTGGGTATTGTGCTGCACGCAGGTGAGGTGCGCGCAAGGCGCACGGAAACCGACGATGCAGGTGTCGTGCATAGCTGGCAAGAAGACCTTACAGGTGAGGTGCTTCAAGGCGGGCCCTTGATGTTGGCCTGGAGCGATGTAGCTGCCGCAGGCAGCACCGCCAGCGAGGCTTACAACGTCGTGGTGCACGAATTTATCCATGTGATGGACATGCAAGACGGCATGCCGGACGGCTGCCCGCCTATGGCCGCAGATGCACGCCGCGCGTGGCTGGCCACCATGCAAGCCGCGTACGATGCGTTTTGCGAGCAGGTGCAGCAGTGGCAACGCTTTGGAAGTTTAGCCATCGGCCCCCACGGTGCAAGCCGTGCCCAGCAAGCCCCTTTGATTGACAGCTACGGCACCACCAGTATTGACGAGTTCTTTGCCGTAGCGGCAGAAGCCTATTTTGTGCGCCGTGCTGATTTTGGAGTGGCTTACCCGGAGCTGTTGGCCCTGTTTGATCGGTTTTTTATCGGTGGCAACAGGTCGGTTTGAAAGTTGCTGTTCCACCTTGATCACGTTGCGGCTTGGGTCTGAAGACTTGCGGTGCCACCTTGATCACGTTGCGGCTTGGGTGTGAAGACTTTCGGTGCCACTTTGATCACGTTGCGGCGATGGAGGAATTTGCGCTGCAAAAATCTTGCGAAAACACGCGACTGGTTTGGTAGTCATCATCAGTTTGTCCCCGCGCCTTTCTCCAGATTTTTCATCGCAAACACGCTCCATCACCGCTTGCTGGCAGTGGCTGGTTCCGGTTCGCGCGAGCGTGGTGTGCGGGTACAGGGTGGGGCACATCTGAGTGGCAGTTGACGTGCCAGTTGGGTGCAGCTTCGCCTTGCATTCCACTACAAATACCGTAGCTGCTCCCGCAATAATCTATTGGGCTAAAGGCCAAAACAGTCAAAAAGAAGTGATGCCCGGTGCATCACTGAGCCAGTAAACCCCAGTTCAGCGGTAGTTCGGCGTGCTTGGGATGAAAAATTTGGAGAAAGGCGCGGGAACCACCTCAAGATGACCATTCAAGCAGTCGCGTGTTTTCGCAAGATTTTTGCAGCACAAGTTCCCGAGCTGCCGCCAGCCAACCAAGCTAGCCGAGCTCTCTTCAAACCAAGCGGCCCCGCGTCAGGCACCCACGTGGACATCTTCAAGCCAGTAAACAATAGCAATCCACTCCCAATCACACAGCGCCAAAAACTGAAGCCCGTCTATTTCAGCAAATGCGTGCGGTAGTAAATCAGCTCTTCAATCGACTCATGCACATCTGCCATGGCTGTGTGCTTTTGCTTCTTCTTAAAGCCTTTGTACGCCTCTGGCGACCAGCGCTTGGCCAGCTCTTTCAAGGTGCTGACATCCAGGTTGCGGTAATGGAAAAACGCCTCCAGCTTGGGCATGTAGCGGTCTAAAAACTTACGGTCCTGGCCAATGGTGTTGCCGCACAGGGGCGACTTGCCTGCGGGCACATAGTGTTTCAAAAATTCCATGATCTGCGCCTCGGCCTGCGCGGTGCGGATTTTGCTGGCCCGCACTTTGGCGGTCAGGCCACTATTGCCATGCGTGTTGCGGTTCCATTTGTCCATTTTGGCCAACTGGATCTCGCTTTGGTAAATGGCAATCTCGGGGCCTTCGATGCGGATACTCAGGTCGGCATTGGTGACCACCACGGCTATTTCTATCAGGCGGTTTTCTTTCGGGTCAAGCCCGGTCATCTCGCAGTCAAGCCAAACGAGGTTTTGGTCGGATTTTTTGAGCGCGCCTGGGTTTGGGGTAGCGGCTACATGGGTGTGTACTGGGGTCATAGCTTGCATTTTCACCGATCAGCCACCAACTGGAACAACAAGGCCTAAAATCAACGCTTATGACTGCATTTACTTTTACCCTCGCTTTTGCCATCGCACTGGTCACCGGCTTCCTGCTCAAGGTATGGCTGGCCAGCCGGCAAGTGCGCCATGTGGCCCAGCACCGCGCCAGCGTACCAGCGGCCTTTGCCGACCGCATCACGCTGGCGGCGCACCAAAAGGCCGCTGACTACACCATCGCCAAGTCGCGCCTGGGCTTGCTGGAGTTGGCCTTTGGCACCGCCGTGCTGCTGGGCTGGACGCTGCTGGGGGGGCTGGACTGGCTCAACCAAGCGCTCGTCACGCGCATGGGCCCCGGCATGTGGCAACAACTGGCGCTGCTGGGCAGCTTTGTGGTGATTGGCGGGGTGATTGACCTGCCCTTCACCCTGTACCAAACTTTTGTGCTGGAAGAGCGCTTTGGTTTTAACAAAATGACCTTCAAGCTGTGGCTGGCGGATTTGCTGAAGTCGTCCCTGATTGGCGCGCTGATTGGCCTGCCGATTGCCGCACTGATCCTGTGGCTGATGGGTGCCATGGGCAATCTATGGTGGCTGTACGCCTGGCTGTTTTGGATGGGGTTCAATATGCTGCTTTTGGTGGTCTACCCCACGGTGATTGCGCCGCTGTTTAACAAGTTTGTGCCTTTGGACGATGAAGCCCTCAAAACCCGCGTGACGGCGCTGATGCAGCGCTGCGGCTTTGCGGCCAAGGGCTTGTTTGTGATGGACGGCAGCAAACGCAGCGCGCACGCTAACGCCTACTTCACCGGTTTCGGAGCCAGCAAGCGCGTGGTGTTTTTTGACACCTTGCTCAAGCAGCTCAGCCCCGGCGAGGTAGACGCCGTGCTGGCCCACGAGCTAGGCCACTTCAAGCACAAGCATGTGATCAAACGCATTGTGGGCATGTTTGCCATGAGCCTGGTAGGCTTTGCGCTGCTGGGCTACCTGAGCCAGCAGGCATGGTTCTACCTGGGCCTGAGCGTGCGGCCAGTGCCCAGCGGGCCCAATGATGCGCTGGCACTGCTGCTGTTTATGATGGCTGTGCCGGTGTTTACCCTGTTTATCTCGCCCATTTTTGCCCAGTTCTCGCGCAAACATGAGTTCGAGGCCGATGCCTATGCGGTAGCGCAAACCAATGGTGCAGACCTGAAAAATGCGCTGCTCAAACTGTATGAAGACAACGCCTCCACACTCACACCCGACCCCTTGTTTGTGAAGTTCTATTACTCGCACCCGCCCGCTTCCGAGCGGCTGGCAAGGATGGCCGCATGAGGAGCGTTTTATTGAAAAAAGACTGGGGCATGCACTCACGGCGCGCCCTGAAGGCGACTGAACTGGTCGCCCGCATGGCCGACCATGCGGGCTGGCTGCTCGATGGTGACGGTGCCAATGTAGCCATCCAAAAAACCTTTAGCTTTGCCAATTATCTGGAAACTATCAGCTTTGTGAATGCCGTAGCCTTCATCGCCGAGCGCCATGACCACCACCCCGATTTGAGCGTGCATTTTGGCAAATGCGTAGTGCGCTTTAACACCCACGATGTAGGCGGCATATCCGCCACGGATTTTGAATGCGCCACCGAGGTGGATGCACTGGTCGCGCCCCGATGAGCCAGCACACCGGCCTGGTCGTCGCCAGCTTTGGCCGCCACTGCATGGTGGAGTCCCCCGATGGCACCCGTACGCTGTGCCACCCACGCGGCAAAAAATCGCAAGTTGTCGTAGGTGACCATGTGCAGTGGCTGCCCAGCACCGATGAAGGCACCATTGAAAAAGTAAATCTACGGCGCAATCTGCTCTACCGCCAGGACGAGATTCGCACCAAAGAATTTGCCGCCAATTTGGACCAGGTGCTGATCCTGATCGCCGCCGAGCCTGAGTTTTCAGAGCACCAGCTCACCCGCGCGCTCATCGCCTGCGAGGCCGCCAAGATCAAGGCCATCATTGCACTGAACAAGAGCGATTTGCCTGAGCCGTTTGAACTGGCCTGGCAACGCCTTGCACCCTACCGGCATATGCATTACGGCGTGCTGCCTCTGAGTTTGCGCTTGTCCAGTGATGTGGACAAAGCGCATTTGATGAAGCACCTGGAAGGCAAAACCACCCTCATATTGGGGCCCAGCGGCAGCGGCAAAAGCACCTTGATCAACCTGCTGGCCCCCGGTGCGCGGGTGCTGACCAACGAAATTTCGCAAGCTTTAAATTCTGGCAAGCACACCACGACCAGCACTACCCTGTACTGGGTGGGCGATGCCCCGGCACCTGCCAGTGCACCAACATCGACCAGTGCATCAACTTCTGCCAGTGCATCAACTTCTGCCAGTGCACCAGCCACCGCGGCGCATGCAGCGCCACCCGCAACAGCACGAACAGCCTTGATCGACTCCCCCGGTTTTCAAGAATTTGGCTTGCACCACATCGAGCCCACAGGTCTCGCCTCCCTCATGCCCGACATCTCTGCGCATTTGGGCAACTGCAAGTTCTACAACTGCACCCACCTGCACGAGCCAGGCTGCGGTGTGATTGCAGCGGTGAAGTCTGCCCCGCAAGCAGATGATATTTGTGCACGGCGCTACAGGTTGTATGGCGAACTGTTTGCCGAGCTGAGTGCGCCGCCGGTGTATTAAGCAGTGACCAGCGCATGCAGCGACTATTAATTTAGTAGCTGCTCCCGCAATATTCTATTGGGCTACAGGCCTAAAATGCTTGTAAAACTACCCAAGCAAGCGCGCCAGAGACAACAGCGCCAGCAGCAGCATCCACAGCACCACACTGCGCCACACCAAGCCCACAATGCTGCGCAGATGCGCTACGCCAGGCTCGCGGCCTGCGGTGGTTTCGGGGGTGGATTGGGCACCTAAGGGCGTGGCGGCATCGGCCTGAAAAGCTTGCGAGGCCATGGGTGAGAACACCTCTTTCAGCGCCTCGCCGCCCAAGCGCACATTCAAAGCGCCCGAGGTTGCGGCCAAAACCACACCATCGTTGTCGTTCATGCCGTCGGCCAGGCCGGTGCGGGCCAGGCGCTGGGCAAAGTTGCGCCAACTGTCGATGGCTTCCTCAAAATTGCCCACAATCGCAAAGCCCAACGATGTGACGCGCGCAGGCAGCCAGTCCACCACCAACCAGGCTTGCTGCGCTGCCGCCAGCAATGAGGCGCTGGTATGGAATTTATCCGTCTGAGCCCTGCGCCGCGCATAGTAGCGCTGCGCAAACTCGCTCATGCGGTAGATGATGGCACCCGCAGGGCCAAAGCCGAAGGCCGCCAACAGCGCATACCAACCCAGCACGCCAAACACATGGCGGTGCGCGGCCAACACCGAATGCTCGATCACATGGCGCACGATTTCGCTCTTGGGCAGGTCGCTGGCATCCACCTGCTTCCATCGGGCCAAGGCTTTGCGGGCGGCATCTTCATCGCCTGCTTCAAGGGCCTCACGGATGGTAGTGAAATGGTGGCTGAACTGGCGAAAACCCAAAGTCACGTACAGAACCGCCGCATGCATGGCAAAGGCCAGCACCACACCGGGCCAGCCCAGGAACCAAACCAGCAACCAATGCACCACCAAGGCCGCTGCGGCGGGCAAGAGCACCACCGCGCTCCACGCCAGCCAGCCATGGGGGGTTTGCCCCGCGTCGAGCGTCTTGCTGGCCGTACCCGCCCAGCTGCGCGCTAGCGCGTAGACCGCATTACCCATCGGTAACGGCCTTATTTGCTCAACCAGTAGTGCAAAAAGAATAGCGAAAAAACTCATGCCAATGTCATAGTAACTAGGATCATCATAGCGCGCTTGGGCCGTGAATTAATGGGACGGTTTTCACCTACCCTTTGGTGCTATCCGCCAGCTCGCCAGCGCAGCACGCAAGCACCACACAGGAGACGGAATGACACTTCAAGCTAGGCGCTCAAAAAGCGGTACAGGTTGCGCAGCATGCCTGCCGTCGCGCCCCAGACAAAGCGGTCATCTGGCGCAGCAGCGGTGCCCTGCCAGTGCATGGAAAACCATTCGCGCCGCATATCTGACCAAATCAGTTCATGCCGGGCGTGGTGGGCCGGGTTCATTAAAAATGCCAGCGGTACTTCAAACACATCGGCCACCTCGTCTGGATTGGCTTGCAGGGTAAAGCCCGGCTGCACCAAGGCCACCACGGGGGTGATGTGGAAAGCCGTGCCGGTGATGTAGCGCGGCAAGGTACCCAGCACCTCACAGTAACGGCTGTCCAAGCCCACCTCTTCCTGAGCCTCACGCAAGGCGGCTGCGGTAGCGTCGGCATCGGTCGCGTCTACCTTGCCCCCTGCAAACGCAACTTGCCCTGAGTGGGTAGACAGATGGGTGGTGCGCTGGGTCAGCAGTATGGTGCTCTCGTGGCGCGTCACGCCATCGGCCAAAGCAATGGCAATCAACACCGCCGCTTGGGCAGGTTGGCGGTCACTGAAGCTGGGCTCTTCGCGCACCTCGGGTGTCCACTGTGGCGGTTTGTCAAAGCGACTGCGAAGCGCCTGGGCGCTCAGTGATGCCGCTGGCACTGCTGCCAGATGCGCATCAAACCCGATCAAAGGCACCGAACGTGGGTCAAAATTGGGGATTTTGGAGAGGGGAACGAAGGTCATGCAATATCTGAAACCGTAAAAAAACCGCCAGGCTTGACGCTTTGGCGGTTTCTATAAAGGCGGGAAGCTTTATGCTGCGGCAGGTGCTGCCACCACTGCAGGAGCAGTAGTTCTGCGGGTGAGCTTTTCTTTAATGCGAGCCGACTTGCCGCTGCGGTCACGCAGGTAGTACAGCTTGGCGCGGCGTACATCACCACGGCGCTTGAGTTCGATGCTGGCGATCAATGGGCTGTACAGCTGGAACGTGCGCTCCACGCCTTCGCCGCTGGAGATTTTGCGCACGATAAAGCTGCTGTTCAGGCCGCGGTTACGCTTGGCAATGACCACGCCTTCGTAGGCCTGCACGCGCTTGCGCGTACCTTCAACCACGTTGACGTTCACAATGACGGTGTCGCCAGGTGCGAATGGGGGGATGACTTTACCCAGACGGGCAATTTCTTCTTTTTCGAGGGTTTCGATCAAGTTCATAAAATTTCTCTACACACACTTCGATCATGCCGGCTACACTAGGGGCGACTCTTTTCACTGCATGAGTGTGTCGCGGCGGGTAGAGGATCGAAAAGCCCTCCATTATAGCCCGAACCACAGCGCTTTCGATGACAGGGCCAGCAGGCCTAGTAAAGGCGGTACAACACCGATGCCGTGCCACTCAGGCCACTGGCACTGTCCATCAGCGGGCTTTGGCGGATGCTACTGCCGTAGCCACGGTAGCGTGCGCCCAGCACGAGGCTGAGATTGGGGCTCAGGTCGGTACTGGCCGACAGACCCAGATTAAAGTTGGTGGCAGCACCCGGCTCGTATGCCGCGCGGCCTGCCGCCGCTTCGGCCAAGGGTACGCCGTAATAATAGTGGGTCAACTTGGCGCTGTTGTGCTGGGCACTGACATACGGCGCGAGCGACCACTTACCTAGTACGGTGCTGGAGTTGATACGCCAGCCCAGGCCCACCTCGGTGCGCAAGCCTTTGCTGTTGCCCGTGGCGTCCGCCCCGGCCTCCAGCCACACTTGCCCCACCGGCGTTACAAAATTCGTGCCCACACCCAAAAGCAAGCTCGGTTTGCGCCGCGCCATGCCCGCAAAAATCGGGGCGTCGGATTCTTTGTAACCCTGCAGCAATAGATCGGCGCGCAAGTTGACCGACATGTCTTGGTTGGCTGGATCGGTCACTATGAACTCTGCACTGGTGCCGCGCAGTGAAAAGCGTGAGGTTTGAATTTGGAGTGCAGGAATGACCGTGGATTTAAACCCCAGGCCTTTATAGCCTTGGTCGGCGACTACCAAGCCCAAACCTGCTTTGGCTGTGTTGCTCAAGGGTCTGGGTTGCGCCCATGCACCATGTGAGAGTATGGCCAAGGTACAAGCCACAGCCCAAAAGCCCTTGGTAATGACGGTTTGTCGGGGTTTCATGGCGCTGGGGTTGTAGATGTGGCACTGGAATATATGTAATCCAGTCTAGCACTTAGCGCCGCGCCGCGCCTAAGGGTGTGCCAAATTTACGTCAGATTTACAGCAAATCGGGCCGCAAACGCTCAGTCAACGCGCGGCGCTGCGCTGTGCGCCAGCGCTCTATGTGCGCATGGTTGCCTGATAGCAACACTGCGGGCACCTCCTGCCCGCGCCACACTTCGGGGCGGGTGAAGTGCTCGCAGTCCAGCATGCCGTTGACGGCGGGGTTGAAGCTGTCTTGCGCGTGGCTGTCGGCATCGCCCAGCACGCCGGGTTGCAGGCGCGCCACCGCATCGAGCAAGGCGATGGCGGCTATCTCGCCACCCGAGAGCACAAAATCACCCAGGCTGATTTGCTGGGTGACAAACTGGTCAATAAAACGCTGATCCAGGCCCTCATAGCGGCCGCAGATCAAAATCGCGCCTTGGCTGTCTGACCAGTGCTGGACTTGGGCATGGTTAAGGGTTTGGCCAATGGGGGAAAACAGCACTACCGGGCACTGCGCACTGTCAGGCTCGCCCCGTTCTACGCGCACCGCCTCGATACAGCGCGCCAGCGGCTCGGCCATCATCACCATGCCGGGGCCACCGCCGAAGGGGCGGTCGTCTATGCGGCGGTAGTTGCCGTTGGCGTGGTCACGCGGGTTGGTAAAGTGCACATCGACCAGCTTGCTGCCATCGCTCTGCGCCTCAAACGCGCGGCGGTTGATACCAGTTTGCATGAAGGGCGCAAACAGCTCGGGGAAAAGGGTGATGATGTCCAAGCGCATGGTGGTTTCGATCTTACTTGCTTACTTGCTTACTTGTGAAGCCGTGTGCTGCAACGAGACGCGACCAGTGACTGGTCCAGCCAGCGGGCTAAAACCTGGCTTTAATCCGAATAATCGGGTTGCCAGTCCACCGTGATGCGCTTGTTCTCCAGGCTCACATCGTCTACATAGACCGACACAAAGGGAATCAGTGTTTCCAGCTTTTTGCCTTCAACCTCAGCCTCAATCACCATCACGGTTTGCGGGCCGGTGGAGATGAGATCTTTCACCACACCCAGGTTGACACCTTCGCGGTTGACCACCGCCAGACCCATCAGGTCTACCCAGTAAAACTCGTCACTGGCGGCCGTAGGAAAGGAGGATCGCGCTATGAAAATACGGGCGCTTTTAAGCAGCTCGGCCATGTTGCGGTCGTTGCAGCCATCCACCTCGACCACGATGGTATTGGCATGCTCTTTGGCGCTGCGCACCTTGATGAGTTGGCAGCCGGTAAAGGCGGCTTGGGCCTTGAGCACCACGCCGGGGCGTGGCTCGGGTGGCAGCAGGTACCAGCGCTTGGAAGAAAAAAGCGCCTCGGGCGAGGCGCTGTAGGGGATGACTTTGAAAAAGCCTTTGATGCCCCAGGCATCCGCAATGCGCCCTACTTCGATAGCGTCTGCGGGTAATTGCGCAGACTCAAGACAAGGTAAGGTGTCGCTCATTTAGCAAGGCAGCATGCCGCTCGTTAAGTGAGAGTCAACATGCCAGCTATCAAGCGCAGGACAGCAGCGCAATCAAGCAGCTTTGGTTTTGGCAGCCAGCTGGGCGACCAAGCGCTCAACGGTAGGCGATGCCTGTGCACCGACACTTTTCCAGTAGGCCAAGCGGTCTTGTGCAATGCGCAAGCCCTCTTCGCCTTCGATAGCGATGGGGTTATAAAAGCCGAGGCGTTCGATAAAATTACCGTCGCGGCGGGTGCGCTTGTCAGCGACCACAATGTTGTAGAACGGACGGGCTTTTGCGCCGCCGCGAGAGAGTCGAATGACGACCATAATATGTTCCTTCGGGTGGGGTAAATTTTATTTGCTGCGTTTGAGACACGCGACATAGCCACCCGGCCAGCGACACGCTGCAAAGCCTATGATTATAACCTTGTTTGACGTACGCCCTCTTAACCCGTTCACATCCCGCATTTACAAGACACCGCCATGACCCTGATTCGCCCCAGCCTTGAGACCGACATCCCCGCCATCCAAGCCATCTACGCCCACCATGTACTGCATGGCACCGGCACTTTCGAGACCGAGCCGCCGTCGCTAGCAGATATGACCGCACGCCGCGCTGATGTGCTGGGTAAAAAACTCCCGTATCTCGTGCTCGAAGAGGCCGGGCAGGTGCTGGGCTTTGCCTACGCCAACTGGTTCAAGCCCCGTCCGGCCTACCGTTTTAGCGTGGAAGACTCGATCTATATGGCGCCCCAATCAGGTGGCAAGGGACTGGGCAAGCTCCTGCTCACCGAGCTACTAGCCCAACTGGAGCGCGGTGGTATTCGCAAATCCATGGCGGTGATTGGCGACTCTGCCAACGCAGGCTCCATCGGGGTGCACCGTGCCTGTGGTTTCACCCTGATCGGCACGGTCAAGTCCTGCGGCTGGAAGTTTGGCCAATGGCGAGATATTGTGATGATGGAAAAAACGCTGGGCTTAGGCGACAGCACCCCCGCAGAATAAGCCCCGATTGACTCTCGGCAAGCCGCGCCCGCTATCATCGACCGCATGACTAAAAACAAAACAATGGCTGCCTGGCTTGCCTTCGTCGGCGGCCCTATGGGCCTGCACCGCTTTTACCTGTACGGTTTGGGCGACATGCTCGGCTGGCTGCTACCGATACCAACCGCACTGGGCCTGTACGGCATCGCCCGGGTAGAACAGTTTGGCCAAGACGATGCCTGGAGCTGGGTGCTGATCCCGCTGCTGGGTTTTACCATCGCGGCCTGTTCGCTTACCGCCATTGTGTACGGCCTGATGGCGCCCGACAAATGGAACGCCAAATTCAACCCGACGCTAGACCCGCAGGCTCTGCCCGGCCAAACCAACTGGCTCACCATTGGAGCGCTGGTGCTGTCCCTGTTCATAGGCGCCACCTGCATGATGAGCAGCATCGTCTTTAGCTTTCAACGCTACTTTGAATACCAAATCGAAGAGGCCCGCAAGATTTCACAATGATATAGGCCACTAGCCTTTTAGAATATTGCGGGAGAAGCTATAAAATATATAGCTATTGTTATCGCCGTTTAACGCAAGTCACCCGCCAAAAGGTCTCGTGTTTCCTCCGGGATGGAGATATGCGCGGGGTGAACTCAAAGCACACAAAGTGCACGGCGGAGGTCTTCGCGTCGCGCTCGCGGCCCAGGTCTTCATCGGCCATCGCGTAGACGCGTGCATGGCCCTCTACCTCGACAAACATGCGGCCCTCCAAGCCAATCAAACGGCGCAGCTAGCGATGCGCCAGTACTTCGGCTTTATGGTCTTTGCAATACTTGCGGTATTGCGCCAGGCTCATCAAGTTGTCTGGGGGTGATGTTTCCGGTTAACAGCATGGTGTGTTTCCTGCAGTTTCGATTCGGGATCGGGATCGGGATCGGGATCGGGGGCAGGACGCAGAGGACGCAGAGGACGCAAAAACTACGCAAAGGACGCAAAACGAATACACACAATGGGGATGAGTTGTCCAGTTTTACTAAACAGCTCTTTTTTCAAATTTGGGTATTTGTTGTCTTCTTGTGCGCCCTTTGCGTAATTTTTGCGTCCTCTGCGTCCTGCCTTTTTCTTCAGGCTTTACAACCTCAATCCATCCACCAACTCAGCCAAAGCCTTGGCATAACGGTTCGCCTGAGATTCGCCCGCGAAGGCGGCTTTCAGGTGTTCTTCCGTCGGTTTGCGCAAACGGCTGGCGCGATTTTTGCAACTATGGCTTTATATGCACCCGTTTGATCCTGTTTTTAACGTTCTGAGCACGCCTGATGCACAAACCCTGCGCATCGTTGTCGTCGCGCCCATATCTCTCTCACCCGACGCATCAGATAATCACGCGATTCAAGAGGCAGAGCGTTCGCGCCAACTGCGTATTGGTTTGCTGGAAAACGGCTACAACCTCATTGCCGTGCTGCCCGCCGACAGTTTTTTAGAGCAGCGTCTCGCACAGTTACAACCAGATATGGTGATAGTGGATGCAGAAAGCGACGCACGTGACGCACTGGAGCATGTGGTGGTGGCCACGCGCAACGAACGCCGCCCAATTGTGATGTTTACCAACGACAACGACACCAGACACGTGAAAGACGCGGTGGCCGCTGGCGTGTCGGCCTACATCGTGGCGGGGCTGGCTCCCGAACGCATACGGCCCATTTTAGAAGTGGCCATGGCCCGCTTCGAGCATGAGCAGGGCCTGCGCCGCGAGATTGCTGACGCAAAAGGGGAGCTGCAAGAGCGCAAAGTCATCGACCGCGCCAAAGGCGTGCTGATGGCCCGCCAAGGCTTGAGCGAGCAAGCCGCCTACGACAAGCTGCGCAAGACCGCGATGGACAAAGGACTAAAACTCTCTGATGTAGCGCAGCGCATGTTGGACGTGGCAGATTTACTGGCTTA
>JANMTF010000022.1:0-15726 GCA_031390175.1 Polaromonas sp.
CCTTGGATTTTGCTGTGGAGCAAGAATGCGAGGCCTGATCTGGAAATGCAGACGTTTCATCTCGCGACGCCCGTGCGAGAGGATGAGTTAGCCAAGCGCGGTGAGTTTCGGCTGGATTACCAATCCGCCTATCAAATCACCGCCCAATCTGTTATTAACAGCCCGTGGCTTTGCAAAGCACTTGCTATTGGCAGTACTTTGGATGTTCAGGTCATGGAGAAGCTATGCACGGTAGCGGAGATGCAGTCCATTGGCAGTTTCTGGGCTAAGTGCAATTTGGTCAGTGGCAATGGCTTTAGTCTGAAAAATGGAACCAAAAAGCCGCCGCAATGGTTGCTGAAGCTGCCTGTGATGGAGACCAAGGAGGCAATTGTAGGGGCGTCGCTGCTTACCGCACAGACTTTTGTCGAGTTATATGGAAGCAGGAAAATCGAGAGCGCTCGCAAGGAGGAACTTTATAAAAGTCCACTTATTGTGATTCCGCAAGCGCTTGGATCAGATGAGGATGCCTCAACAGGATTCTGTTTTTGGAACAACAACGTTTGCTTCTCACAGAGTTACTTTGGCTATTCAGCTTTTGGGCATGATGAATGTAGATTGGTGTTGTCCTTGTTAAGCGTGCTGATCCACAGCTCCTTATTTCGTCACTTTTGTTACATGAGGAGTTCCAGAATTGGCGCTAGCCGACGCACTTTCATGAAGGAAGACCTCGACGCCTTCCCTTTCCCAAACCTCTCCGACCTCAACCAAAAGCAGCGCAAGCAAGCCCTCGCGCTCGCCGACATGCTGGACTCGCGCCAGACAAAAGACTTGCAGGCGCTTGATGTTTTTGTCGGTAGTTTGTTCGGCCTAAAGAATGTCGAACAACAAGTGGTCGCTGACACTGTCAACTTCAACGGTCCCTACGCAGTGGTGCGCGAACAAGCCATGCGTGCTGTGCCACCCGATGAAGCTGCAACCTTTGTCCGCACGTTGGAGCAGGCCATTCAGCCATTCTTCAAGGCGGTTGGACAGACGGTAAAGGCGGGGCTCGTGCCTCGACTGGTGGGGGATTGGCAACAACCCTGGGCTTTTGTAACGCTGCTCTTGGACGGCGATACATGGGCTCCCTCAGACCAGCTCATCACCAGCCTTGTCGGTGAAGCCAGCGCCAGTGCCGCCAGTCGTGTGGTGATGCATTTGCCTGACGGCGGCTTGATCATCGGGCTGCTCAATAAACGTCGGTTCTGGACCCGAAGCCGTGCTCGCCTTTGCGCCTTGCACATCGCTGAGGAACATCTAGAGCAGTGCTTTCCCTTGCCCGCTCGCAAATGAGTCAAGGCTTCTTTACCCGTGCCAGCACCCGAACTTACCGCGTGCCGCATCCGCGACTTCCGGAGCGATGGATTGCTGCTGTTCATCTGGCTCTGGAGCGGGCATTTGCGCTTATCCGGTCCGATGGTCGTGATTTGGCAAACGCAGATGAAGACGACATCACATTTTGGTTGGAGGACATGCTAGAGAACCGACTCATGTGTGACGACAGCAGCGGTCTTGATCTCAGTTTCATTCGCAGCGTGACTCGTGAGAGTGCCACAGCCAATCATGACGAGAAAAGTAAAGGCAGAAAGCCTGATCTAGTCTTCCGCCTTCAGCGGGAGCTTTGTCAAACCCATAATCGGGTGCAAGACTCTCTTTTCGCCGAATGCAAGCCCGTAGGCCGTAAGCATCCATTGCTTGCTCATTACTGTGCTGTGGGAAAGCAGACTTCAGGAATCGAACGCTTTGTGATTGGGGCGTATGCATCGGCCATGCAGCAGGGCATCATGATCGGATATGCGCGGGACAGATTCTGCATTACTCGCCACCTTGCTGATTCACTTGCGGCACCAAAAACTCGAGTCGGTCTTGGTGAGCCTTCCGATTTGTCATGTGTGATCGAGGCAAGCAGCCAAAATTGCCAAGGCCTCTACCTCACAACACACAAACGACACTTCACATGGCCGGACGGGAGGGCAGCCACACCTATCGACCTTTATCACTCATGGCATGACTGTTGAGACGTGGCCCCGCGATATGAATCACTCGTCAACAACTAACAAAAGCAGAACGCACAGATATGCATGAAATCATCTGCCCACACTGTGGCAAAGCATTCAAAATCGACGAGGCCGGGTACGCAGACATTCTGAAGCAAGTTCGCGACGGCGCGTTCGAGCAGCAGTTGCATGAGCGGCTTGAATTGGCCGAGCAAGACAAGCGCAATGCCGTCGAGCTTGCCCAGGCCCAGGTTGCCAGCGCCATGCAGAAGACTGCGGTAGCCAAGGATTCCGAAATCCAGGCACTCAAGGCCAAGCTTGATGCCGGTGAGGTGGCGCGCAAGCTGGCCGTGACCGAGGCCCTTAGTGCTGTACAGAAGGAGCGTGACGCGCTGGCGAACGAACTTGCGCAGGCTAAGCGTGACAGGCAAGCTGCCTCAGAGCTAGCTGAGGCCAAGCTTATGAGCGGGCTGCAAAATGCCGCCGCAACCAAGGACGCGGAAATTCAGGGTCTAAAGGCCAAACTGGACGCCACGGGTGTTGTACAAAAACTCGCGATTACCGAGGCGGTTGGCGTGGTTGAGAGGGAGCGCGACGCGCTGAAAAACGGCCTGGCGCGGGCTGAGCTTGAGAAACAACTCGCAGAGAAGTCGCTTAAAGACAAGTATGAGACGCAGATTAAAGACCGCGACGACGCTATAGAGCGCCTGCGCGACATGAAGGCCCGCCTGTCCACCAAGATGGTGGGCGAAACGCTGGAGCAGCACTGCGAGACGGAGTTCAACCGCATTCGAGCGACAGCTTTCCCCAGGGCCTATTTCGAGAAAGACAACGACGCGCGGACTGGCAGCAAGGGGGACTACATTTTTCGCGACTCGGATGAGGCGGGCACCGAGATCGTCTCGATCATGTTCGAAATGAAGAACGAAAACGACCGTACTTCTACCAAGAACAAGAACGAGGATTTTCTGAAGGAGCTGGACAAAGATCGCCTTGAGAAGGGGTGCGAGTATGCCGTGCTGGTCTCTCTGCTGGAGCCGGACAGTGAGCTTTACAACACCGGAATCGTTGACGTGTTTCACCGGTACCCAAAGATGTACATCGTCCGCCCACAGTTCTTTATTCCCATCATCACATTGCTGCGCAATGCCGCAATGAACTCGCTCAAGTACAAATCAGAGCTCGCGCTAGTGAGGGCGCAGAACATTGATATCACCAACTTCGAAAACAACCTCGAAACATTCAAGACGGCATTTGCGCGTAACTACGACCTCGCCTCCAATAGCTTTAAAAAGGCAATCGATGAGATCGACAAATCTATCGACCATCTGCAGAAAACCAAGGACGCGCTGCTTGGCACAGACAGGAATCTACGTCTTGCGAACGATAAAGCGCAGGATGTAACGATCAAAAAGCTGACGCGGGGCAACCCGACGATGGCGGCTAAGTTTTCCGAACTAAAAACTTCTGGTTCGTCTGACGCTGAATGAATCTGGAATTTGGCAGCTATTCACATCACTTCATACGGCGCACTACGCCGCAACCAACCAACCCGCTGCCGCCATCCGCTACTATTAGCCCTTCGCCCACCCCGGGCCATAACGGAGACAAACGATGTTCAGTCATGTGATGTTTGGTGTAAATGACCTTGAAAGGTCAAAGAAGTTTTACGACGCGCTTTTAGGCACGCTGGGCATTGCCCCAGGCGTGGCTAACAAAAACCGCTATTTCTACCGCAGCCCCACCGGCACGTTTGGCATCACCACGCCTATCGATGGCGCGCCGGCTACGTTTGGCAATGGCAGCACCATCGGCTTTGCCGTGCAGTCGCCCGAGCAGGGCGACGCGTTCCATGCGGCGGGTGTGGCCAACGGCGGCACCACCTGTGAAGACCCACCAGGCTTTCGCGAAGGCCCCGCAGGCAAGATCTATCTGGCGTACTTGCGTGACCCGGATGGCAACAAGATCTGCGCGCTGCACCGGCCTGCTAAGTAGCTGAGAAGTTAGGCGTGGTTAGGCGCGCGGCGCTCAGAAGGCTGGCGCTCAGCTTGCGCCGCTAACTTCTTTCAGTTTGTCATCCAAAAACCGTTGGAGTAGCTCTTTGCTGGGCAGTTCTAGCTGGTATTTGGATACGAACAGGCGGCTGCTCATGCCAGACAGTGCATATTCCACTAGCGCATGGTCTTTTCCGGTGCATAGCAGCAGGCCTATTGGCGGGTTGTCTCCGGGTTGCATCATGTTTTTTTCAAACCACGCTACATAGGTGTTGAGCTGGCCAATGTGCTCGTGGCGAAACGTGTCTACCTTCAGCTCCACCAGTACATGGCACTTGAGCACGCGGTGGTAAAACACCAAGTCTACAAAGCCGCGTGTCTGCCCAATCAAGATGCTCTTTTGCCGCGCCTCCAGGCAAAAGCCGTGGCCCAGCTCTAGCAAAAACTCTTGCAAGTTGGCCAGCATGGCTTGCTCTAGGTCAGACTCGGCTACCGTTTCACTGGGCTTAAGCCCTAAAAATTCAAAAACATACGGGTCGCGTATTGCCAGCCGGGGTTGGGCCTGCTCTGCTGCTGTGTGCGCCATGGCTGAGAGTTTGTCTTTGTCTAGCGACAGCCCCGAGCGTTCAAAATACAGCGAACTGATCTGCCGCTGCAGTGCCCGCACCGACCAGTTGCCGCGCAGGCACTCCAGCTCATAAAAAGCTCTTTGCAGTGGGTCTCCAATGTTCAGGAGTTCTGCAAAATGACTGAACGACAAACACTCCAGAAGCTTCTGGCCGGGCAATTCGGGAGACACTGTCTCCCGAATTGGCAAGGCTAGGGCGGGCAAAGATTCGGGAGACAGCGTCTCCCAAATCTGCGGATATGCCAAATAAAACGAGCGAAACCGGCGTAGCTCTCGCTCTTGTGTGCGCACCATGCCTTTATTACCCAAACGCTCGGCCAGTTGAGGCAAAAGACGGTCGCCATAATCGGCCCGGTCTGCGCCATGCAGCTCATAGTGGTGGATGTATGCCCCAATGAGCCAGTTGCGCAAAGTCAGCTGCGTATTCACCGCCCGGCTTGCCGCTGCTGCACTGTAGGCATGCGCTTGCTGAATGGCCGCAACCAGGGCACTGAAGTCCAATGTGGTTGGCTGAGGCAGTTTGGTTTTAGGCGACATAGTAAAGTGTGTATCGAGTACGCAAGAATATTACCGACCCAAGTATGCACTGAAGTTCTGTCTCAAAATCATAGCGTCGTGCACTTATCGTCAGCCCTATGCCCATGCTGGCCCCCACGAAGAAAACTATGTTCAGTCACGTTTGGCATCACCACGCCCATCAATGGCGCGCCTGCTACGCATGGCAATGGCAGCACCATTGGGTTTACCATGCAGTCGCCCGAGCAGGGCGACGCGTTCCATGCGGCGGGTGTGGCCAACGGCGGCACCACCTGTGAAGACCCACCGGGCTTTCGCGAAGGCCCCACGGGCAAGATCTATCTGGCGTATCTGCGTGACCCGGATGGCAACAAGATTTGCGCGCTGCACCGGCCTGTTAAGTAGGTTAAAACTTCTGCGGCCGGATGACCGGCAGCTTGCCGCCCAGCGCGCCCAGCAGGGCCAGCAGGCCCAGCAGGCCCAGCAGAAAAAACAGCACCACGATGTCCAGCATGCGGCACATGATGCCAGAGCCTGATTAGGCTTAGGATGCGCGGGTTGAATCCCCGCAGCCTTATCTGGCTAACAAGCTATTGACAGCGTTAATGTCTTCAGATTTGAGCGTGCCGTTGGCTTGGCGCAGCTTGAGGCCGCCTACGAGCACGTCGTAGCGGGCTTTGGCCAGGTCGCGTTTGGTTTGGAAGAGCTGGCTTTGGCTGTTGAGCACGTCGATGTTGATGCGCACTCCCACTTGGTAGCCTAGCTTGTTGGCGTCCAAGGCGCTTTGGCTGGAGGCTTCGGCGGCCTCTAATGCTTTGACTTGGCCTTGGCCGGACACGACGCCGAAGTAGGCGGTGCGGGTGGCTTGGGCGATGCTGCGCTTGGCGCCTTCCAGGTCGTTGCGGGCTTTGTCTTCGAGCTGCAGGGTTTCTTTGATGCGGTTTTGGATGGCGTAGCCTGCAAAGAGCGGCAGGTTCAGGGCTACGCCCACGCTGGCGCTTTGTGAGCGGTTATTGAGCGGGCCCAGGTTGGTACTGCGGCTGGTGGCCAGACTGGCGGTGGCGTCCAGGGTGGGGCGGTTACCGGCTTCGGCTTTTTCGGTCTCCAGTTTGGCCACGTCCAGGGCCAGCACGGCGGCTTTGATGCTGGGGTGCTCTTGCTCTGATTGCTGCACCCAGGTGTTCACATCGCTGGGCATGGGGGCTGGCAGGGCCAGAGGCAGGGCGACCGGTTTGGGGTTGGAGTTGTCTTTGCCGACCAGGATGTCGAGGGCAATTTTTTTCACGCGCAAGTCGTTTTCTGCGGCGATCTCTTGGGCTATCACCAAATCGAAGCGGGCTTGGGCTTCGCGGGTGTCGGTGATGGTCGAGGTGCCTACCTCAAAGTTGCGTTTGGCGGAGGCCAGTTGCTCGGCAACAGCGGCTTTTTGGGCTTTGACGAAGGCCAGACTGTCCTGGCTGGCCAGTACGTCAAAGTAGGCTTGGCTCACGCGCACGATGAGGTCTTGCTCGGCGCTGTCAAGGGTGGTTCTAGCCAGCACGGCCTGCTTTTCGCCTTGGGCGGCTG
This sequence comes from Polaromonas sp., assembly GCA_031390175.1. Lineage (GTDB taxonomy): Bacteria > Pseudomonadota > Gammaproteobacteria > Burkholderiales > Burkholderiaceae_C > JAAFIP01. Next base: position 6,723 of record JANMTF010000022.1, read on the forward strand.
TGGCGCGGTTGGCGGGGCGGTACAGGGGCTGTGAGGCACTGATAGAGACGTTTTGGTTAATGGGGGTGCGGCTGGCGTTGGGGTTGGAGTTCTCGGTATACGCAACACTGCCGCCTGCGCTCAGGCCCACTGTCGGCAACAGGCCGGCCTTGGCCTGCTCGGCTCGGTACAGATTGGCTTCGTACTGTGATTTGGCTGACTGGTAGGTAGCGTCGTAGACGCGGGCGGCCTCGTACAGCTGCGAGAGGTTTTGCGCAAAAGCGGGCACGCACACGGCGCTGACCAAGGCAGATAGCAATAGGAGGCGGGGCGTTTTCATAACGGTCCTTTGAGGGGGTAGCTGGGGTAGGCTAATGGGGAGGTAAGTTAGTAACGCGGCACCGAGGGGTCTGCCTCGTCGCTCCATGCGGCAATGCCGCCTGCAATGTTGACCACCTGTTCAAAGCCGTTTTGCAGCAGATAGCGCGCTACATGCTGGCTGCGGATGCCGTGGTGGCACAGGCAGGCGATGGGGCGGTCAGTGGGCAGCTCGGCCAGGCGGGCGGGGATGTCTTGCATGGGCATGCTGAGCACGTCAAAGGCTTGCGCGCCGTCCAGCGGGCGAATGGCGGCGGTATGGAACTCCCAGGCCTCGCGTACATCCAGCACCAAGGCTTGCGTGCCCGCTTGGGCGACAGTCCACTGGGCGAAGGCGGCGGGGCGAATTTGCGGGATCATGCTAGAAGCTGAACTTGGAGTCTTCAGCAAAGCCCAGCAGGCGCGGTGCTACGGTGTCCCAAGGCTGGGTGGTGACGGTGCCGTCGGTGGCAGCGGCTTGTACCGGCTTGGTGACGAAGGTGGCGCGCATCATAGGCTCTTCTCCCACGACGGCGACCAAGCGGCCACCGGGCTTGAGCTGGGCCAACAAACTGGCGGGGATGTGAGCCACTGAGCCGGACAGCACGATGACGTCAAACGGGCCGTCAACGCTCAGGTCTTTGGAGCCGTCAGCGGTGCGCACTTCACAATTGTGGATACCGGCTTTTTGCAGGTTCTCGCGCGCTGTGTGCGCCAGCTCGGGCACGATCTCCAGGGTGATCACGCGCTGCGCGCGGTGCGACAGCAGTGCTGCCATGTAGCCGCTGCCAGTGCCAATCTCCAGCACTTTCTCATGCTTGTGCACGGCCAGGTCTTGCAGCATGCGGGCCTCTACTTTGGGAGACAGCATGCTTTGGCCGTTTGTGCCGCCATCACGCAGCGGGATTTCCATGTCTACAAAGGCCAGGGCTTTGTGCGCCAGCGGGCAAAAGTCTTCGCGTTTGACATTGGCCAGCAGTTGCAAGATGCTGTTGTCCAGCACGTCCCAAGGGCGGATCTGCTGTTCGATCATGTTAAAGCGGGCTTGTTCGATGTTCATGGTGCGTTCTTCAAGATAGTGTTCGGGTGCTTCACTCGGCTGAGCGCGGCAAACCTTCGATTTTAGGCGGGCTTTGGCGGCTGTCTGTGCGCTGCGCTGCTTTACCGGTAAAAAGTCTCAGGCACCAGTTAGCAAAATCATCCATATAGCAGTACACCACGGGCACTACCACCAATGTGAGCAGGGACGAAGTGATCACCCCGCCAATCACGGCCTGGCCCATGGGCGCGCGCTGCTCAGCGCCTTCGCTCAAGGCAAAGGCCAGCGGCACCATGCCAAATATCATCGCCAGGGTGGTCATCAAAATTGGGCGCAGGCGCACTTTGGCGGCCAGCAGCAGGGCGTTTTCACGGTCGAGGCCGGGGGCGATGATGTTGCCTTGTTCGTTTACCTCTGGCTCGCGGGCGCGGATGGCAAAGTCCACCAGCAAAATCGCGTTTTTAGTCACCAAGCCCATCAGCATCACCACGCCAATCACCGAGAACATCGACAAGGTGGAGCGAAACAGCAGCAGCGCCAGCACCACACCGATCAGGGTGAGGGGCAGAGAGGTCATCAAGGCCAAGGGCTGGAAAAAGCTTTTGAACTGGCTGGCCAGGATCATGTAGATAAAAATCACCGCCAGTGCCAGGGCTGACACGGCGTAGCCAAACGATTCGGCCATGTTTTTGGTGTTGCCACCAAACTGGTAGCTGTAGCCCGGCGGCATGGTGATGCTGTCCATCACCTTGCGCACGTCGGCCGATACTTCACCTGCAGAGCGGCCATACACGTTGGCGTTAATCGCCACCTCGCGTGACAGGTCCCGGCGGTTGATTTGGTTGGGCCCGGTGCTCTCGCGCACGGTGGCTACTTGGTTAAGCCGCACCACCCGGGTGCTGCCGTCGGCGGCGGAAGTGACGGTAAACGGCAGGCGCTCCAGGTCTTGCACGGTGTTGCGGGCATCGGGTGATAGCCGCACGTTGACGTCATAGGTTTGGTCGTCGCTGGCGCGCCAGTTGCCTACCGTTTGGCCCGCTACCAAGGTGCGCAGGCTGTTGCCAATTTGCGTGACGCTCAGGCCCAAGTCAGACGCTGCCTCGCGCCGCACGTCGACCTCGATGGTGGGCTTGCTGGGCTTGACACTCGAATCCAGATCGACCAAGCCTTGAATGTCTTTCAGCTTGGCCATGGCCTGCACCGTCAGGCGATCCAGCTCCCGCAGGTCGCTGCCTTTGAGCGAGAACTCTACCTGCTTGCCACCGCCCACCGCGTCGCCACCCACCGCGCTGGTGATGGTGATGCCTGCTACGCGGTTCAAGCGGTCGCGGATTTGCGCGGACACTTGGTCTACCGTTTGCTTGCGTTCTTTTCTGTCAATCAAGCGGATGTAGATGGACGCATAAATCTTGCCTTGCGAGTTGCCAGTGTTGATGGTGGACAGCGTGTAGCGCACCTCCGGAAACTCGCGGATGATGGCCTCGGCCTGGCGGGTTTTGGTCTCGGTGGCCTCGAGCGACGAGCCCACGGGCGTGTACAGCGTGACGTTGGTCTCGCCAAAGTCGGCCTTGGGCACAAACTCGGTGCCCAGCAAAGGCACCATGAACACGCTGCCCACAAAGATCGACAGAGCGATGAGCAGGGTGGTTTTTTTGAACTTCAGGCTCCAGCGCAGAATGCCTTGGTAAGCGTCTATCAAACGGTCGGTGGCTTTCTCAAACCAGTGTGTCACGCGGCCAATGGTTTTGTCGTACCAAGTGACGGGCGCGTAGGGCTTGCCATGCTGGTCAATCGACGGGTCATGCCAGATGCTGGACATCATCGGATCAAGCGTGAAGCTGACGAACATGGAGATCAGCACGGCGGCCACGATGGTGATGCCAAACTCATGGAAAAACTTGCCAATGATGCCGCCCATAAAACCAATGGGCAAAAACACCGCCACGATGGACATGGTGGTGGCCAATACCGCCAGGCCAATCTCTTGCGTGCCGTCTAACGAGGCTTGGTAAGGGGTCTTGCCCATTTGCACATGCCGCACAATGTTCTCGCGCACCACAATGGCATCATCAATCAGCAGGCCCACGCACAGGCTCAGCGCCATCATGGTGATGATGTTGATGGTGAAGCCAAACATGTTCATGAACAGGAAGGTGCCGATCAAGGCGATAGGCAAAGTCAACCCGGTGATGACGGTGGAGCGCCAGGAGTTGAGGAATAAAAATACAATCAAAATGGTCAGTAGTGCGCCTTCTATCAAAGTGCGGCGCACGTTATCGACCGACACGCGGATGGGACGTGAGTTGTCGACAATGGGTTCGAGCTTGATGCCGGGGGGCAGCAGGGGCGTCATGTCGGCGATGGCTTTTTTCAGGCCGTCCACCACGTCAATAGTGTTGTCGTCCTGCGCTTTTTGCACCGCCAGCAGCAGCGTGCGTTGGCCGTTGTACAGGGCCAGGCTTTCTACCTCTTGCGCGCCGTCTTTCACCTTGGCCAGCATGCCCACGGTAATGGCCGTGCCAGCTTTACGGGTGACGATGATGTTGGCAAAGTCTTCCGAGCGCTGCATGCGCGCTTGCACCTGCACCACCCGCTCTTGCGTGAGCGAGCGCACTGCGCCTACCGGCAGGTCTTGGTTCTCGTTGCGCACGGCAGTGGCTACTTGGTCAGCGCTCACGCCGTAAGACTCCAGTGCCTGTGGGTTGAGGTAGATGTTGATCTCGCGTCGGGTGCCGCCCACCAAGGTGACTGAGCCTACGCCGCGCACGTTCTCCAAACGCTTCTTCAAGCTTTGGTCGGCCCAGTTGGTCAGCTCTACGGCGCTGAGGGGACGAACAGGGCGCGCCGCGCTGGACCGCTCCAAGCAAGCGCGCGCCCCCTCGGGGGGCAGCGCAGCACACGCAGTGGCAAGCGTGGGGGCATCACTCGGCAACACCGCGATAGACCACACCGAGCGGCTGGACGGGTCAAAGCGCAGCACGCGGGGTTCTTTCACCTCGGCGCGCAGGCTAGGGCGCACAGCGGCTACTTTTTCACGCACATCGTCGGCGGCTTTGCGGCCGTTCATGTCGAGTGCAAATTCGATCACCACGACAGACTGGCCTTCGTAACTGCGGGATGTGAGGGCGTTGATACCGGCAATGGAGTTGACCGCTTCTTCGATCTTTTTGGACACCTCGGTTTCGACAATCTCTGGCGAGGCACCGGGGTAGTCGGCTATCACCACCACCACCGGAAAGTCGATGCTGGGGAACTGGTCTATCTTCAAACGCTGGTAGCTGAAGATGCCCAGCACCACCAGTGCCAGCATGACCATGGTGGCGAAGACGGGGTTTTTAAGGCTGACGCGGGTGAACCACATAGGGGAGGGTGCTTTGTGGTTTAGTTGCTGGAGGAGGCGGCAGGCTTTGGAGCCGGAGCAGAGGTTGGGGTTGCTGATGCTGCGGCTAAAGGGGCCGTTGCAGCAGCGTCTGTAGCCGCTTTGGCCACGCTGCCAGGCGTGATAACTTTCACCTTGGTGCCGTCACGTATAAAACCTGCACTGGCCAAAGTCACTTGGGTACCTGCGTTGATATTTTTCACCGCCACCATGGTGGTGCCCTGGGCATCACCACGGGCGCCCAGCTCTACGCTTTGGTGGCTGATGCTGTTGTTTTGCACCACCTGCACATAGGGCGAAGGTTTGTCATTGCGCACGGCAGACAGTGGCACGCTGAGGGTTTGGATTTTGGAGGTGCCCAAGCTGCCTTGGGCAAACAAGCCTTGGCGCAGGCCTGCGGTGCTGGCCACGCTGAGGTACACCAACACACTGCGGCTGCCGGCTACTGTGCTGGGGTTGATGCGGGTGACCGTGGCAGCCACCGATTCGGTGCGGCCTTCAAAGCGCAGCTTGGCTTGCTGGCCCACCCGCACGTCAACAGATTCGCCAGCGCCTAAATTAGCCTCCAACTCCAGGCGGCTGATGTCGATAATCTCCACCACCCGCGCCTCGATGCCCACGCGCTCGCCCGGCTGCGCAGCGCGCTGCGAGATGATGCCGCTGATAGGCGCTTTGAGGACGGTGTCTTCCAGCGATTTGCGCGCTACATCCACGCCTGCCAGTGCGGATGCATGGGTAGATTTAGCCCCGGCCAAGCTGGCCGCCGTGGTCTCTAGTGCGGTGGCCGATATAAAGCCCTGGTTGACCAAGGCCTTGTTGTTGTCATACGCGCGCTGGGCGATGTCGATCTGCGCCTTGGCAGCATCGGCGCTTTGCTGGGCCTGGCGTACTCGGGCTTGGTATTCGGATGCATCGACCGTGGCAATGATTTGCCCGGCCTTGACGACGTCGCCCTCACGCACCGTAAGGCCTTGCAGCTCGCCGCTGACACGGGCTTTGACCACTGCGCTGTGGGCCGCCTTGAGCGAGCCTGAGATAGCCAAGCCTTCAGACAGCTCCAGCACCTGCGCCGTAGCGATGTCGCTTGCCGCTAGCTCAATGATGGCCTCGGGCTTGGGGGCGTTGGCCTTGGCTTGCTCAGCCTTGCGGGCGGCCACTACGCGCATGCCTGCGGTGGCTAGTGCAGCTAATATGACCAATGCCAACAGCCATTTCCAATATTTTTTCATGAAATCGTATGTGCCAAAGAAGTTGTGAAGCGTAACAAATGGATGTGAAGCGCAGGTTAATCCCGCTTGAGCAAGCCATGCACCAGCATGTCGGCTTGTGCCGCCAGGTAGCGCTCGGGGTCGATCTGCTGGTGGCTGCCGACGCAGCAGCCCATGGAGTGCTTCCAGGTGACTAAATAAATCAAGGGGGTGATCATGGCGTACACCGCGTAGTCCAGATCGACCTTGCGAAACTCGCCCTTGTCAATGCCGCGCTGGATCACGCAGCGGATCAAGCGCAGGTTGGGCTCTACCACCTCGGCATGGTAGAAGGTGGCCAGCTCGGGGAAATTGGTCGCCTCGCTCATCATCAACTTGGTGAGACCTGAGGCTTTGGTAGAGCCAAAGCGCCGCCACCATTCTTGCATCAGATAGGGCACCAGCTGCGCGGTAGGGCCTGGGTACTTTTCTACCTCGTCAAAGCCCTCGTTCACTTTGCTGGAGATGTTCTCGCGTACTACGGCTTTGAACAAATCTTCTTTGGTGGGAAAGTACAGAAACAGCGTGCCCTTGGACACGCCAGCCTGTTTGGCTACTTCTTCGGCCCGGGTAGCGGCAAAGCCTTTTTCTACGAACAGGTCCAGCGCAGCGGCCAACAGCTCGCCCGGGCGCGACTCTTTGCGCCGCTCTCTGCGGGTGCCGGGGTTGTCGATAGGGAGTTCTGGGTTCACTGCAAACTAAGATTAATGACCGATTGGTTATTAATGTAGCTGATGCGCAACTACGGGTCAAGTGCAAACGAATCTGAAATTGGCCTATTTGGTGAAAACCATGCCCAATAACTCGTGCAATATGTGTCTGGAATGCCTTAGTCCATCGGCGCTGGGCAGCCACTCCAGGCCTGCGGAGTGCAGCGGCTCGATAAAGCCCATGGGTGCGGGCGTGACGAAAAGACCTGCTTTTTCAAAGGCGCGTTGGGCGCGCGGCAGGTGCGACGCATGGGTTACCAGCGCGATGCGCTCAATACCCTCTTTGCGCAGCATGGCAGCGGTCGTCACGGCGTTTTCTCCGGTGTCACGTGAGCTGCTCTCTGACCAGCGCAGGGGGCCCATGCCTAGCTGGGCCATCCAGCGCTGCACGGCACTGGCCTCGGTGTCCGAACCAGCCTGCGCCGCCCATCCCACGCCACCGCTAAAACCCACGGGCAACCCACTGCTACGCGCCAGCACCAGGCCATAGTGCATACGTGCGACGGTGGCACCACTGGGCTGCGCCTTGCCGTATTCGCGGTTGCGTGTTTCTGCCCCGCCGCCCAGCACTATGATGGCCTGCACTTGCTGCTGCTTCAAAGTGGCGCCCGCCGTAGCCAACTGAAGATGAGGAACGGACGGCAGCAGATGTTGCCCCATCCACACAGCAAACACGTTGCAACTGACGATCCACAGCGCAGCTACGCCCAGCAGCGCTACCGAGATGCCCAAGCGACTACGGTAGCGCGCCATCAGCCACAACCCCAGGCCAATCATCAGCAAGCCTCCTGCAGGGGGAAGCGCCAGCACGGAGAGCAGAGGTTTGAGAAAGTTGAGTTCTGGAGGCATAGCGAATCGGCAATGATAGTGCTCGCGAAGGTAGGCCCAATGCAGGCATACGAGCTGTATGCGTCCTAGTGTAGGCGACCCAAACGTTGAGCTGCTTGCGCACTACTGCCAATGTTCCCTGTCCACGCTCTGTCACATAGACTCGACCCATTTGTGCAGGTACGCAAATTCGCATAATTTAGTGTGCCTACGTCACTTGCTGGCAGACTGAGCGAGCAGAAAAAACATACAAAATGTGCAGTCTTTTCGTCTTTTTAAGGTGGCTATCGAGCTGTAGGCCAATAGAATAATGCGGAAGCAGCTATTGTATGTGTAGCGTGCATTTCCCCTTGGAAGTGTGGACGACAGACAACCGTAGGGTTTGGTGACGGCAATGTGGGTCGAAACTATCGCGCCGCCCAGACTTCTGGCTTCGCGGCAGCGGCGCAGCCTGTTCATGAAGAAAGTCGATCAGCAGAGTCACATCCTCTGGCACATCGCTGGCGGGGTAGTGCAGCACCCAGTTGCGGCTGGGTTGCGCCGGGTCTAGATCTGCGGCGTTTGCTTGTTCTGGAGGAGTTTGGGACACCAGCTCCAAAGTGTAGACCTGCATATCGGGCAATGGTAGCGGTGAATCGCTCCGGTGGGCCGTACCCCGGGTGTGCTCAACCCGCCCCCGTAGTTGCCCCAACGGCTTTCCAAGCGAGCGCCAAAGCTTGGTGCTCTGCACTGCCACGGCCGGTAAGCCAGGTCTTTGGGCCGGGCAGATGCCTGGCCCTCGCTGCGCACCAGTTTGCCGGGCAGGCGCGAGGCACCCAGGTTTTGCGCCTCTGGCCTAGTAAAACGCCTGCAACCCCGTTTGCGCACGGCCCAAAATCAGGGCATGTACATCATGCGTGCCTTCGTAGGTGTTGACGGTTTCCAGGTTGATCATGTGGCGAATGACGTGGTATTCATCATGGATGCCGTTGCCACCATGCATGTCGCGGGCCATGCGGGCAATGTCCAGGGATTTGCCGCAGGAGTTGCGTTTGATCAGGCTGACCATCTCGGGCACGGCTTTGCCTTCGTCCATCAGGCGGCCCACGCGCAGGCAGCTTTGCAGGCCCAGGGTGATCTCGGTTTGCATGTCGGCCAACTTCTTTTGGATGAGCTGGGTTTGCGCCAGCGGGCGGCCAAACTGCTGGCGGTCCAGCGTGTACTGGCGTGCGGCGTGCCAGCAGAATTCTGCTGCGCCCAGGGCCCCCCAGGCGATGCCGTAGCGCGCCTTGTTCAGGCAACCGAAGGGGCCTTTGAGGCCGCTGACATTAGGCAGCAGGTTGGCCTCGGGCACGAACACGTTGTCCATCACAATCTCGCCGGTGATCGACGCACGCAGGCTCATCTTGCCTTCGATCTTGGGCGCTGTGAGGCCTGTCATGCCTTTGTCCAGGATGAAGCCGTGGATGGCTTCTTGCCCGCCGAC